>JBCDLN010000007.1:0-34085 GCA_038745295.1 Pseudomonadota bacterium | reverse complement strand
CCCCATGAGCTTCCCATTGTGGTCACCGGCCTTGCGGAAGAGGAGCTGGGGCGCAAAGGCACTGAAGGGGCGATGAAGCGGGCCTGGGAGGTGCTGAATTCGGGCACCCCAAGCGTTGTGGTGACAGGTTCGATCGCTGAGATGATCGGCGGTGGGGTGACCCCTGAAGGCACAGCAATCCAGCGCTTTTTGCCCCGCACCATCGACGAAGATCAGTGGCAGTCGGCTGACAGGGCGCTCTCCTGGCTTTGGACCCAGTATGGGCTGAAAAAGGGCAAAGCGCCCAAGCCTAGGCCTCGGCAGGAGGGCGAGCGGCCGCGGGTGAACATCATCGGCTCCGCCTACGGGATGTTCAACGGCCCATCAGACCTTGCCGAAATCCGCCGCCTGGTGGAGGGGATCGGCGCGCAAATCAACCTCGTCTATCCGCTGGCCGCCCACATCGACGACACGCCACGCCTTGTGGATGCGGACGCCAATATTTGCCTTTACCGCGAGTTTGGGCGCGGCCTGTGCGAAGCCCTCGACCGGCCTTATTTGCAGGCGCCGATTGGGCTTTCATCCACCACCCAATTCTTGCGCACGCTGGGCGAAATCTTGGGGCTTGACCCCGAACCCTTCATCGAGCGTGAAAGGCACACCACACTGAAACCCCTTTGGGATTTGTGGCGGTCCGTCACCCAGGACTTTTTTGGCACGGCAAGCTTTGCCATTGTGGCAGGCGAAACCTACGCCCGCGGCGTGCGCCATTATCTTGAAGATGATCTTGGCTTTCCGTGCGCTCACCTCACGGTGCGGCGTGCGGGTGAGAAGATCGACAACCAGTCGGTACAAGACGCGCTCGCGAATAATCCGCCGCTGTTGGTGTTCGGCTCCTACAACGAAAAAATGTACTTGGCGGAGGCTGGCCGGCGTTCGGCGTTTATTCCGGCGAGCTTTCCGCTGCCCATTATCCGCCGGCATACGGGCACGCCCTTCATGGGCTACAGCGGCGCCACCTACGTGCTCCAGGAGGTCTGCAACGGCCTCTTTGATGCGCTGTTTCACATTCTGCCGCTGGCGGGCGACATGGACAAAGTCGCCGCAACGCCGGCCGATGCACCGCGCCTTCAATGGTCGAAGGATGCGCGGGCGATGCTTGATGAGCTGGTGGCGAATGCGCCCATTCTCACCCGAATCTCAGCCGCAAAGCGGCTTAGAGAAGACGCCGAACGTCGCGCAGAAACGCGCGGCACAACCACTGTTCGGGCTTGCGATGTCTCAGGCCAAGACGCTGAGGAGGTAGTTGGATGACGAGCCATATCTTGGAGCGGGTCGAGCCGGTTGCGGTCACGCGGCCATCCATTGCTGAACGGCTTGAAGGCACAGCCCTTGATCCAGCCAAAGGGCGGGCGCGCGAATACACGGTTTTGTTTGCGCTGACCACGGCTGTCCTTGTGACAGTCTTTGCGCTGACCCGCCTTGTGACGTTTGCGCAAGCGACAGGCCCGCGCCGTTCCATTGTGCAGGATGCCAAGTCGACCGCCTCCTCGGCGCTCGCTTACGCCTACCGGCACTAAAAGCTTCCGGCCTGTGCCGGAGGGTGTGGTCGTGGAGCTCCGCGACATGATGGCCGCCGTCTGGCGGCGTGACCCGTTGGGGTCGTATCTGGAGGAAAATGAATGGCAGTTGAGCCAGAACGGACCGTGTCGCTGTCCGGCCTCACCGAACATGAGGCCAAGGCGTTTCACGGTGTCTTTATCACGGGGTTTTTAGGCTTCACGTTTATCGCAATCGTGGCCCACATCTTAATGTGGATGTGGAAGCCTTGGTTCTTGGCGCTTCCTGATCAGACGTCGTCCCTCTCCGAAGGGCTGACAACTGTCGCAACTCTTGCCAGCCCGCTGATCGGCTAGAAGGAAAACTCAACATGTGGCGACTTTGGCTTCTCTTTGATCCGCGGCGTCTGCTGATTGGGCTGGCCTCGTTCCTGTTCATCTTGGCGATCGTGATCCACTTCATCTTGCTGTCCACCGCCCGCTACAACTGGCTGGGTGGTCCGCCGGCACTTCCGGATCAATCGGCCTACTCCCTGACGCATTCTGCACCCGACGAACTCGTCTAACGTCTGTCCAGGATGCCTGCCTGCAGTCATCCTGGCGGACTGCGCTTATCGCAGTGGGCAGCAAACCGTCACCTGCGTTGAGAACGACAACAAATATTGGGCGGCGCAGCATACGCGTCGCCGCCCACCAATTGTGTGTCTGCTCCCCCGACGCTGCCGTGCTGATGTGCGGGTGCGCGTACTGACGGCGGACCCAGTCCCGCCCCCCCCCTTCCAAGAATAGTATTGGCAAAGTTGGCGTGACGGCAGCATTGCCGGGGTACGATCCTCCTCGCAGAACCCCATCACGCGAAAAAACCCGCTAAGCCTCTCAAAACAGCGCCAAGCGCCCGATCAAGTTCACCGATCTATTTCGTGGACCGCATCGCGACTCCCACCGATCACTTTTGCTCACATCCGGCGTCTATTTCCATGTGTTGAATAAACGCAACAGGATGAGTATCGGCGCATCACATACTTCACGGGATTTGCCGAGAACGCCATACAGTGTGAAGGTGTGTCTGAGTGCGTATCTGCCGGATGGATTGCGCCGTGATGTACTCATTTCGATCAACAAAAAACATTGAGCCGCTTAACCTTGATCTCGCCGATCTTTCCGGCGGAGGTGCGTGCCCGTCCCAGTTCCACGGCACAACCCATGACGGGCGCGCGGTCTATATTCGCTACCGCCACGGGGCGCTGAGCGTTGAGATCTCCTACGACGTCGGCGGTGACCCGATCCTTGCTGGAGAGCTCATCTTTGAAGAAGAGGTCGGGGACTTCCTCGATGGCTTCATGTCGCTGACACAAGTCTGCAAATGCCTTGGCGTGACGGTCAATGGCAAGGTCCCGCAGGAGGTGGACCCAGATGCCGCCAGCTTCGACGGCTTTGACTTTTCTGGCGCAACGACATTTTGGAAAGCTTACTGCGCTGCTGTGACTGAAGAAACGTCGCGGCACATTGTGTGCGAAGCCATGGCCGCTTTCCCGGACGCTTTATTGGTCGAACTCCAGCAAAGTCCCGACACGGAAAGTCGGTCTTTGGCCGAAACGACGCCGCAGAAGGCCAAGGCATCCTCGAATTGGCTCATCTTTGGCGTCCAGCATATTGATGAGCTCGAATTGGGCCCGCACTGCAGTCTTCTTCCCACGGTCGGGCAGCTGCACGTTAGGATATTCCCATGCCTTTGGGCTTCACCTCAATCGCGCTATTGCGATAAATATCTTGACCCTGCACGGGATGAACTTGGGCGGGAAATATGGATTGCCGGCGTTTCACAGATGCCAGCCGATGAACAATTGGCACAATCTTCCTTTTATCTAGAGGCCCGCTTCCCATCTATCGAAGTCAACATGCGCAAGACATTGGAGGGTTTGGGCGAAATATTCACCGGAGCCTTTCTCCAAACAGATCTTCACAAAATTGATCTTCGCACAGGCGAAACCCTCGCCATTCTCCATGAGCCCGTTGACCCGGTGCTGACGCGTTGGTGTCGCGCAGGATCTGATCGATGGCTTTCGGTCCATCAAGACATCGTGCGCGACACGTGGGTGGGCACGCGACCCGCGGTTGCTTAGTCCATCTCAGTGCGCGGGTTGGTGGCGCCTTGGTGCTGCCGGTTGTGACACGGCAGCATCCACCCCTTGGCTTTCCAAACCCGGCCGCGACTGCCATGGATGGGCACAAAGGACCGGTGGCAAAACGTAGCTTCTGCTAATCACGAAGCAAAGCGGAAGGGGTGGTGATGAGCGAGACGACGGCTGGGCGCTGGGTGATAGAGCACGTCAACGATGATCAGGGCTTTCGCACCGCACTCCTTGCGCAAGGCGATGTCCACACAGCCGATAGCGTTCAAAATCTAGCGCTCTTCAACAACGCCACATTCGGGCGCGTGATGATCTTGGACGGGGCCATCCAGGTCACCACCGCTGATGAATTCATCTACCATGAGATGATGGCGCATGTGCCGCTTTTTGCCCATGGCGCCGCCAAAGAGGTGCTGATCATCGGCGGTGGTGACGGCGGAATTGCCCGCGAGGTTTTGCGTCACCAGGGTGTGGAGGCTGTGACGCTTGTGGAGATCGATCAAGCCGTCGTCGATCTTGCCCGCGAACACTTACCGCAGGTGAGCGATGGCGCCTTTGATAGCCCGCGTTTGAAGCTTGTGATCACCGACGGCGCCGCCTTTGTGGCGCAAACCGACAAACAGTTCGACGTGATCATCGTAGACTCACCTGATCCAGTGGGCGCTGGAAAGGTCTTGTTCGAGCCGCACTTTTATCAGGCGTGCTTTCAAGCACTGCGCGACGACGGGATCCTCGTGACCCAAAGCGGGATGCCTTTTTTGACGCCCGATTGGTTTCAGCGCCACGCCGTTCAGCTGAACGATGTCTTTCCGGCGCGCGCGTTCTACCTCACCACAGTGCCAAGCTACACGGGCGGGCCGATGGCGCACGGTTTTTCAGCCAAAACCGCACGCCACGACGTTTCCGTTGAAACGCTGTCAGCGCGCTCTGCGGCCATTGCAGGCGACCTCAAATACTGGACGCCTGCCCTCCATAGGGCCGCGTTTGCTTTGCCGCGCTACATTGAAACCTTGTGCGGCACCGCGCCGCCGTCGCGCTGAGGGCAAGGCCCTATACTCAGCCAAGATGCAACCTGGGACGACGCGGCCGGCGAGGCTACGATTGTCCTAAAGACCGCGACCGCGCAAATGCTCGCTCACCGCAATCTGGTCCGGTGAGAACGCTTCGCGCAAAACGTCGATGCAGTTTTCGGGCTGGGTTTCGCCGCACATGAAAATGTCGAGCGCGGCGTAGTCATGCTCGGGCCAGGAATGGATCGAGATGTGACTTTCGGCCAGCACAGCAACGCCTGAAACACCGCCGTTGTCATCAAAATGATGGAGGTGGATGTGCAGCAACGTCGCACCCGCAACCTCCACACAGCGCCGCAGTGTTTCCTCAATATGCGACAGGTTGGAAAGCAGCGTCCCGCCATAAATGTCGACTATGAGATGGGCTCCAGCACAGCGTGTACCCTGGCGAACCATCATATAGTCGCGCTCAGCCTCGCCTTGCGTTGCGTCCGTCACATCAATCTCATCAGCCACGCCAGAGCGTGCCACAGCAGGCATTTGCGCCATCCAACCCTCTTTCATCTCTCAGGTGATCCTCGACATTAGTGCCACATGCTGTCGCAATCAAGCTAAAAGCGCACTGAGCGCGCATAATTGAGAAACTTTAGGACGAACGTCCCTTGTCGTGGCTATTCGTTTCGCCATATACCGGCCTGACATATATCAGACCGTCATATGGAGTGGTGGCTTGCCTCAAGACACGCTCAGCCCGGTCAGCACGCTATGCCTTGCGATCCTTCATCGCGGCGAGGCGACGGGCTATGAGATCAAAAAAGAGTCCGTCGAGGGCGATTATCGCTACTTCATCGACGCGAGCTATGGGTCGATTTACCCCGCCCTCGCCCGCCTTGCTACGGATGCGTTTGTCACCGTGCGTGAAGAAACCCAGCCCGGCCGGCCGGCGCGGAAGATCTATGCCATCACCGAAAAGGGGCGTAGCGCCCTTTTGAGCGCCCTCTCGGAGCCGCCGGGGCCTGATATTTTCAGGGCCCGGTTTCTGCTGGTGGCAAAGTTTGCCCGCGAGCTGCCTGCCGATGTGGTGCGCGCTGCCATTGAAGAGCGCCGGGCGCACCTCACCGAAGAGATTGCGCACCTTGACAGCATTGCTGAAGACGAATGCGACAATCCAGGCGTTGCTTGGATTGTCGACTATGGCAGGGCCTGCATGGGCGCCTCGCTGTCTCACCTTGATGACCATGCCGATACGCTTATTGCCATGGCCCAACCCCCCATCGCCGATGCCGCTGAGTAAGGACGCGCTGTCATGATTGCTCGTATTGGTCTTGCCATCGCCCTTGCTGTGGGCATTGCTGCTTGGATGTGGTCGGGAACACTGGTGGTGTCCGGCTCAGCTGAAGAGGCAAAGGTGCGCCCCCCATCGGAGCGCAGCAGCGCGCAGGCTGAACTCTTCCGCGTGCGGGTGCGCACCATCCGGTCTGAAACACGCGAACAGACACTCACCATGCGCGGCCGGACTAGGGCCGACGCGCTGGTGACGGTTGCGGCCGAAACCACAGGCCGGGTGCATGAGCGCTTGGTGAGCCGAGGCTCCACGGTGGAAGCTGGAGATGTGCTGTGCCGGCTCGACCGGGGCGTGCGGGAGGCAGAGCTTGCCAAGGCCGAGGCGGAAGCGGCCAAAGCCCAGCTGGAGTTTGATGCGGCAAGCAAACTCCAAGGACGCGGGTTTGAGTCCCAAACCCGGGTGGCCGCCACGCGCGCATCCTTGGATGCCGCCAATGCCGCCGTTGCCGCCGCGAAACGCGAGCTGGAGCACACCATCGTGCGCGCCCCCATCAGCGGCAATGTCCAAGAACCGCTCGCGGAAGTGGGCAATGTGCTCAGCGTTGGCGGGATCTGCGCCACCATCGTGGATGCCGACCCTATCGTTGTGACCGGTCAAGTGACTGAGCGCGATGTCAGCAAGATCGCCCACGGTGCCCGGGTTGATATTGAACTTGTGACCGGTGAGAGCGTGGAGGGTGCGGTCTCTTACATTTCCCGCACGGGCCGGGAGGAAACGCGCACCTTCACTGTGGAAGTGCGCATCCCCAATGACCGCCTGACCCTTCGCGCCGGCGTCACGGCAGAGGCCTTCATTCCCCTTGACCCCGTGGTGGCGCACCGTCTGTCGCCTGGAGTTCTTACCCTTTCTGATGCGGGGCGTATTGGTGTGCGCACCGTCAGCCAAACCGGGATGGTGGCCTTCATCCCGGTCAAAATCGCGGGACAGGACGCTGACGGTTTTTGGGTGACGGGCCTGCCGAGTGAGGTGACAGTGATTACCGTTGGCCAGGACTATGTGGTGGATGGCCAAAGGGTCTCGCCGGAGCAAGAAACAGCAGCCACGGGCTCATCTCAGACGGAAACGGCACAGGCCGCATCGCGTCAGCCCGAAACCGCGCAAGGGATCTCGCCAGAGACCGAGACCGAAGGTCAGGAGAACGGCGCATGAGTGCTGTTCTTGACGGCTTGCTCTCCAAGCCTAGAACGCTCCTCACACTGATGATCTTCCTGCTCGTGGCAGGCGCATTCATCTATGTGGCCATCCCCAAAGAGGCCAACCCAGACATTGACGTTCCCATCTTCTACGTCTCAGTCACCCAACAGGGGATTTCACCCGAGGATGCCGAGCGGCTTCTCGTCAAGCCCATGGAACGGCAGCTTCGGGGGCTCGATGGGCTTAAAGAAATCACCGCCATCGCCTCAGAAAGCCACGCCGGGATCATCTTAGAGTTCGAAGCCGACTTCGATAAGGATGAAGCCCTCAACGACGTGCGCGATAAGGTGGACCGGGCCAAAGCTGACCTGCCTGAGGACGCTGAAGAGCCCACCATTACAGAGACCAACTTCTCCCTCGTCCCCACCATTATTGTGGCGCTCTCAGGTGATGTGCCTGAGCGCACGCTCTTCCAGCACGCCCGCCGCCTCCAAGACCTTTTGGAGGCGATCCCCACCGTGCTGTCCGCCGATCTTGAGGGCTCGCGTGAAGAACAGCTTGAAGTCATCCTCGATAAGACTGCGCTCGAAACCTACGAGCTCGACCCCGTCGAACTGATCTTATCGTTGCAAAACAACAACCAGCTCGTGCCGGCCGGCTTTTTGGATACCGGCGAAGGGCGGTTTTCTGTCAAAGTCCCCGGCCTGATCGAAGACGCTGAAGATGTCTATACGATGGTGGTGAAGGAGCAGGCCTCCGGCGTTGTCACTGTGGGCGACATTGCCGAGATCCGCCGCTCCTTCAAAGACCCCACCACCTTCACAAGGGTCAACGGGCGCCCCGCCATCACCATCAATGTGGTCAAGCGGCTCGGCGAAAACATCATTGAGAACAACGCGGCTGTGCGCGCGGTCGTCGGTGAAGCCACAGCCGACTGGCCCTCCAGCATTAAGGTGGACTTTCTCCTCGACCAGTCGAGCTTCATCGATGAGGTGTTGGGCGGGCTGGAAGCCTCCATCTCCACCGCCATCGTGCTTGTGATGATTGTGGTGGTGGCAGCGCTCGGTTTCCGCTCAGCGCTTCTCGTGGGTATTGCGATCCCCACGTCCATTCTCCTTGGCTTCCTCGTGCTGTCGGGCCTTGGGATGACGGTCAACATGATGGTCATGTTTGGCCTCGTCCTGACCGTCGGCCTGTTGGTGGACGGGGCGATCGTGGTGGTCGAATACGCAGACCGGCGCGTGGCTGAAGGGGAAGAGCGACGCGAAGCCTTCAAGCAGGCGGCCAAGCTGATGGTCTGGCCACTCATCTCGTCCACGGCCACGACGCTGATTGCCTTCCTGCCCATGCTGTTGTGGCCGGGCGTTCCTGGCGAGTTCATGAGCTACTTGCCGATCATGGTGATGATCGTCCTGTCGGTGGCTCTGCTGACGGCTTTGGTGTTCTTGCCTGTGGTGGGCGGGGTGCTGTCCAACGCGCTGATTGTGGGGCTGTTCTCGGGCTTTGCGTCGGCTGGCGTGGCGATGGTGCTCCTGTCCGCAGCGGGACCTGCGAAATTTGCCGCCGCGGCTGCAGCGTTCCTTGCTGCCACCATCATCGCCACCAAGCTTGCCGGGCGGTGGGAATCGCGCGGCAAAAAACGCGCGCCTTTGCCGGAGCGCAAGGTGTTCGACATCAACGCCGTAAAAGGGCTGACGGGCGTTTATACGCGCGTTCTGAAACTTTTGGCCGGGAACGTCATCGGGATCGCGTTCACCCTTGTCCTCGTGGTGGGTGTGGCGTTCGGTGTGATGACGTCGTTCATGACCAACAACAATGGCGTTGAGTTCTTCGTGGACGAAGAGCCTGATGTTGCCGTGATCATGGTGTCGGCCCGGGGCAATATGAGCGCCCGCGAAGCGCTTCACCTGGTGGAAGACGTTGAACGCCAAGTGCTGGCCATCGATGGTGTTGAAAACGTCGTCACCAGCGCGTTTCCCTCCGGCAGCTCTACCGGCGGCGGCGGCGGCGTCAACGATGCTGGCGAAGCGCCGGCTGATCTCATCGGCCAGCTTCAGGTGGAGCTGGTGGACTATTGCTGCCGGCGCCGTGCGACGGAGATCTTTGCCGATATCCGGGAGCGCACCAACTTTGCCGGCATCAAGACCGAGGTGCGCGAGATCCAAGGTGGCCCGCCAACGGGCAAGGACATCCAGCTCCAAATCACCTCCACCGACTATGACCGCCTCCTCGCCGCCACCGCCCGGGTGCGGGCAAAAGTGGATACTGTTGCAGGTCTCAGAGACATTGAGGATGACCGCCCTCTCCCCGGCATCGAGTGGCAGCTTGATGTGGACCGCGAAGAGGCCGGCCGCTACGGCGCCAACATCCAAACCATTGGTCAGATCATCCAGCTCGTCACCAATGGGGTACTCTTGTCGAAGTATCAGCCGGACGATTCAGAAGATCAGATCGACATTCGTGTGCGGTTCCCCGAAGAAGACCGCTCTCTGGACCAGTTTAATGACCTGCGGCTGATGACTGAGAAGGGCCAAGTCCCTCTCATCAACATCATCGACATTACCCCTCAACAACGGGTCTCAGCGATCACACGGATCGAGGGGCTTTATGCGATGACGGTGAAGGCCGACGTGGTGGAGGCGGAGGGCTATGATCTCAACGCCAAGATCGCCGAGCTCGACACCTGGGTCAAAAGCGAGGACTGGCCAAGCGGGCTATTCTTCACCTTCCGCGGCGCCAACGAAGAACAAGCTGAGAGCTTCTCATTCCTTATGAAGGCGATGGTCGCCTCACTGGTGATGATGTTCTTGGTGCTCGTCACACAGTTCAACAATTTCTACCAGACTGCACTTACGCTTTTGACAATCATTTTGTCTGTCTTTGGCGTGTTGCTGGGGATGATGCTCACAGGGCAGAAATTCTCCGTGATCATGACCGGAACGGGGGTGATCGCGCTGGCCGGGATTGTGGTGAATAATGCGATCGTTCTGATCGACACCTTCAACCGCGAGCGCAAAATCCAAGCGGATGTGTTGACCGCGGTGCTGTCGACAGCCTCCCAGCGGGTGCGGCCTATTTTGCTCACCACCATCACCACCATCGCGGGCCTGATCCCGATGGCAACTCAAATCAACTTGGACTTTTTCACCCGCACCATCGCTGTGGGGGGGATCACCTCGATCTGGTGGGTGCAGCTTTCCACCGCCATCATCTCCGGCCTCGCGTTCTCCACCATCTTGACGCTGATTGTGATCCCCGTTTTGTTGGCATTGCCCGAAACCATGAGCCGGACGGCGCGCCGCCTCACCGGCCGTGGAACGCAAATGCAGCCGGCTTTGGCAAACGTTTCAGCCGGGAGCCCGGCGCTTGAAAGCAGCCCAGCGGGTGTGGTCGTGCACTTTGATGCGGGGGCCATGCCCACTCAGCCCACGGTGATGCCGATGGCTGAACCTGCAGCAGCGCTTGGGGCAACTGGAAGCGCCAACCAAATGACGAGCGGACCATTAGGCACTGGCGTTTCACGTGCCCCTCAATCGGGGGGCCCAGACATCGCGCCCGCGGTGTACAGCGAAGGCCAGCCCAACGAGGCCGCGCCAGGGCCCGTCCATCCTTCCCCTGTTCCCCATTCACCCGTTGCGCAACGAGCGGCTCGGGAGAGTATTGCTTCAGGAAACATCACGCCCCACCCCGCAACAGAAACCGATGGCGACACCGCGCGCCGGATGAGCGCACGATCGGCAATGGCCCCTGTTCTGGCAGAGGGTGAGGTGTACGCCCCCGTCATCGCGCCTGTCTCCCGTGCGCCCGCCGCGGCAATGGGCGCCACCGAGGCGCAGCCGTCCATGTCGGACCCAGCGGACAGACCGCCGGCATCGACACCGCAGCAGCCCATGCAGCGCCCAAGCGCTCAGGGTGAGCTTGACGTTTATGCACCCGTCCTGGCGCGGACGCGGCGAGCAATGTCAGACAGCGGGCCAGACGCCCCCCACGGGCCCTCGCCGGTCACAGAGGCTGCCGAGTAAGGGCAATCAAGGCACGGCAGCCAGCGTCTGCCCACAAAGGCACGGCAGGCAGCGTCTGCCCACAAAAGGCACGGCAGGCAGCGTCTGCCCACAAAAGGCACGGCAGGCAGTTGTCTGCCCACAAAGGCATGGCAGGCAGTTGTCTGCCCGCCGTGCACCAACCCATACCTCCGGCTGCGACCACAAAGAGCTGGACGCAAGCGCGCCTATCGGCTCGTCACAATTTTCGTTAGCCTAAGGGGATAAAGCTCCGGCCGGAGCGGTTGAGCCGCTCACCTTCCCGCCTCCCCGCAGTGCTCTGCGGCTGGAGTGGCCACCGGGGCTGTGTGCGAAAGGCAAACCTTGGCGAATTCCCCCAAACCGCCCGCCGTGACCGCAGAACGCGGCCAGATGCTGAGCGCATTGCGTGCATTGTGGCCTTACATGTGGCCCCAATCACGGCCAGATCTCAAAGCGCGGGTCGGCCTGGCGGTCCTGGCGCTCATTGTGGCCAAAGTGGTCACCGTGCTGATCCCTTACACGTATAAGTGGGCAACCGATGCGCTGACCGCGAGCGAATTTGGGATGGACGCCGCCCAGCAGGCGGCTGAAGCGGATCGCGGCATCAACTTCCCGGCCTTCATCGTCGCGCCGGTGATGCTTGTGATCGCTTACGGGATGGGGCGCATCGTCATGATGGGCTTCAACCAGCTTCGCGATGCGTTGTTTGCCAGCGTCGGCCAGCACGCGGTGCGTCAGCTGGCGCGGCAAACCTTCGTTCATCTGCACGACCTTTCCCTACGCTACCATCTGGAGCGGCGCACCGGGGGGCTCTCGCGCGTCATCGAGCGCGGCGTCAAAGGGATTGAGACGCTGGTGCGGTTCACCATTTTGAACTCACTGCCCACCGCCATCGAGTTTATTTTGGTGGGCGTCGTCGTCGCCTACCAGTTCTCCTTCTCCTACGTCGGCGTCATTGCGGCGGTGGTCGTCCTTTATGTCTGGTTCACGGTGCGCGCGTCGCAGTGGCGCATCAGGATCAGGCGCGAAATGAACGAGTCCGATACAGACGCCAACGCCAAAGCCATCGACAGCCTGATCAACTACGAGACGGTCAAATACTTCAACAACGAGGCCATGGAGACGGAGCGGTTTGACAGGTCCATGGCGCGCTATGAATCGGCCGCCATCCGCACCTGGACCTCGCTTGCCTGGCTCAACATGGGCCAAACGCTCATTTTTACCGTGGGCCTCACCGTGCTGATGATCATGTCAGCACGCGCTGTAATGGCGGGGGAGCAAACCATCGGCGATTTCGTGATGGTGAACGCCCTTCTTATGCAGCTTGCCATCCCGCTCAATTTCATGGGCTTCGTCTATCGCGAGATTAAGCAGGCCCTCGCCGACGTTGAGACAATGTTTTCCGTGCTGGGCATCGCTCAAGAGGTGAAGGATCGCCCAAACGCAATCCCGATCCACGTGGAAAAGGGCGCGGTGGAGTTCCGCAACGTCTCCTTCCACTATGATCCCAACCGGCCGATCCTGCATAGCCTCAGCTTTCAGGTCCCTGCCGGAACGACCCTTGCCGTCGTCGGCCCATCGGGCGCCGGCAAATCCACTCTTTCTCGGCTTTTATATAGATTTTACGATGTGAGTGAGGGCGCAATCCTGATTGATGGCCAGGATATACGGGATGTGACGCAGCTTTCGCTACGAACGGAGATTGGGATCGTCCCGCAAGACACCGTTCTCTTCAACGACACCCTCTCCTACAACATCGCTTACGGCCGCCCCGATGCATCTGAGGAGGCGATCACACGCGCAGCGGATATGGCCAAGGTCGGCGCCTTTATCAAAGCTTTGCCTGATGGCTTTGAAACACAGGTGGGGGAGCGGGGCCTCAAACTCTCAGGCGGTGAAAAGCAGCGTGTCGCCATCGCACGGACGATCTTAAAAGCGCCGCCCATTCTCATTTTGGACGAGGCCACCAGTGCGCTCGACACGAAGACCGAGGAGGAAATCCAGTCCGCTTTGGACGAGGTCTCCACCGGCCGCACAACGTTGATGATCGCCCATCGCCTGTCCACGGTGGTGAAGGCGGATCAGATCATCGTCCTGGAGGCAGGCCGGATTGTGGAACAAGGCACCCACAGTGAGCTTGTGGCGAAGGGAAATCTTTATGCGTCCATGTGGGATCGCCAGCGCCAAGACGCGCTCACCCCGCCGCCGCCACCCAAGCCGCCTAAGCCCCTTTCGGTCAGGGAGCGCGAAGAGGGCCTCACCCGCACCTAGTGCGCGTCATGACCCCATTCAGGCCGCGCCGACCAAACACCATGGCTCAGGCTGAACAACCTTCTTGGAAACGAAACCTAGGGCAGTTCAAAGAAGCGAGCATTGTCATCGCGCCCCACGCAGTTCGAGAAATGCTCTAGCCCCCAAACGCTGCATGAGATCTGTTTGAACGGCCCGCGGCCCAAGCCTGTTCTCCGGAGCCCGCCGTCGCTGATGCCCGAAAAGAGCCGAACTGAAGCGCTGCACAAGGCTGAAAAGCGAAGCGTGCCTTGTGCAGCGCTTCAGTTTGGCTCAGGGCATCAATCAGCGACGGCGGGCTTCGGAGAACAGGCGCCTTCATCTGTTCTTTGGTGGCGTCTGAGCCCCTGCAGCGCCCAGCGTGAGGCACGCCTTGAAGCGCCCATCGCGGTGGTTCGGTCGCGATGGGCAATCAGCATTTGCCGTCAAATATCGGCGTACGCGCGCAGTTCAGCTTTCCCGCCAGGATGGGTCACAGCGCCCTTTTCGGCCGGTCCCACACCTTGCGCGTACTTCCATAATGCTCCGGAGCGCAGGTTCGTCTCGCGGGGCTTCCACGCGGCTTTGCGCGTTGCCAAAGTTGCCTCGTCGAGCGCCACCTCAAGGGTACCGGCATCGGCATCAATGGTGATGATGTCGCCATCCTCCAACAGCCCGATGGGACCGGCAACCGCAGCCTCCGGTCCAACGTGGCCGATACAAAAGCCACGGGTGGCGCCTGAGAAACGACCATCCGTGATGAGGGCGACCTTGTCACCCATCCCTTGCCCGTAGAGTGCAGCTGTGGTGGCAAGCATTTCGCGCATCCCGGGGCCGCCTTTGGGGCCCTCATAGCGGATTACCAAGACTTCACCTTCTTCATAAGCGCGGTTGGTGACCGCTTCAAAGCACGCTTCTTCTGAATCAAAGCACCGGGCAGGGCCCGAGAACTGAAGGTTCGTCATCCCGGCCACCTTCACAATGGCCCCCTCAGGCGCAAGGTTCCCTTTAAGCCCCACAACCCCGCCGGTGGGGGTGATGGGATTGCTTGCCAACCGCACCACATCTTGGTGCGGGTTCCACTCCACCTTCTCAAGATTTTCAGCCATCGTCCGCCCGGTGACGGTGATGCAATCGCCGTGGAGATAGCCCGCATCCAGGAGCGTCTTCATCAACAGCGGAATGCCGCCCGCTTCAAACATATCTTTGGCCACATACCGGCCCCCGGGCTTGAGGTCGGCAATATAGGGGGTGCGCTTGAAGACTTCCGCTACGTCGTGAAGGTCAAAGTCGATCCCGCACTCGTGGGCAATGGCGGGAAGATGGAGCCCCGCGTTGGTGGAGCCACCGGAGGCTGCAACAACCGTTGCGGCATTTTCCAACGCCTTGCGGGTGACGATATCGCGCGGGCGAAGGCCGGCGTGGAGAAGGTCCATCACCGTTTCGCCTGCGGCCGCGCAGAACCTGTCGCGGATCTCGTAAGGGGCAGGCGCACCGGCTGAATAGGGAAGCGCAAGGCCGATGGCTTCCGACACGGTCGCCATGGTGTTGGCGGTGAACTGGGCCCCACATGCCCCTGCCGACGGACAGGCCACCTGCTCAAGCTCATCAAGGTCTTCATCGGACATCGCGCCGACCGAATGCTTGCCCACCGCCTCAAAAAGATCCTGCACGGTGACAGGCTGGCCGCGAAAGGAGCCCGGCAAAATGGATCCGCCATAAAGGAAGACGGACGGCACATTGAGCCGCACCATGGCCATCATCATGCCGGGAAGAGACTTATCGCAACCGGCAAGGCCCACAAGCGCGTCGTAGCAGTGCCCGCGCATCGTGAGCTCGACCGAATCGGCAATCACCTCCCGCGAGGCCAGCGACGACTTCATACCCTCATGGCCCATGGCAATGCCGTCGGTCACCGTAATGGTGCAAAACTCCCGCGGTGTGCCTTTGGCCGCAGCCACCCCTTTTTTGACAGCCTGGGCCTGACGCATCAGCGCAATGTTGCAAGGCGCTGCCTCATTCCAGCAGCTTGCCACACCCACGAGAGGCTGATGGATCTGCTCTTTGGTGAGCCCCATCGCATAAAGATATGACCGGTGCGGTGCCCTTGCTGGCCCCTCGGTCACGTAGCGGCTCGGCAGCCGGTCCTTGATGAGGGTGCGCGCGTCCATGGGTGTCCTCTTTGTTTAGCGTTCTCATCCTCACAGTCATGCCGTGCACGCGCTGGAAGCGCAAATGCGATTTTGACATCTTCCAAAGAGCGGCCATCCCCGTCCCCGCCACACCCGGTGCTCGCCACAAAGGATCAATCGAGTATAACCCCACCCGATCCCGCTGCCCGCTCGGGCGCAGAACGCTCACCCGCCATCCGTCTCGTCTGCCTATGGCGCTGCGGCGAAGGAAGAACGACGTGCAAGAATCCGATGGCGCCACGCCGCACCCACAAGGCTTCAAAGGCTGGTGGCGGACGCGGCGTGATCGGCTTGCCATCGATGTGGCAAGCCCGGCACGGCTTTTAGCTATTGGGGTCGTGGGCGGCTGGTGCGCAGACCTTGCAGGCCTTCCCATCCCCTATCTCATCGGGAGCCTCTTCACGGTGGCGGCCTACGTGATTGTTACCGCGGCGCGCTCAGGCGCACAGCACCCCTTCCCCCAAGGCGTCAGGACACGGTTTGTGGCCACCATCGGGGTCATGATCGGGGCGACGTTCTCGCCCGATCTTGTGGCGGTCTTGCCCTCTTTATGGCTCTCGCTGCTGGCGATGGTGGGGTTCGTTTGGGTAGCGGGCGCGGCCGCCTTTGTCATCTTCCGCTACGTGGGCAACTACGACCCTGTGACGGCGCTTTATGCGGGGATGCCCGGCGGTCTCATCGAATCGACCGCGCTTGGTGAGCAAGCCGGCGGCGACGTCAGAATTTTGAGCGCGCAGCACTTCCTCAGAATTGTGCTGGTGGTCACGACGGTGCCGCTGCTCTTTTACATCTGGTCGGGGGAAAGTGTGGGGAGCACCGCCGGCCAGACCCTTGCGAGCGCCACCTCCGGGCCGATTGACGTGGCGCTCATCATTGTGATGGCCCTGGTTGGGTTTTGGCTAGGGCCGCGGCTCAAAATTCCTGCCCCCCATATGATGGCACCACTCCTTCTGTCTGCCGTTGCCCACGGGGTGGGCCTCGTCGACCTTGTGCCGCCCAATTGGCTCCTCAACCTTGCGCAACTCGTGGTGGGCACAGGTCTCGGCGCCCTCTTTGGTGGAGCGACCTTTCGCCTCCTCCTCAAAGCGTTGTGGCTCGGGGCTTTGGCGGTGGGCACGATGCTGGGGATAGGCATGGCGTTTGCGCTCACCATCTCGCCCCTTACCCCCATCAGCACGCAGGCTCTTTTTATCAGCTTTGCCCCTGGCGGGGTGACCGAGATGGGCTTGATTGCGCTATCGCTGAACGTCTCACCGGTGGTTGTGGCGGCCCACCATCTGTTCAGGATCATCGTGACGGTGTTTTTCGCCGGACGGATCCTGCGCCTTGGCTCGTTCGGGCTCGCCCCCAAGACCAACGGGCGGGACCCTTAATCAAGCGCACTCCAGTTCTTGCGGCGCTCGCACCGATCGCTTGTCAGCCCAACATCTTCGCGGCAAGCTCTTCTATTGTGAGACCTCAAACGCCTCATCCCCTGCCGCAGCCACAGCGGCATACCGCCCTTGTCCAAACGGGCACTGGCAGGCGCCGTACGGCCCAAGGCGCCTCAGCGCTTCACGACGAGACAAGGAAGGGCCGGACACGAAGTCTCAGCACCGCCACCATCCCATGGCCGCCGGACCGGAGGCGCTGATGATCCTCCTGGCATTGGAAGTCTATGCGCTCATTGGCGCTTTGGTGGCAGCAGTCTTTTTGACAGTGGGAATTGGCCGGGTAGCCCCTGATGCCCAAGGGGCCTACGCGTTCCGTCCCCTTGTCGCGCCCGGGGTGATCGTGTTGTGGCCTTTGGTGCTGGTGCGCTGGTTTCAGCTGGAGCGCGGCGCGACTGTTACGCAGAGCGCTCATCAGCCTCCCAAGCGCATTCAGGACCGGGCGATCATCGTCATGGCAGTCGCCGTCCCGGTGATCATCTTCAGCGCGCTCTTCATCATGCAAAGCGGCCTGCGGGATGCGCCAGCAATTTTGATCAGCGCCCCTGATGAAACGGCACGAGAGACCTCGCCATGAGCGTCAAGTTTATCCCCGTTCAGTGGAACGCCAACAAGTGGTTCTACGACGGTGTCCTCCTTGTCGCCGTCACCCTCTACATCTGGCTCTACATCATGGTGGCAACACCTCTTGCCGGCACCACACTCCCGATCGATGGGGCGGTGGTGCGCATGCGCGCCTTTGGCACCTGCGCCTTTTTCATGTTGACGGCGATCTTGTGCATTGGCCCGCTCGCAAGGCTCAACCCGCGCTTCCTTCCGCTCCTATATAACCGCCGGCACTTTGGCGTCCTGACAGCCCTCGTGGCCATGACCCACGCCCTTTACGTGATGGGTTGGTACTTTTCGTTCAGCCCCACAGATCCCATCGACGCGCTGTTCACCGCCAACACCTCGTTCGGACAAATCCTTGGTTTTCCTTTCGAAATCTTCGGAATACTGGCGCTCGCCATCCTCGCCGTGTTGGCGGCCACGAGCCATGACTTTTGGCTGAGCTTTCTCACCCCGCCGGTGTGGAAGGGGCTGCACCTTGGTATCTATGGGGCCTACGTGGCGGTGGTGGCCCATGTGGCGCTCGGCTATCTGCAAGACGGAACCAATCCAACATTTGCCGTTCTTTTTGCTTTGTGCGCGGTGGCGGTGGTGAGCCTGCATGTGGCAGCGCTCATGGGAGGCGAGCGCCGAGCGGTGTCAGCAGAAGGCTGGGTCGATGGAGGGCCCATCAACACCATCGAAGATGGCAGGGCCCGCATCGTCACCATCCGTGGCGATGAAAGGGCTGCTGTCTTTCGCATCGGCGATACCCTGTCGGCCGTGTCCAACGCGTGCGCGCACCAGAACGGGCCGCTGGGGGAAGGCCGCGTCATTGATGGCTGCATCACCTGTCCCTGGCACGGCTTTCAGTACCGGCCCGAAGATGGCTGCTCCCCAGCGCCATTCACCGAAAAGATCTCCACCTACGCCCTCAAGCTCGACGGTGGACACGTGTTTGTGGCTGATCGGGCGAATGCACCGGGGACGGCTGTGCCGCCCCTTTATGCACCGACGTCGGCTCTGCCGCCCTCTCATTTGCCCGGGACGACGGCGCCGCCCCGTGATGCGCCGGGGACGGGTGTGCCGCCCTCTCATTCCGCGGGGACGACGGCGCCGCCCGATCAATCGCCGGAGACGGCATGAGCAAACATGAAACGTCATTTTTCATAGGGTGGGCGCAACCGGAGGGCAGCGTCTGGCGGTCTTTTGTGCTGGTGGCAGCTGTCTTCATAGCGGTCTTTTCGGGTGCGGCTTTCCTCACGGCCGCCACGCAAAGTGACCCAGGGGATGGAACGTTTAGGTGGGATTGGGGCCGTCAGATGGTGGTGGGCACGCTCACTGAAGCGCCCTACCCCACCATCCATGTGGAGACCAGTGAGAAGGTGCCGGAGGGCACAACCATCCTCCTATCTGGCGTCGGCAAACGGGGTGTGCAGGGGCGGTCCGCTCCCCTTGACGGCAAGCGTGTTGCTGCAAGCGGTGTCTTCCTCACACGCGGCGACCTCACAATGCTTCAGGTGCGCGGCGGCGCTGAGGGGCTGAGCGCGGCACAGCCGAATGGGGCTGGCGCTGCGTCCCCATCCAGCGCACCCACCCCCGTGCCGCTGGGTCGATGGCGGCTCACCGGTGAGATTTGTGATGGCAAATGCTACGCTGGCGCGATGCGCCCCGGCACCGGCCTTGCGCACAAAGCGTGCGCCAATCTTTGCTTGGTGGGCGGTGTGCCGCCCGTCTTTGTCTCCACAGCGCCCGTCGATGGCGAGGTCTTCTTTTTGATGGGATCATCAGACGGTGGACCTGTCACCGATGTTGTGTTGGGCCACACAGCAACCCGCGTCAGCGTTGAAGGTGAGGTGGAGCGGCGAGGCTCGCTTCCGGTGTTCTTGATCGACCCGGACAGCATTGAGATTGTTCGATGATTGTGGCGCGCCTTGTGGGCGTGGCACTCACCCTTGGGGCCATTGCGGTGCTTTGGGTGTTGTGGGGCGACCGCGCTACCTTCCGCGCACCGCTCATTTGGGAACTGCGTTACGTGATTGCTCTTGTTGTAGCGGTCCTTGTTCTGTCGTTGGCCGAATGGTTCAGCGCCAAGATGGCAGCGCTCATGTCGAAAGGCACCCCACCCGCCTAAGCCCATGTCAGCCGGCCGCACTATGGGGAGTGTTTGTGCAGATGGTTTTTCAACCCAAATTTGAGGCACATCATCCCTTTTTGTTTGACCCTGCGCGATGGGTGTCTCACCGATAGACCAACGTAGGACTGTGGTCGGTTAAGAGCGTCACACGGCGTTTCTCCGCTTTTTTGTTCTGCATCACCACACGGGGAGAGCTCATGACCTTCACCCTCAGTTCCGGGTCCCGTTATGTCGGCGCCGTCTTCGCCGCGGTGGCCGGTGTTGCCTTGCTCGCGCCGGCAGCGTTGGCTCAAGACGAAGCAAAGCCCAATATTTTGGTGATCTGGGGCGACGACATTGGCCAATCCAATATATCGGCCTACACCATGGGCTTGGTGGGGTATCGCACACCCAATATCGACCGAATTGCCGACGAGGGCATGATCTTCACCGACTATTATGGTGAGCAGTCGTGCACCGCCGGTCGGGCGTCCTTTATCACCGGGCAAAGCGTGTTCCGCACAGGCCTATCGAAGGTGGGCCTTCCAGGCGCTGAAGAAGGAATGCAGGTGGAAGACCCCACCATTGCTGGTCTTCTCAAGGCTG
This sequence comes from Pseudomonadota bacterium, assembly GCA_038745295.1. Taxonomy (GTDB): domain Bacteria; phylum Pseudomonadota; class Alphaproteobacteria; order Rhizobiales; family Amorphaceae; genus Acuticoccus. The sequence goes on along the minus strand of JBCDLN010000007.1, from coordinate 13,704 downwards.
AAGGGTATGCCACCGGGCAGTTCGGCAAGAACCACCTGGGCGATCGCGACGAACACCTTCCCACCAACCACGGCTTTGACGAATTCTTTGGCAACCTTTACCACCTCAATGCTGAAGAAGAGCCCGAAAACGAAGACTATCCTGGTGATGTGGTGCTGCCCAGCGGCCGCACCTTCCAAGAGACGTTCGGGCCCCGCGGTGTCTTGCGCTCCTTTGCCGACTATGGCGATGGCGCCATCACCCAACAGATTGAAGACACCGGCCCACTCAACAAAGCGCGCATGGAAGTGGTGGACGATGAAACCGTGGAAGCGGCGAAAGAGTTCATCCGCGAGGCGCACGCGGTCGGCACCCCTTGGTTTGTGTGGTGGAACGGCACACGGATGCACTTTCGCACCCACGTCAAAGAGGAGTTGCGCGGTATTTCCGGGCAGGACGAATACGCCGACGGCATGGTTGAGCACGACATGCATGTGGGCGAGCTTCTTGATCTCCTCGATGACCTTGGCATCGCCGACAACACGGTTGTGATGTACTCCACCGACAACGGCCCCCACATGAACACCTGGCCCGATGCCGCCTGGAACCCATTCCGTGGGGAGAAGAACACCAACTGGGAAGGCGGCTGGCGCGTACCAGCCATGGTGCGCTGGCCCGGCAACATTGAACCCGGCGCCATCTCCAACGAGATTGTCCACCACATGGATTGGCTGCCCACCTTCCTCGCCATGGCTGGTGCGCCCAACATCAAAGATCGCCTTCTGGAAGGCGATGTGGAAGCCATCGGCCGCACCTACCGTGTGCACCTTGATGGTTACAACATCTTGCCGCTCCTCACCGGGGAGACCGACGAAAGCCCGCGCAACGAGATCTTCTACTTCTCAGATGATGGCGACCTGACGGCGTTACGCTACAGCGACTGGAAGCTCATCTTCATGGAGCAGCGGGTCTATACAACGTTTGCAGCGTGGGCGAACCCGTTCACCCCGCTCAGGGTTCCGCTTATCTTTAATCTGCGACGCGACCCTTATGAGCGCTCACAACTCACCTCCAATACTTACTACGACTGGCTGCTTGACCGCGCCTATCTTCTGGTGCCGGCCCAAGCCTATGTGGGGCAATTCTTGTCGACCTTTGTGGAGTATCCGCCCCGGCAGAAAGCGGCGAGCTTCTCCCTCGATAAGGTGATGTCGATGTTGGAGAGTGGCGCAGCAGCCTCGCGCTAGAGGCAGCTATTATCGTATGGTGCTCGCAAAGCACGATGAGAATGCAGGAGAGCACCTCATGATATTGCGGAAAGTCTTTACTGCGCTGGCGGGTTTCTTGATTGGGTGGGGGACGAGCCTGTCCCTCACCGCGCCGACCGATGGCCTACCGGTGAGCGTGACGGTGGGCGTCTCCGCTTCATTTGCCCAGTCGCCTGGCACCCCACGGCGCGTTGCACGGCGCACGTCGCGGCGGACCGCCCGCAGAACCGCATACCGCAACTCGCTTCCTGGGGGATGTGTCCGGCGTAATGCTTACTACTACTGCGGCGGCGTTTACTATCAGCCGGTGGTGCAAAACGGGGTGACAGTCTATGTCGTCGTCAATCCTTAAGGCGGACCACAAGATGGGCAGGGGTTTGCGCACAGTCCTATACACTGTGACAGCCGTTAGCCTCATCGGCGCAGCTTCGGTGCCGACCCGTGCAGGCGACATTCTGATGGCGTGCTCAGCGGACATTCAACGCTATTGCAGCGCGGTGGAGTTCGGGAACGGCCGGCTCATCTCCTGTCTTTACGCCCATGAGTTGGTGGTGGAGGATGCTTGTGATGCGGCCATAGGCGATGCCGCTGATGTGCTTGACACAATGTTTGCCTCGCTGGGCGAAATCCAACGCTCCTGCGGAGACGATATTCAAAACTACTGCTCCGATATCCCGCCGGGCGAGGGCCGGGTCCTGACCTGCTTGGCGCAGCAGTTTGATTCCTTGTCCGATGGCTGCGCAGCAATCGCCGCTTACATTCCCCTCGAAGAGGACGAGGACGGCGAGACCCAATAGCGATCACGCCACCTGTCACCCACCCCGCGGCCCTATAAGAAGCTGCTGCGGTTGAGGGGTCGCGAGGCTGTCGGTGTGACAGCTGTTGGGGTTTGAGGCTGTCGGTCCCATAGAAGGGCCATGGCAGCGACTGTCCAGTGCAGGGAGGTGATGATGCGTGCCACGACTTTCGCAAGCTTCAGCTTCGCCGCTGTGGCTGCCTTCGGCGCCGGCGCATACTTTGCCCTCGCAGCGGCCAGCCAGTCGCCACTCTCCGTGGCAACGCCCCACGACGTGTGTGCCCCTCAAACCACCGACCCGTCCGCGCGCTGGGCTTTCATCCCCAGTGGCAGCTTCCAGATGGGGGATGATAACGAGCGACCGGAAGAGCGCCGTGCCCATACCGTCACCGTATCGGGTTTTTGGATGGCGACCCACGAGGTCACCAACGCTGAGTTTAGCCGATTTGTGGATGCCACCGGCTACCGCACCCTTGCCGAACGCGGCATTGGTGAGGCCGCACGCGGACGCTTGCCCGACGCGCTGACGCGGCCCGGCTCCATGGTGTTTTCGCCGCCCTCCACCGCACTTTCCGACCTGTCGGACGTGTCCCAGTGGTGGCGCTGGGTGGAAGGGGCCAACTGGCAAGCCCCCAAAGGTCCCGGCAGCACCATAGATGGCCTTGATGATCATCCGGTGGTGCATGTGAGCATTGAGGATGCCTATGCCTACGCCAAGTGGGCCGGCGCACGGCTGCCCACTGAAGCGGAGTGGGAGCACGCCGCCCATGGCGGCATCGAGGCACGCTATACATGGGGCGATGACGACGACCCCGCCCAGAAGCCCATGGCCAACACCTGGCAGGGGGCGTTCCCGCAACAAAACTCAGGGCTTGATGGGTATCAAGGCCTTGCCCCTGTCGGCTGCTATGAGGGCAACGGCTATGGCCTCCATGACATGGGCGGCAATGTGTGGGAGTACGTCCAGAATTGGTGGGTGCCGGGTCACCCAGGCACGTCATCGAAGGATCCGCTAGGTCCCCTCCCCCAACAGGCCCTGAGATATGGGGGACCACTGGGGCCAAACGTGACGGTGAAGGGTGGGTCTTGGCTTTGCGCCCCCAGCTACTGCGCGCGCTACCGCCCGTCTGCACGGCAGCCCCAAGAACTCGCCCTTGGCTCAAACCACATCGGCTTCCGCATCGCCCGGGATGGTCCACCCCGGTAACGGCGCCCGAAAGAGAGACCACGGCTCCGCTGCGAAAAGGCCTCAGTTCGCTCAGTTCCCGATCAAACGATATCGCCCGAACAGTAACAGAGTGCCCGTGTTTAAACGGCTGAGCTTGGTTGCTGCGCCCCATGGAGTACGAAACGCTCCAAGACGTCCTTTGCCGAGCACCATGAGGCGGATATCAATGTGCCTCACCGGGCAGCCCGCATCCGAGCAACCCGCCTAAGGTGAGAAGGCCTTCACAAAAGTAAATCCGTGGCGTGCATGAACCTGCGCACCACGAACAGCTATGGCGTCATTCAGCAACGGGCGTCCAAGGATCGACTGGGTTGTAGCTTTGCGTCGCCGCACCCAGGGTGAGCGTATCTTCGCCCAAATCCGCTTCGTAGACGACGCCATTCTCGCCCACCTTGAAGCTCATGATCCCCGTTTCGCCGTAGGCTGAGGGGAAGGCGATAAGGGCGTGACCACCCACCATTGACCCATTGACCAAATAGTTGTGCGCCCCGCCGGGAGCGCCTTCACCCTGCTCTGTTAGGAGCTTGTAGTAGTAGCCCAGGAAGGGTTCGGGCTCATTGGTAACACCGTTGACCGTATAGCCCGCCGCCGCAGCTCTGGCGACAAAGTCACCGATGGGGCTTTCAGGTGTCCCTGCCTCGGGGGGCCAATAAAGCCCGTTACGCTCACCGGGATCGCTCAAAATCCCTTCGGCAAACTCCATGATGCCGTCGTTGTCATAGTCGATCTGGCGGAAGGCGGCTTGGACGCGGGTATAGTCGCGCATGAGTTCGATCACATCGAGCTCGTTTTCGCCAATGCGACGCGCGGTGATCTCTTCGGCGCCAGCAGCGGGGTCAAACTGCCAAACCCCTGATGAAAGCCGCACAGGGATGGGAAATGGCCACTGCTCTTGACCGATATAAAGCACAGCCTCCGTCCCATCGTCCGAGGGCACGATCCTGTGCATCTGCTGATAGGCCTCATAAAAGGCGACCCAGTCGGCCCGGTCGCGGCCCGGATCGCCCGATAAGATAACGCTTTCGCTCTCAGGGCCGAAGATGGCCACCAGGCGGTCACGGTCCCGCCCTTCGAGTGCTTCGACGACAGCAGCCACGGCGGCATTGGGTGTTTCAAAGCCGGCAGGCTCTGCAAGGGCCACGGCAGGACAAAGGGCGATGAGGCTTGCGCTGAGAAAAGACCGACGCATCGTGTGTTTCACCTTGCTGACCATATTAGCGCCGCTTACGCCCGCCACCGCGACGTCCCCGGCTTGACCGCCCCCGTGAGCGTGAGGCTGATTTGCGCCTCGGCGAGGCCCGCGAACGATTGAACGCTGAACGGTTGTTCCCCGCCTTGCGCCGTGCCTGCGATGACCCGCGTGAGCGCGACACGCGCTGCTGAGGCCGCGAGGATTGGCGCGTTGTGCGCTTACGATTGCTCGCCTTTCCTCGGTTGGCGTTCTTCCTGGCCTGGGTTGAGGATTTCTTGGGCCGGGACACAGCGCCTGACTTGGCCCCTGCCCTGCGCGATGGGGCGGCGTTGGATCGATTGGCAGGCCGGCTCGGCTTTCCGCCCTGCCTGTTGGAGCGCTGTTTGAGTTTGCTTTCCATGTTGGCAGCGCGGTTGGGCCGGCCGCTGCCTTGACCTTGCCGGGGCCGGTCCCCGCGATTGCCTTGCCGGGGCCGGTCCCCGCCTTGACCTTGGCGCGGCCGATCCCCGCGATTGCCGCGTCTTTGGTTGCCGCGCTCGTCCTTCACCCGGCGCCGGGCGCGCTGCTTTTGCCGAGGGGTCGGTTTCCAGGGGCTGGCACCGGGCCGGTTTGGCCCTGCACCAGGTCGTCCTGGGCGTCCGGGACGATCAGGCCTGTCAGGACGGTCCCATCCAGGACGCCCCGGCCGACCGGGACGGTGAGGCGGCCGCCCGGGACGGGGGTAGATGTTGTACGTATTATAATTAATCCGCGTGGGGCCGTACCAATAGTCGCGGTAACCGCCTCTGAAGATTTCGTTGACGCCGTAACCAATCCCAAAAGCAATCGCCCCAGTTGCTAAGATCGCGGCAGCATCATTCCAGCCGGACGATGTCTCCACGTAAACAGGCTCAGGTGCCGCTTCCACGTAGACCGTTTGAGGGTTGTACTGGGGCACATACACCCGCTCAGGCTCGGCCGATTCAATCACAATGGAATTGTCGACGTTTTGGATGACTTGCGCGTCGTTGCTTTCCAAGTTGCCGACGGCCTGAGCGCGCGCGCGCTGACGTTGAACGGCATCGAGAACATCATCGTTTTGGATGATGACGGCATCGCCAAGGTTTTCGGTCCAATCAAGATCGTTGGCCATGGTGGTGATGACTTGAGGAAACCCTGCCGCCAAAACCTTGACGCTGTCGTCCCAGTCTTGCTGCTCCACGGCCCCTTCGCGGTCTTCGGTGGGAAGGTCGGCGTTCTCTTCCACCCAGCGCTGGGCCTTAACAATGTCGAGCGGGGCGGTGGACGCCACCAGCACCTGAGCAAGCAGCGAATCAGGATAAAGCGCGATGGGGGCAACGAGCGTGTCGAGTTGTTCTTCGCTCAGAAGATCATCGTTTGGCCCATCCACGTCGCCGTTGGGCTCCACCACATCGACGCCTTCGGGCTCGTCGACGGGAAGCGCCACTTCGGTGATGTAGTTGCCGCTGACAAAACCGGTGACATCGCCCACGGTGACGGCGCACCACACCCCATCATCGCACCCGTCGATCTCAATGGCTGTGCCGGCGGGCAGAACCTCCATGGAGGTGTAATTGGTTCCAGGGCCCTCGCGGAAATTCACGCCCGTTGTTGTGACCCCCGGTGCAGCGAACGCGACCGAAGCGGACACGAGAGGTGAGACCACAAACGCTACTAATTTATGCATTCTGGCGCCTTTGGCATCGTCACGCTTCAGTCTGGCACATCTCGATCAAAAATTGTGACCCCGTAGGAAAAAAAATTCTACAGATCACCAGAGCGCAGCGGACCGGCGGTTTAGGGTTCGCGCTACCCGCTGGCACCTAAAACGCCGTAGGACTGGAGGCCCGCCAGCACCGAATCAACCGCAACCGTCGCCAAAATAATCCCCATCACGCGGCTGATCACGCTCGCCCCCGAATCGCCGATAACACGGCGAATGAACGTCGCGAGCAGAAGCACCACCAGCGTGATGGCAAGGACAATGAGTAAGATCCCCGCCGTCACGGCCTGATGCTGGATGGAAAAGGTGTTGTTATCGGTCAAGATCACCACTGCCAGCATGGCACCTGGTGAGGCGATCGAGGGGATGGCAAGGGGGTAGATGGCGCCTGAAAGGTGGTCTTTTTTCGCCGTCTGGATTTCTGTGGTGGGTTTAGAATCGCCAAATATCATTGTGGTGGCGAACATAAACAGAACAATCCCACCTGAAACTTGGAAGGCGCCAAGACTTAACTCCAGCGCTTCGAACAGAATTTGCCCACCGATTAAGAATAGAAGCAGTATCACAGTTGCGGCTGCCACGGCATGAATGGCAAACCTTGCATGAAGTTCTGGCGGAACACCGCGCGCAGCAAAGAAGAAGACCGGAATAGACCCAATCGGATCAATCACAACAAACATCGTGATAAAATCACGGAAAAGATCTTGCCAGTTTAACACGTCGGCCTCCTCACCGCACAAAACACTCCAGCGCCCGCGTGGCCGACATGCGTCTTCCATGCCGGTGGGATGGGCACCAACCCCTCGCAGTGCAGCGTCCCCACCGGAGCGCGCGCGCCGATGAGGATATATCGTGCCGCCACGGATCGCGCTTGAGCGAATTCACCATCCGTCAAAATGCAACCGCGCCCCAGAGCGCCCATGGTCTGAGCCCATGGTTTGACACAATATGCGGTGAGCTGGTCACGATCCCACCACGAACGAGCGCTATGTGGCCACAAGAGGTGTGGCGGATGGCGGCGGCTTTTTTCCTGTGTCGCGCCCCTTCTGGGCGGCACTGCAAGCTGATGGAGCGTTATGACGGCGGATTGCCGACACAAGTTGCCAAGCTTTATCATGGGCCCCAGGGCGGACGCGTGCGCTGCTCCATGGCGCAAGGACAGACTGACACGCCTGCTGCTGCCAGTTCCCACCATCAATAGCCGCGGGGCATGACGGCAACACCCGTCCTCCCGGCAACCGGCCCGGCCGCGTTTGACTGGGGCCTTGCGTCCGAAACAGGCCAGATGCGGCACGTGCTGTTGGGCGATCCGGCGTACTTCGCGTGGCGACCTGTCTCCGCTGTCGCGCGGCAGACCATGTCGACAGGGCAGTTTTTCAACAAGTCGGCCGCCTTGGCGCAGCACGCAGAATTTGTCGGCATCTTCGGCGAAGCGGGGGTGGACTGCCACTATCTGCCTGCCCGACCGGAAAGCCAGTATTCAGTCTTTTCCCGCGATTCCAGCATGATGACCCCATGGGGCGCCATCGTTGCGATGATCCAAACACCCTATAGGCGCGGTGACTATGCGCTGGTCCTGGAGTTTTATGCCACGCACGGCATCCCTGTTTGGCGCATGGTGACGGCCGGCCATTTCGAGGGCGGAGATCTCCACATTGTGCGCAAGGGCTTGGTGTTTTGCGGCTACGGGGGCGAGCGCAGCGAGGAGGCAGGCGCAGAACAGGTATGCCGCTGGTTCCGCCAAATGGGGTGGGAGGCCCACACGGTCCCCTTCCCCCCGCACTTTGTCCACCTCGACATTGTCTTCGCCATGGCCGCCCCGGGGCTCGCGACGGTCTGCACGGATGCCGTTCCCCAAAGCTTCTTGGACGTGCTGGCTGCCCACCAAATCAAGATCATTCCAGTGGGCTATAAGGATGCCATGAACCTTGCCTGCAATATTGTGTCGCTGGGCGAAGACCGCGTCATCTCAACCCGGCAAAGCAAAACGCTCAACACACGCCTACGAGCGGAAGGTCTGACGGTGTTCGACCCCGACCTCACCTATTACACGCTGGGTGGAGGCGGCCCCCATTGCCTGTGCCAAGCCCTAACGCGGGACGGCTGAGCGGTCATCCGGCGCAGCAGCGCGTGCTTCAGCTCTCGATGGGTCTGTGGCTGCCGGACGCGAGGCCCCGCCCCCAAAAAAAAACGCCGGCTGCACCGGCGCTCCTCGTTGCTGATGTGACGCTTCCCCGCCACCGTCCTTTTTGGGTATGATTAACAACCTACCGTTTGCGACCTTATGGCACGCGCGCCGCTCGCGCAAATGTTATTTTTGTTGCAAAAACATGGAAAACGCCGAATTCGGCAGCAGCGCTTGCCTTTTTTTGCGTCAATTCGTCCCGGACGGTGTCCCTGAACAGGTGTGTCACGGGCGCGTAAGCACCCGTGACGATCGTCTGCTAGCGCTTGAGAGCGCCGACGCCTGAGAAGCGGAACGCCTCCTGCTCAAGGCCGTCGATCTCTTCAGGGCTCATCTGATCGTGGGCGACGGTGATGCGGCCGAGGAACACGCGGGGGAGTTCATCTTCGCGCCCTTCCAGGAAGTACTTAATGGCTTCGGCGGTGGCAGCGCCCACGTCGTCACCCATGCGCATAGGGGTCGCGTCAAGCTCGCCGCGGCGGATGGCGTCAAGCTCAAGGCCGGTGCCGCCCCAACCGGTGGAGAAGATGTCTTTTTCCCGGCCCGCAGCGACCTGCGCTTCCACCGAGCCCATGGCCATGGCGGTGTTGGCGTTATGGATCACAGTCGCCTCAGGGTAGGCTTGGAGGATGAGCTGCGTTCCTTCAAAACCCCCTTCGCGCTGATACTCACCATAGTGCTCATAGACCGGGTTCCAGCCACCCTTCTCAGCCACGCACTCCATAAAGTCGCCTGAGCGCTGATTGTCGGTGATGCCAGGGATCCCGCGGTTGAGGGCGTAGGTGACGTCATTGCCGAGCCGGCCCAAGATGTAGTCACACATCACCAGCGCGCCAGCGGCCGATGAGAAGTCGAACCAAGCGTCGGGCTGATTCTCAAGGTCTTTGAGCACAGTGTGGAACGCCCACACGAAGGTGTTGAACCCATCGGTGCCAGAAAGCTTTGAGATGTTGTCGGCCTGGGTGGCAAGCTCTGACGGGCCGAAGATCACAAAGTCATAGATGTCAGAATCCTGCGCCACCTGGTTGGCGTAGGTGGCTTGCAGTGAGTGCTCAATTTGGCGGGAGGCGAACTCGGTGGTCTCATACTCAATGCCCAACTCATCAAGACGCTTGGTCAGCGCCAGATAGTTGCGCGCCCAAAAGTCCGACACGTCTGCAGAGGGGTAGATGAGCGCAATCTGAAGCGGCCCATCCTGGCTGCCGCTAAAGGGGGCCGCTTCGCTCCCCACCACTTCCTGGAGGGCTTCAAGCTTGCCTTCTACGTTGACCTGCTCGGGGAGCCAGTGGTCGCGTTCAGCGTCACCCGGCAGGGCTTTGAGGGGGAGCGTTTGCGCGCTGGCAGCCGTGCTGATGGCCGTTGCGGCCAAAAGCGCTGCAAAAAGGGTGCGAACCATAGGTGTTTTCCTCCGCTTATGGGTGTTGTGGTGAGACGGCTTAGCCGCTGGGGTTGGGATTACCAGCAAACAAGAAGCCGATGACCAGAAGAAGTGCGGTAACGCCCGTGATGATCCCAATGAGGCGGATCTGACGCATGCTTTCGGGCGTCTTGAAGCTTTGCAGAAGGCTGCGGGAGCGGTCGCGATCCTTGGCTTGCAAGAAGGTGTAGAGCGCCACCGACACAATAATCACCACACCTGAGGCAACCGACTGCCAGAAGAACTCCATCCTGAGCGTCACAAGCGCGTTGATCATCATGGAAAGAAGAAGAACGCCGGCGAGGGAGCCCAGCATCGAGGCCCGTCCGCCAAAGAGTGACGTTCCCCCCACAACCACCGCGGCGATGACGTGAAGGTTGAAGTACGGCGCTGAGGTGGCCTGGATGGCGTTGAGCTTTCCGGCGAGCATGACACCTGCCAAGGCCGCCATCGCCCCCATGAGCACATAGGCGTAAATCTTGTGGCGCTGGACAGCGATCCCGGTCATCTCCGCCGCTTCCGGGTTTGACCCGATCGCAATGGTGTAGCGGCCGAAGTAGGTGGCTCTCAGGATGAGCGCGCCAAGGGCCAGCGTGGCGAGCCCGATGGTGACGGGCACCGGCAAAAACCACGACAGCTCGCCCCGCCCGATGGTGGTGACAAGCTCAGGAAACCGCGCCAGCACGAGGCCCTTGGCAAGAACAAGCGCAAAGCCCCTGTAAACAAGGTCCATCGCCAGCGTGCCGATCAGATCCGGCACCTTTAGCTTGGTGATCACGAGGCCGTTGATGAGGCCCAAAAACGCGCCAAGGCTAATGGCGATCAGCACGGCGATCTCAGCCGGCACACCATACTGCTTGATGAGAAAGGCCATGATGATGGCTGTCAGCGCCGCCACAGAGCCAATCGAAAGATCGATCCCGCGCTGGGTGATGACGAACGTCATCGCCATCGCCATCGGCATGTAAAGCGCGGCATCGAGCAAGATGATGTTGAGGTTGGAGAGGCGGAAGTAACGCGCCGGCTCCATCACGCCCATGAAGGCAAGGAGCATCAAGATCATCGCCATCGGGCCGACAATGGCGAGATAAGGGTCGAGCCGTTCGCCTAAGGTGCGCGGCGGGGGGGCTGAGGTCACGCTCATGCCGCCACCTCCGCGCCCACGATGAGGCCAAGCACTTCGGCGTTGTTGGTCTCAGCGGTTTTGACAACGCCGGCACAACGACCACGGCGCTGAACATGAATTCTGTCGGACACCTCAAACACATCGTCGAGGGAGTGGCTGATGAGGATCACCGCAAGCCCCTGTTCTTTGAGCGTTTTGATGAGTTTGAGCGTGCGGGCCGTTTCCTGCGGCCCAAGCGCTGCTGTGGGCTCATCCATCACAAGCACTTTAAGGTCCGCATGGTAGACCGCGCGGGCGATGGCGACCGCCTGGCGCTGACCGCCCGACAAGCTTTCCGTTGCCGCATTGGCGTCTTTCAGCTGAACGCCAAGGCGCTCGTAAAGCACCCGCGTTGCTTCTTTCTTCATCTTGCCATTGTCGAGGAAGGTGAAGCCCAGGAACGAGCGGGTCAGCTCAGCGCCCAAGAACATGTTTGCCGCTGGCGTCAAATGGTCGGCAAGGGCAAGGGTTTGGTAGACCGCATCGATCCCCAGCGCGATCGCGTCAGAATGGTTGTCCATCCTGATCTCAGAGCCCTCCATCGCGATGGTGCCTGATGTGGGCTGATAGACGCCGGTGAGGATTTTGATGAGCGTCGATTTTCCCGCGCCATTGTCGCCGACAATGGCCACCACCTCGCCGCGGTAGGCATCAAAGTCGACGTTCTCAAGGGCGGTCACACCACCAAAGCGCTTGGTGATGCCGCGCATTTCCACAATGGGTGTGCCAGCGTCATCCGCCATGGCAGCACCGCAGTTGGGTTGTTGCGATTGTGCGCGCCATAACCCCTCCCATGCTCAGCGAGCTGGCCGCTTTCGGACCATGCCCGTTGTGACGGCTGCACGTTGCCCGTGCATACCAAGAATTGTTACCGATAACATACCACTCTGAGCGCGCTGTCAATGTGGCGGCATTTAAATCCATGGGTGCCAGGTTTGCCTGAGCCTTCGCTGCCCCACCCCATGCCAGCCGCGGCCTCATCACATTGACATTCTGGCATGTTATCGATATCACGAATTGTGACTTGGAGCGAACAGGAGCCTGCGTCAAGCCAATGGGTACACACCGATGAAAGAGCCAGTGGAGGTCGCAGTCATCGGTTGCGGGGTGATGGGCGGCACCATCGCCAAACGGCTGATTGAGACCGGCTGCGCTGTGCGCGTCTTCGATATCGACCAAGACAAACTTGCGCCCTTAAAAGCCATGGGCGCAACGCTCGCGCAGACCCCCGCATCGGCAGCACACAACACGCTCGCCACCATTACCAGCCTCAACGCCCCCGCCATCGTTCGCAAAGCGGTCTTCGGAGAAAATGGCGCCGCAGAGGGGATGGTAAAGAACGCGCTCCTCATCGACATGTCCTCCATCGATCCCGAGGCCACGAAGGCTTTGGCTGAGGACGCTGCGTCCAAAGGCTTTTACTGGCTCGATTGCCCGTTATCTGGCGGTGCGCCCAAGGCTGCTATCGGCGAGCTGACTGTTATGGCCGGCGGCAATGCGGACGCGTTTGAGCGGGCCAAAGTGGTGATGGATCGCCTGTGCGCCAACTTCACCCACATGGGCCCATCGGGCGCTGGGCAGACCACCAAACTCATCAACCAAGTCTTGTGTGCGCTCAACTTCATGGCGGTGGCCGAGGCCACCCAGCTTGCCCAAGATGCTGGCGTAGATGCGCAAAAGATCCCCGAAGCGCTCAAGGGCGGACGCGCCGACAGTGCGCTTCTCCAAGAATACATGCCGCGCTTTGCCTCCAAGGACTACCGCCGCACCGGGCGGATCGACAACATGGTCAAAGACTTGAACGGCGCGCAGGATCTTGCCCGTCTCACCAATACGGCCATGCCCATGACGGCCGCCTGCGCGGAAATCCATCGCATGCTCACAGCCGCCGGGCTCGGCGGTGAAGATCAAGCCGCGCTGATGGAATACTTCCGCGGCCCCAACAAGGAGCACTTTTCATGATCACCCGCTATGCGCTCTTTGAAGGGCACGTCAAACCTGAAGAGACCGACGCCTTCCGCGCCGATGTGATGAAGACCATCCTCCCCCATTGGCTGAAATTCCCCGGCGCGCTTGAAGTGCGGGTAACGTTCTCCAATGAGCGCGACGAGGGCGCCCCCGAGTTTCCGCTCATCCTCGCCGTCGACTATCCCGACCGCGACAGTGTGGACCGGGCCCTCGCAAGCGACGTGCGCACCCGCGCCCGTGCGGCCACGGAAGAGGTGATGTCGCGTTACTTTGTGGGTAAGATCCACCACCACGTGACTGAGGCAAACACCTACAAAATATAGGAACTGCCATGGCGGCAGGCGTGCACCTCGCCACCCTTGCCATTTTGACCGAACGCAAGGGCCGCGCTCGAACGCGGTGCCCCTCCGTATTGCGGGCCGCGGCCGGGCGTTGCGCGCCCCACATGCGATTGCGCAAAACAAGGTGACGGTTCGCAAACCGCCGACCATGGGGGACGTGGCTAAGCGCGCCGGCGTCGCCCCTATGACAGTATCGCGCGCCCTCAAAGGCGCCACGTCGGTTTCTGAGGCGACCCGCGCCAAAATCATCGCCGCCGCAGAGGAACTCGGCTACATCCTCGACGGCCGGGCCGCAGCCCTTTCCTCCCGCAGAACCGGCTTTGTGGCGGCCGTTGTCCCCTCCCTCAACAACTCCAACTTTGCCGACACGGTGCGCGGTCTCACCGAAGAGCTCAACGATTGGGACTATCAGCTTCTCATCGGCTACACCGACTATGACGTT
>JBCDLN010000006.1:0-34898 GCA_038745295.1 Pseudomonadota bacterium | reverse complement strand
GTTCTCCCCGACGCGCGAGACAATGCGGTTTTTGTATCCTCACTCTCCCGTCCACCTGCCAACCTCGGGGATAACCCCATCACGACCGCCCTCACCGGCGTATCGCAATGGGTGCCTTGGCCCATCAAAGTGCAGCCGAAACACCGCTACGGGATCGGCACGATGGCGTTTATCGGCGACGCCGCTCATGCGATGCCCCCCTACCTTGCCCAAGGGGGCGCGATGGCCATTGAAGATGCCGCCGTCCTCAGTGCAGCAGTGGCGCGCCATGGTCTGACCGCAGAAGCTGTCGCCCACTATGGTGCGCAACGCACCGGCCGCGTGAAGCGCCTTGCCGCACAGACCCGCCGTCAGGGGCTGATCTATCACCTTCCACCGCCGATCTCCTTTGGGCGGGATATGGCCCTGCGCACCCTGGGCGCTGAAGGGGTCTTATCGCAGGTGAGCTGGATATACGGCTGGAACCCACCCACCCCTTAGGCCATTGAGGCCGGCCACGTTCAGCCAACGGGTGTATGGGGCAGGACGAACACTTGCTGACGGAGATAGCCGCCGTTGGCCGCGTGCGACGAGATCCTACGAGGCTGCAAGGACAGCAGCGTCGTGATTGATCCGCTTCAGCATCGACGCGAGACCGTTTGATCGCTGCGGGGTCAGATGCTCTTGAAGCTCAAGCCGGCGCAAAAACCCGGCGGCATCCAGGGATGGGATCTCGTCCACCGGCCGGCCGTTAAAATAAGCAATCAAGATCGCCACCAGACCGCGCACGATGAGTGCATCACTGTCCCCCTCAAGACGGATGGTGCCGGAGGGGGCATCGACGCGCAGCCATACCTGCGACACACACCCCTCCACTTTGGTGGCGTCGGTTTTGAGTGCATCAGGAAATGGCGGGAGTTCGCGCCCCAGCTCTATGACATACCGGTAGCGCTCTTCCCAATCGTCGATCAGCGCGAATGCGTCTTCGATCTCTTGCGGGTCAGTCATGAAGCCTCCTGGAGCAATGTTAAGATGACGGTGGACCATCATCCTGAAGCGAATTGCTCGTCGATCATGAGAGCGAGCCGTCCCCCAAGACCTGGTACTGGTCAGATCGGAACGGCTTTCGCGCAAGACATAGGTGAACTCGCCCAAGGTCACAAACGTTGAGCGCGCGACGTTTCGTGCCGCCGGCGTGCGGCGCTGGTCCGCCTTCAGTAAAGGTGGTTGGGAGCGATCGGGCTGCGTGAACCCGATCGCCGGGCGCGGCGGCATGAGGCTCTTTAAGGGAGTTTCAGCCGTGGTGACGCTTGGGCCGGGGTCTATCTCAGGCCGCAGGCCGGTAGCCAGGCCCACCCCAATGGACAAGGCCGCGACCGCAGCCTGTCACCGCTGCACCAAGGCCATAGTGCTCTGCAAGCCGGTCGAGGGCGAGCTTCAGCACCACTTTGCCGCTGCGTGCGGGCCACCCCAAGCGCTTCTCGGCCGTCTCCAAACCGACCTCTTCACAGCACACAGCAACTAAGATGTCAGCCAGCCCGGGACCCACCGCATCAAGCGCCTTTTCCACACGAGCACGGGCGGCAACGCTTGCCTCTGTCACCGACAGTCCGTCGCGCCGGGAAGGCCCGCGCACGCACGAGGCATCCCAACTTTGGGTGACTTTATCGCGATGATGGCCGCGCTCGTGGTCACTGGCCAACCGCTCTCCAGCGTTGCGTTGAACGGTGCTGATCAACGCATCGCCATTTTTGCCCTTGCGTGCTGCAAGCCACGCCAGCGGACTTTCCGAGGCGTTCGCCACCACGGTCTGACGGTCCTCCCCCACCTCAACGCTGCGCAAAACAGGCGTGCGATGCTGAGCAAGGAATGGCTCATCAGCGCCACTGGCAAGGGCGCGACGCAGGAAGGCTCGCCCAGCGGCGGTGCGTTTCACGCTGCTGTCACGGCCACGTTCCAAAAGACCTTCAGCAACCATCGCCGCAATAGCTGGCGCAGGCACGGTAAAGTCTTCCTGTCCAACTGCGGTGAGGTTCAACGCTCCGTCGGCGCGCGGCAGCAACTTTGCTTCGCCGATGCGCTTCAGAGCCTTGATCAGGTCCCGGCGCACTAAGCCTTCTCCGACGCTGTGGCACGGCATCCATTGATCGCCGACAACCACTGGTTGAGAGCATCTTCCACATTGCTAATCACGGCGTCGACGCGGTCATCATCGCGGCGATCTTCGACCACGCGGCAGGCGTGGGCAGCGGTGGTGCGGTCTCTGCTAAAGACGGCTCCGGCTTCTGTGAGTGACCATCCAAAGGTCACGTGGGCGCAATACATCGACACCTGGCGGGCAAAAGCCACCGGCGCTGTACGTCTTGTCTTGGCGGCCAATTCATCGACCGGTAAGTCGAATGCTGCCGCAACCGTCACTTCGATCATGCGCCGGACCGTTCTGCGGTCGACGTTTTGATCGGGGTGGCCAATTGACGGAGCCACCGCAACTGCAAGTTCGCCTGTTTGCATCACTCGGCCTTTCCCCTCGAAGGCGGACTTTTGCCCTACCGATGCCATGCAATTTAAAGTTGGATAGGAAAGCGGGGATAACTTCAAGTCAGAGCACGATAAAGTTTGACTTCAATAAGTCGCCATTTTTTGTACATGAGGAATATTTTCCAAACTTATCCCCGCCCCCTGTGTTTCGCCTACGTTTCGGCCACGGCACAGGACCTGGAGGGGCAATTGATGTCGATCAAAACCCAAGATCACCACTTAAGCGCCATGTATTTAAACGGGGAACAGAAGACCGGGGACAACAAAAACCTAGGGAATTGGCCGAACTCTTCAGCTGATGATGCAGCTTTGCGTCAGCTCCGCGTCCTGCAAGCCAAACTGAGGCGTGAGCGCGCCATGGGGCGCCGGGGGCATTGGGCCTACGATCTGAGCCGCCATCTTGCGCTCACGCAAATGGTTAAAGAGACGATTGCGCGTATTTCCTTGCAGTCATCGCTGAAAATTCCTCACGAAAATTCCAACATGCATAATATTGGTGCGACGACAGACCACGCGAAACATCCTGCATCATCGCACAATCGTAGATCGATTTACGGAGAAAATTAAGAATTGGCCTAGCGGGGATAAGTGCATCAGTATTGGCTGCAGTTGCACAATACTGCGCATGTTTTCATTTCACCACACTGCAATTCAACGCTGCACCTTGAAGCAATCACTCTACTCTTACGATCATCGGATTGCTTTACCCACTCACTCCACCAGGTTGGTCCAAAGTGTGACACTTCCCGAGCACTTATCGTGTGCGTTGGACGATGGACGCGTATCGCCGAACCAGTGCGCAAGGGTCGACCCGGCCATTGTGGCCGCGAAGAGAAAGGTTTGCCGCGCATGACACGTTCCTATCGCACCGACGCCGCTGTCAGTTCCATCGGCGTCGGTCAATGCCCCAATACAGGAATTGGACCCATCGTGTCCTGTCCTCGCCATCGCCCTCAAAGCAGTACGTGCCAATGAGAGCTACGATCACCGTTCCCTTCGAGAGCTCTAAGGCTTTTCAACATCCCGCACCCATTTACGCCGACACCGCGCCCCGATCACCAAAATGCCGCCATGGGAGCAGCAATAGCCCCAGCGTCACCCGGGCAACACTCTGGCTTTTGAACGGCGGTCTCCGGTCGTTCGAAAGTCGCCTTAGAGGACTGACGGGAGGCTCTCACGATGCGCATGGGCGCGCCTCAGCTGACTGGCTGGCCAGTCACGACAAAAGAAAACGGCCCTGCGGAGATGTTCCGCAGGGCCGCTTCCGTCCTGTCATCTTAGTAGGCCTCACCGTGCACGCCCGTTGTGACTGCCGGTGATGAGTAAACTTTCAGCTCTTCAGGTTGGCGCTAGAAGCACCGCGGTCCGCTCATGGAAACCACCGCGCTATGGTAAGCGATGGTCCGCGCCGTAAAAGCTACGAGCTGCTGCTTGAAGACCGGCCTCTGCCGCTCGACGCAGGTTTCTTACGCTGTTGCCCCAGACCCATGCGCTTGGCCAGCTCAGACCGGGCAGCGGCATAGCTTGGTGCCACCATCGGATAATCCGGCGGCAGGTTCCAACGCTCACGATACTCTTCAGGCGACAGGTTGTAGTGCGTCCTTAGGTGCCGCTTGAGCGACTTAAACTTCTTACCGTCTTCCAAGCAGATCAAATAGTCGGGCGTAATCGACTTTTTGATGGAAACGGCAGGCTTAAGGGGCTCGGGCTCAGGTTCTGGCTCTGCACCATTTGTCTTTTGAAGAGCAGCGTAAACTTCCGAAATCAGATTCGGCAGGTCATGAGATGACACTGAATTGTTGCTGACATAGGCTGAAACAATTTCAGCTGCCAAATCAATAAGATTCGAATCATGCTCAGGTTCAGACATCGATCACTCGTTCTAGGAATGGAACATTCTATGTGTGGAGATGCGTCTTTTTAACTAGCCTCTCCAACCTCACGAACCCGTATCTATTCCAGAATCAAATCGTTCGCAAGATCCGGCATGTAAGTTTTTGTCAGTCGGTCTTGAATGCCAAGAAACTCAAGAATGACACGTTAAAAGAATACAAAAAGCGGCGAAATTCCCGCAATTCCCGGTGTGTATGATCGATAACAGTGCACCGGTTTAGACCGCAAAGCGGCGTAAATTCCCAGTCATCGCGCCCAGTTTTGCCACTTTTAGCGCCATATTTGGTATTTCTTCACAGTCAAGGGCGCTCAGTCAGTGGCTTTTTGGGGCCATCTGCTCGCGATCTGCCAACGCGTCCATATGGGTAGCATCGCAGGGTTTGTAACCGATCGTGTAGGCTGCTCGCGCCAAAAGGTGCGCCGACACAGGTGCTGTTAACAAAAAGAAAACGAACGCTGCAATCGCGCGCAAAACAACATCTGATTCGCCGGCAAATACTGCAAGTGCAACGAGCAAAACACCCGACCCCAGGGTTCCAGCCTTCGACGCGGCATGCATGCGCATGTAAAGGTCATCCAGTTTTAAGATACCAATGGCCGCAACAAGCACGAAAAACGCGCCGATCATGCACAAAATGCCTGTAAGATAAAGGAACAGATCAGACATCGGCCTTTACCCCTTCACCTGTTGTATCTTCATCGTCACTCTTGGTACGACGGCTTAAGACGAAGCGCGCTAAAGCAATTGTGGATAAAAAGCCCACCAACCCAAGGGCGATGGCAATATCCACATAGATCGAATAGCCAGTGCTGATCCCGAAAGCAGCGATATAGCCAATGGCAACGGCTATCAAAAGGTCGAGGGCCAAAATACGGTCAGACAGGCTTGGGCCCTTCACGATCCTGATGACGATGAGGACGAAGGCCAGAGACAGCACTAAGAAGGTGACGATCAAGGCGCCTGTTAAGAAAAGCTGCCCGCTCATGGGTGAAACACCCGTCTGATTTGACCCTCGAAGCTGTGTTTGATGTCGGCAATGATCTCATCAGGATTAGGTGCATCGATGGCATGCACGTAAAGCGTTTTGTTGTCGTCGCTGACATCCATGGAAAGGGTTCCAGGCGTGAGCGTGATGAGGTTGGCGAGCAGGGTGATTTCGGCCGGCGTCGTGACATCGAGCGGATAGGCGATGATGGCGGGCCGCAAGGTTCGGCCCGGCGACAGGACAATAAGTGCCACGTTCACTGACGATTTGATCAACTCAATCAAGAACGTCAGCGCCAACCGCACAGAGCCGAAAAACCGGCGGAAGTGGTTCATGGAATCCAATTGGGCGCGGATCAAAGTCAGCGATAAGCCGCCCAAAACAAACCCGAACAGAAGGTTGATGAACGAGAATGATCCCGTGATCGCTGCCCACGCCAGCGACAACAAGATGTTGATGAAGATCGTTGCCATAGTGCCCTAGCGTCCTCCCAACACCTCTGTGACGTAAGCCGATGGGTTCAAAAGCCCAGCCGCGCCATTGATGGCCGGGTCAACCACAAACGCCGGGAAGAGGCCCAATCCCACCACAAAACCTGCCAAAATGATCACTGCTGGGTTGACCGGCTCGGCACTCACCGCAGGCGCCCCTGCAGGCTGAGGGGTTAAGAACACCAGCGCCCACGCCCGACCAATAACAATCGTGGTGATAAACCCGCTTATGATGATCCCCAGAACCCCCAAGATCGCAATGCTGCCCTCCACCGCCAAAGACGCTTCCACCAGAATGAACTTTGGCCAAAAACCAGAAAATGGCGGCAACCCTGCCGTGGAAAAGCCAAAAACCAAGAAAAGCGCTGCTGCAAAGCCCCGCGCGCTATAAAGCCCACCGGCTTGAAGAAGACTTCCCCCTTGGGAAAGCCTGTCGCACATCCCCAGGATAAGGAAGAGGCCGGTCATCACCAAGATGGAATGGACGGTGTAAACAATGGCGCCCGTGAGACCTTGTTGCGTCCCAAGGCCGATCCCAATCATCATCACGCCGATGCCTGAAACCACCAGAAAGGCCGCAAGGCGCTTAAGATCCACCTGCGCCAACGCGCCCATGGCGCCCAAAACGGCGGTCAAAACGCCCAGGATCACGATGAGCGGCATGTAGACCGCGCCGTCGGCGCCGAACAGCATCACCACAATGCGCATGAGCGAATAAACACCCACTTTGGTGAGGAGCCCAGCAAAAATGGCCGACACGATCACCTTAGGGGTGTGGTAGGACGCTGGCAGCCAGAAGTGGAGCGGGAACGCGGCCGCCTTCATGGCGAAAGCCAGCACAAAGAGTGCAGCAATGGTCAAAAGCGGTGCAGCATCATTGTCAGCCAAGACCCTTTGCAGGTCGGCCATGTTGAGCGTGCCCGTCGCCCCATAGGTGGCACCCACCGCAATCAGGAAGACCGTTGTGGCAATGAGGTTGAGGACGCCGTACTTCACCGCCCCGTCGAGCTGGATGTTGGTGCCGCCCAAGATCATCAACCCAAAGGATGAGATGAGAAACACCTCAAACCAGACGTAGAGGTTGAAGATATCCCCGGTTGAGAACGCGCCGTTCACCCCGCAAATGAGGAGGAGGTAAAAGCTATAAAAGCCGTACTTGACCCCCTCATCACCCACATCAAGGCGGGCATAACCTATACCAATGAGGCCCACGAGCGACGTCACAAGCACTAAAAGCGCCCCGAGCGAGTCCACCGCGATGACGATCCCGAACGGCGGCGTCCAATTTCCCATGGCCATCATGATGGGGCCGGTCGCCTCCACAACCGCACTAAGCCCCACAGCGGTGAGGGCTGTGAGCCCAAGCACGATGAGCGCCATCGGGGCTTGCCATCGCGGCAGGTTGCGCAGGACAAGGGTGAGCCCTGCGCCAAGGAGGGGTAGCGCGATGGGAAGCGCTGCAAGCCATGCCGCAAGCGGCGTTGCAACTGTGAGGAGCGGGTCCACAGTGGCGGTGGCGCCAGGGACAGTTTCGGCCGCCGCTTGATCCGCGGCGGCGCCACCGGCAGCCTCTGAAGCAGTCTGCGCCGCCAAGACCGTGCCCGTGCTCAAGAAAAGGCCGAGCGCCCCTATGATCGTCGAGATGTACATCATCTAGTAGTGCAGCGGCGGCTTGTTCAGCGGGGGCTCGGCCAGGCGCATTTCGTCCACATCGTCTGTGTCCAGCGATTGATAGGCGCGAAAGGCAAGCACCAGCAGAAAGGCAAAGATCGAAAAGGAGATCACGATTGCGGTGAGGATGAGCGCCTGGGGGAGCGGGTTCGCCACTTGTGCAGCCCCTTCAGCGCGGCCGATCACCGGAGGCGCGGCCTCCACCAGCCGTCCCCCGGTGAAGATTAAAAGATTGACGGCGTTGCCGAAGATCGCAACGCCCAGAAGGATCCGAACAAGGCGTGCCGAAAGCATGAGGTAAATCCCGCCGGCGAAGAAGATGCCCACGACAACTGCAAGGATGATCTCCATCAGTCGCTCTCCTCCAGCGACAGCGCAATGGCAGCGACCGAGCCGACAACCACAAAGTAAACGCCCACGTCGAACACCAGAACGTTCGATATGGGAAGCTTCACACCGCTCACGGTGGGCAAATACCAAAGCCCCGTGAGGAACGGCTTGCCGGCGAAAAATGAGGCAAACCCGGCAAGCGCTGCCATCACCAGGCCGACCCCTGCGAGCACGTTGGGGTGAATATAGATGGCTTGGCGCACAGCACGCACACCATAGGCGATGCCGTAGATGGCGATGGCGGAGGCCGCAATCAGCCCGCCGATGAAGCCACCGCCCGGCTCGTTGTGGCCGCGCAGCAAGACAAAGATGGAAAAGAGCACCATTAGCGCCGAGATATAGGGCGCGACAGTGCGAAAGATGAGCGTGTTCATGCGCTGACCCTCGCCCGCAGCCGGATGAGCGCCAAGATGGCAATCCCGGCCCCCATCACCACCGCAATTTCGCCAAGTGTATCAAGGGCGCGGAAGTCCACTAAGATGACGTTCACCACATTCTTTCCGTGAGCGATATCGTAGGCGTAGGTGAGGAAGAACTCAGACAAGGTGTTGTTGAACGGGATCTGCACAATGCTGAGAAGCATCAATGAGAAGCCCGCTCCACAGGCAATCGCAACCGCTGCATCCTTCATGGCGACCGGCCGCGGCCGATGGTCGACAGCGTCAAGATCAAGCCGTGTCATCACCAAAGCGAGAATGACGACCGATAAGGTTTCGACCATGAACTGAGTGAACGAAAGGTCAGGCGCGCCGTACAGCATGAAAATGAGCGCGACCATCGTGCCTTGGATGCCCAGCGATACGATTGCCACGATGCGAGACTTGGAGACGATCACGATGATCACCCCAGCCACCGCAATGGCAAGAACGGCAAAGTGGTAGGGCGCTGCGAGCGCGCCGGTGCCGCCGAGCGAAGGAAACCCACCGAAGATGGGCGGCAGCCATAGGGCAAGGGCCACCGCCAAAAACACCACCGAAACATAAAGCTTCATGTGGCCAGGCTGCACAAAGTTCGTGACACGCCAGGATGCCCCCACCAATCCGCGCACCGCTTGATCGAACCCTTTGTCAGGTCCCCACCCGATGGCCGTTAACAGCCCCGCAATCCCATCGCGCACGCGGCCATAGACAAAAAACAGCGCAACGCCTGACCCTACCGTGATGAGGGTGAGCACGACCGGTGGTTTCAGCCCCGCCGGCCAAAGGTGAATGTTGGTGTCAACGGGGCCACCGGCCACAGCGTTCGCCATGGGCAAAACCACCGCGCTGAGCGTTGACCCCAAAAAGAGTGCAGAAAAAAGGCCAATCACTGACAGGACTATGGGACCCAGCCACAGCGAGGGCGGCGCCTCATGAGGGCTTTTGGGCAGCGCCCCCGGCTTGGCGAAGAACGGCATCAACAACACGCAGGCAATGGTGAACATCAGCGTATTGCCGATCAGGGAGACGATCGTGGGCAGCCAAGCCGCTTCATAAACGCCGTTATAGAGCACCTCTTTGGCCACGAAGCCGATAAAGGGCGGCAAGCCAGCCATCGACAAGCACGCCAAAAACGCTGCCACAAAGGTGACGGGCATTTTGCCCAGGAGACCGCCCAAAACCCTCACATCGCGCGTGCCGGTTTCGTGATCGATGGCGCCGGCCACCATGAAGAGCCCACCTTTGAAGAGAGCGTGGGCCACGAGATAAAGCACAGCGCCTGCAATGGCGTAGTCGGTTCCCACACCCGTCAACATCACAAGGAGGCCAAGGGAGGCCACAGTCGTATAGGCTAAAATTTGCTTCAGATCGGTCTGTCTGATCCCCAGAATGACGCCTGTGAGGAAGGTTGCCCCACCAAAACCCGTCAACATGATGCTCCAAAGCGCCGTGTCGCCAAGGTTGGGGGAAAAGCGCATGAGCACAAAAACCCCCGCCTTCACCATGGTGGCGGAGTGGAGGTAGGCCGAGACGGGCGTCGGCGCTTCCATGGCGTTGGGCAGCCACGAGTGGAAGGGCACCTGCGCAGACTTTGTGAATGCGGCCAGCATGATCAAAAGGGCAATGGCTGTGTAGGCGGGCCCGTCGCGCAGCACATCTGGCATGGCAAGGAGGCCTGACACGCTTGTCTCGCCCGACACAACGCGCATTAAGATCAGCCCGGCCAGCAGCGCAAGTCCACCACCGCCTGTGATGACAAGGGCTTGGACCGCAGCGCGCCGCGCAGCTTCGCGTTTGTGGTCGAACCCGATCAGCAAGAACGAAGTGATGGATGTGAGCTCATAAAACACAAAGAGCGTGATGAGATCGTCGGCAATGACGAGCCCGAGCATGGCTCCCATGAAAAGGAGCAAAAACATCATAAAGCGGCCCTGATGGGCATAGCCCTTCAAGTAGCCGCCAGCATAAATCACGATCAGGGTGCCAATACCGGTGATCAAAAGCGCAAAGGTGAGCGAAAGCCCGTCAATCAAGTGGGCGTAGCGCACGCTGAGCCCAGGCGCCCAGTCAATGCCGTATGTGGTGACGGTGCCCGCTGCCACACCTGGCAAAAAGGCCGCGAACAGCACAAACAGGAGTGCAGGCACCCCCGCCAGCACCCACCCTGCATTGTGGCCCATGCGTCCCACAAGCCATGGTGCAATGAAGGCTGCCGCAAACGGGAGCAGCGATGCGTAAAGCATGAGGTCAGCGGGAAAGGGTGGCACGCAAGGCGCTCCAGAAGATCATGTGGCGGCGAACATCACATGGCGCATAGACTCGCGTTAGACCACTACATTTTTCTTTCTAAAGAAACATATGCCGCCAGGGAGACGAGGAGAACATTGATGGCCTCACAAGACACAGATGACAAGATTGTCAAAACCGATGCCAAGTGGCGCGCCGAGCTCACCCCCGAGCAATACCGCGTCACCAGACGCCACGGCACAGAACGCCCTCACACCAGTCCATTGAACGCTGAAAAGCGCGCGGGCACTTTTGCGTGCGTGTGTTGCGGTCAACCGCTGTTTCGGTCCGAGGCCAAGTTTGAGTCGGGCACTGGCTGGCCAAGCTTTTATGAACCGATCAGCGATTGGGCCATTGATGAGCACGAGGATAGGTCGCTGTTCATGCGCCGCGTCGAAACCCGATGCTCGCGCTGCGATTCCCACCTTGGCCATGTGTTTCCCGATGGGCCGGCTCCCACCGGGCTGCGCTACTGCATGAACGGTGTCGCACTCAAGTTCCAGCCTGACGAATGAAGCTCAACAAATCCGTTTCCGCTGCGCCTTTGGCACCAAAACGGCCCAAAAGCGTCACCCACCACGGCATCACCATCACCGACCCCTACCATTGGCTGCGGGCCGACAATTGGCGCGAGGCCATGGAGGATCCCGATCAGTTGAGCGAGGAAATCGCCGACTATCTGGAGGACGAGAACGACTACACCGAGGATGTGATGGAGCCCCTTGAGGGTTTGCGCACAAACCTTGTTGCCGAGTTGCGTGGCCGCATTGCCGAGGATGATTGGACCGTCCCCTCTCCCGATGGGTCCTACGCTTATGGCGCCATGTTCGTGCGCGGCGGCGAGCATCCGCGCCTGGTGCGATACCGCCGCGATGATGGCGAGGCGATTGATGTGGAGCACCCGCCTGGCCGGCCCGAGGTGCTGATTGATGCCAATCGCGAAGCGTTGGACGAAGGCTACTTCCGGCTGGGCAGCGCCATGCATTCGCCCGACCATGGGTCATTGGCATGGACAGCAGATCGCTCGGGCAGCGAACTCTTCACTCTTTATCTGCGCGATCTCCAAACCGGCAAGGACCAGGCGGTTTTGGAGCGCATCACCCCAAGCATCAGCTTTGCCGCAGACGCCAAAACCATATTCGCCGTGGAGCTTGACGATAATCACCGCCCTGGAACCGCTATCGCCGTCTCGCCTGATGGGACACGGCATGACGTGTTCAAAGAGGCTGACCCGGGCTTTTTCGTATCGGTCCACAAAAGTCTTTCAGGCGCTTACATCATCATCGATAGTCACGACCATGAAACCTCCGAAGTGCGCCTTCTCGACGCTCACGACCCCACGTCGTCACCGCTATTGGTTGCGGAGCGGCTTGTTGGCGAAGAGTATGACGTTGCCCACCATGACGATGCTCTCTTCATAAGAACAAACCGGGAGGCAGAAGACTTCCGCATTGTGCGCGCCCCCATCGATGCCCCGGGCCGGGAGAACTGGGAAGACATTGTCCCCCATCGCCCCGGCGTTCTGATTGTGGGGATGGAAGTCTTTGCCGGTTACCTCGTCTGGCTGGAGCGGGAGAACGCTCTGCCGCGCATTATGATCCGCCGACTTGCCGATGGCGATGAGCACCAGATCGCGTTCGACGAAGAGGCCTATTCGATCGGCCTCCAATCCGGCCACGAGTTCCAGACCGAAACGCTGCGGTTCAGCTACTCGTCCATGACAACGCCAGGCGAAGTCTGGGATTATGACATGGGCACCCGCAACAGGCGCCTCAGAAAGCGCCAACTGATCCCCTCAGGTCACGACCCGGCACAGTACGTCACCCGGCGGATGATGGCCCCAGCGCCCGATGGCGAGAGTGTGCCTATCAGCCTCATCCACCATGTGAGCACCCCCATCGACGGGACCGCCCCCTGCCTTCTTTATGGTTACGGCGCCTACGGGATCACCATTCCAGCAAGCTTCAGCGCCAACATCTTGAGCCTTGTGGATCGCGGGTTTGTGTACGCCATCGCCCATGTGCGTGGTGGGATGGATAAGGGCTATGCGTGGTACAAAAACGGCCGGCGCGAGCACAAGGAAAACACCTTTGATGACTTCGTGGCGGTCGCCGATCACCTCAAACAAGAGGGCTATTCGCGCGCTGATGGGCTTTTGGCGCAAGGGGGCTCAGCGGGTGGGCTCTTAATGGGCGCAGTGGCAAACCGCGCCCCCGATCGATTTGCCGCCATTATCGCCGAAGTGCCGTTTGTGGACGTCCTCACAACAATGCTCGACGAAACGCTCCCCCTCACCCCGCCAGAGTGGCCCGAATGGGGTGACCCCATCCGCGATGAGGCGGCCTTCAAAAGGATCGCCGGCTACTCGCCCGTCGACAACGTGAGCGCCCAAGAATACCCGGCCATTTTTGCGCTCGCAGGTGTGTCCGATCCGCGCGTCACCTACTGGGAGCCCGCCAAGTGGGTGGCGCGCCTCAGAGAAATGGCCACCAACGATCCGCTCATCTTGTTGAAGACCAACATGGAAGCAGGCCACGGCGGATCGTCCGGCCGCTTCAAACGCCTTGAGGAGATCGGCCTCATTTATGCGTTTATGCTGGCGATGGTGGGGCGCGCGGATGCGACGGGTCCAACGTGACGCAACGGTCTTGGCAAAGGGCCGGTGAATGCGGTGGCCGCGTGCGCCAAAAGCGAACGTTCACCGTACGGTGATCCGCAGCTGTAGGCCGAAGTTTGTTTAATCCTGTGGGTGTAATAGGAAGGGCCGCAAATGGATTGCGGGAGGAGTGTTATGGCTCTTGAGACACGCAAAACACTGGGCGCGACAGCGCTGGGTGCGGGTGCTCTGTGGTCGGGCCTTTTGGGGGCATTCATGTTTACCGCCACAGTGCTTGGCCCCGTGGGGAGCGCTCAGGCGCAGGGGGTGTTCACACAGCCCATCTATGCGCGGATCTACTCCATCACACCGCGGTGCCGCGCCAATCCTGACTATCCCGTGGTGGGCCGTGTCGCAGGATATGTCTCCGGCGGACGGGGCGCGCGCCTGTCGTGGGTGGGATGCTTTCCCAATTTTGCAGAGTGCAACGCTTGGCGGCGGATCGCCCGGGGGGAGGTAACCCCTCCCATCAATCACAACACCTGCGAAGAGCGCTTCTAAACCGACGCGCGAAGCCGCCAGCGGTGGCTCATCGGGATCGTTGGACAACGCAAGGTAGGATCGGCGCACCCCGCAGTACGGGATGCGCCTTTCTCTTGGCGCAGACACGAGTTGCCCCATGAGCCCAAGAATGGCCTGATGATTGCCGCTGGAACTAGCCCATTATCTCGGCGACGTATTCCCAGTTGACCAGGTTGTCAAACCACGCCTCAAGGTACTTCGGCCGGGCGTTGCGGTAATCGATGTAGTAGGAGTGCTCCCACACATCGACGCCCAGCACGGGCTTGGCGCCATGGACCAGCGGGTTTTCCCCATTGGGCGTCTTCATGATTTCAAGCTTGCCGTCTTTCAACGCAATCCAAGCCCAACCTGAGCCAAATTGGCCTGCCCCGGCGGCCAGGAAATCAGCGCGGGCCTTGTCGTAGCCGCCAAGGTCAGCGTCGATCTTCGCGGCCACTTCGCCGGGCATCGTGCCTTTGCCGCCTTTGGGCGTCATCCACTTCCAAAAATGGATGTGGTTGTAGTGCTGGCCGGCATTGTTAAAGAGGCCTGGGTTTGTGCCGAAGCTCTTGGTGACGATGTCTTCCAGAGAGGCGCCTTCCAGGCCTGACCCCTCAAGCAGCTTGTTGCCGTTGGTCACATACGCTTGGTGGTGCTTGTCGTGGTGAAACTCCAGCGTCTCAGCCGACATGTGTGGGCCGAGGGCATCGTGAGAATAGGGCAAATCCGGCAATTCGAACGCCAATTGAGCCTCCAATTGTAAGGTCGCACAGGCGACGCTTTTATTAAGCCGCACGAGCGGCAGGCATGATCGTGCCCAACCGATTTGGCCTACCGCGCCGATCAACAGCGGCAGAACGGTCAAACAGCATGCGCTGATCAACCGTGGGCAAACTCCCAGTATAGGGCGCGCGCTTGCTTCGCCACTGGTCCAGGCTGCATCTCACGGTCTTCTAACTTGATGACGGGAGAGACTTTGCCGTAGTTGCCGGTGGAAAATATCTCGTCCGCGTCCAAGAAATCGGCGACTTTGAGCGTTGCCTCCTCCACCCGCACACCCGCCGCACGAAGGAGGGTCATAATCCGGCGACGGGTGATACCGGCGAGAAATGTGCCGTTTTCGGCGGGCGTTACCACCATCCCATCCTTCACCATAAAGACGTTGGATGTCGCCAGTTCAGCCACATTACCCAACATGTCGAGCACCATGGCATTATCAAACCCCTTCCCTTTGGCTTCCATGATGGCCCGCCCGTTGTTGGGGTAAAGGCAGCCTGACTTGGCGTTTGTCGGCATTGTTTCGAGGGTGGGCCGGCGGAAGCTGGAGACGGTGATGGCGGAGCCGCGGGGCTCAGGCATGGGGGTTTCGTAAAGGCACATGAGGAAACGGGTGGATTCGGGATCGGCAGCCACCAGCGAGGCCCCACCCGACTCAGCCCAATACATCGGCCGAATATAAACCGCTGTCTCCTTGGCGAACTTCGCAAGGCCCTCGTTTGCGATCTCCATCATCTCGCCCACCGCCATCGTTGGCTTCAAACCAAGGGCCATGGCCGATTGATTGACCCTTTCCAGATGAAGGTCGAGGTCAGGGGTCACACCTTCAAACGCGCGGGCGCCGTCAAAGACTGATGTGCCGAGCCAAAAGGCGTGGCTGCGTGGACCAATAAGCGACGGGTTCCCCGACAACCACTGCCCGTCCACGAAGGTCCACGTTTCACTAATGTCGCCCATCATTTATGTCCTTAAAGGTTCGGTTTGATGTCTCAGCGGGTGGTGCGGGGGTGAAGTCCATGCATGCTGTCTACGTGTTTGATGCCTATGGCACGCTGTTCGATGTCCATGCTGCTGTGCGCGCCCATGCGCAAGCGGTTGGGCCGGACGCGGCAACACTTTCGGCACTGTGGCGGACCAAGCAGCTGGAATACACCTGGACGCGCGCTTTGGCGGGACGCTACCGCAATTTCTGGTCGCTGACCGCTGATGCGCTTGACTATGCATTTGCCAAGGTCCCCAGCGCTCCGCAATCCCTTAGGCCAGCGCTCCTTGATGCCTACCGCACGCTTGACGCCTATCCTGAGGTGATTGATGTCCTCACCAATCTCAAGAACGCTGGCGCGTCCACAGCCATCTTGTCCAACGGCGCGCCGAACATGCTGCAAATGGCCGTGGATGCAGCCGGAATCAGCGCGCTTTTGGACGATGTGCTGTCCGTCGATGGGCTTGAAGTCTATAAGCCGCTCCCCGTGGTCTATGAGCTGGTGACGACGCGCTTCCGCGTCGTTCCTGATGCGGTTTCGTTCCAGTCGTCCAACAGGTGGGATATTGCCGGCGCCACCGCGTTTGGGTTTCGCACCGTGTGGATCAACCGTACGGGGGAACCCGACGAGTATGCCGACCTGCCGCCCGGTAGCACTCTCCCCGCGCTCACTGGGCTGGAGGCTGTTTGATCGCCCCTGCCCAGCCGTTCCTGCCCGCCGGCTAGGCCGCTTCGGGTGAGCCTGTGCCAGCACCTGCAGCCGGCGGTGTGGAACCAGGATTGATTTTCCGCGCGGCAAGCGCCAGCGCTGCCAGCGCAGCGCCGTGCACAATAAACTCGATTGCCACAAACATCCCGATCACCCAGCCCCACGCCTTAAACCACTCTTGGGCCGTTTCGGCGGTGGCGAGCATCTCCTCGGATGGGAAATCAACAATGCTGTAAATCAAGAGACCCAGAATGATCGAGATCACGCCCGATACGATGAGCCAGACCGTGGCCTGCCCTTCGGCGTTGCGGGTTTGAAGGGCCATAATGACCCGCAAAATGCCCGTCACAATGAAGACTGCCCCAATCATCAATGTGAGCCACCAAGCGCTCTGCAAGGGCATTGCAATCAGAACGATGCCAGCACCCAAGTACAACAGCCCCAGGAGCACGTGCGCCAAAACCCCTTTCCAGCCGGCGCATTTAAACGCGTCAATCAGCTGCGCAACGCCGCCGATTAACGCCAAGACCCCAAACCACAGGACAGAGATGAAGGTCAGCCAGTAGGTCATGCCAAGGCCGATGACACCCAGCACCGCCATGAAGAGGCCGAGGGCAAGCATCCACTTCCAATTGGCCGTAAGCTCGCCAAAGATCGGATCGCGCAGTGGCGGTTGATCGGTTGTACTCACGTCGTGTCCCCTTTGGTGTTGCGCTCAATCACGCGCCCGTGCCGAGGCCTTTACCACGCCTAATTTCAATTTCACGACCCCAAGGTTGCATAGCGCCCATGAGATAGGAAACTGCACACCCCAACCCATGGCCTAAGGCCGAAATCCTGAGCCCAAAAACATGAGCCCTCGAGCGGGAGCCCGAAAGCCAAATCCTGCGAAGGCTGTGATGGACGCGATCAGCTGAGCTTGACTTGCAAGGGTCGCGCTTCAGCGGGCCGCCAAATAATCCTCATCGGCGACGGGCTCCAGCCAGGTGACGTGGGTCTCACCGTCCCGCTCGTGCATGGCGACATGGCTCATGGTGGTGGTGTCGGTGGCGCCGTGCCAGTGTTTCTCAAAAGGCGGAATGAAAATCACATCACCCGCCCGGATCACAATCCGGTCTTCGCCTTCGGTCTGAAACCATCCGGTTCCCTGGGTCACGTAAAGCGTTTGCCCCAATGGATGGTGATGCCAATTGGTGCGTGCGCCGGGCAAAAACGTCACCAGCGCGGCACCCACCCGTGCCGGCGCTGGCGCGGTGATAATGGGGTTCTGCCAAACCACCCCCGTGAACCAATCTGATGAGGCCCTGACAGAGGGTGTTTCGCCGGCGCGGGAAATCTTCATGACGGGCTCCTGCCTACTCTTTGTGCGATCTTTCGAAGACGCCTACTGCGGCGTCCAGGCATCATAGCCCTTAGAAACCCCCTGGTCGGGGTCCGGCCGCAGGATGGAGCCCTTGGGCCGATGCGCTGAAGGCGTGCCGGTTTGGTTAGGCAGGTGCGGCTTTTGCCACTCGCGCGGCGTGTAGCTGCCGTCAGGCGCGTCATCGCTCAGATGGTGCATCCAGCGGAACCAGCCTGGTGGTATGCGGGACGGTTCGGCGGGACCATTATAAATGACCCAGCGCCGCTCGACGCCGAGCGCGGCGTCAATCTTGCCCCCGCGGGTCCGGTAGTAGACGTTCCCGTCATCGTCCTCGCCCACTTTTTCTCCGCGACGCCAGGTGTTGAAGGATGTCCCCCAGGTGGTGCTATCCCACCAGGCAAAAACCTGAACAAACCGCTGCCATCGAGTTTGCGCCATCGTTCCCCAGTTCCCCACCCTGCGCACCGCCTATCGACGTGGTACGTCTGCATCCTTAGACCGTTTCGGCGCGCTCGGCGCAAGATGGTGCTTGGTCGCCGCACACCTTGCTGCACGCCCCTTATGATCGGCTGCGAAGCTGTGGTGTGGATCGCGACAACGCAGGGGCCTTGCGTTGGCCCTTGGATGAGTTTGCGTTGGCAACAGACCTGCTATGGTTTTTTGAGCTGCTTGCAGGTGCGTTGCCGCTGTTGGCAAAGCGCTGTGAGGCAAACGGCTCACCCTGCTCCTTGCCCTCGGGGACGCCCATGCGCTTCGTGTTATCAATATTAAGGCCCATGCTAACGGGGCTTTTTGCGGTCCTGCCCCTTGTCATCACGCTCATGCTTGTGGGGTGGATTGCCTCTTACGTTTCCACGTATTTGGGCCCTGAGTCGTCGTTCGGGCAAAGCGTCGCGCGCCTTGGCGCAGTGGTCGTCGACACCAACCTCGCCTACGTCATCGGCCTCGCCATCGTGCTGGGTGCACTTTACTTCATCGGCCTCATCGTCCAGTCGCGCTTGCGGCGCGTGTGGAGCACGCTCGTGGATGAAACTTTGGGTCGCATCCCGCTCTTTGGCACCATCTATAAGACGATCACCCGCTTCGTGCAGCTTTTGGACCGCAAAGACGATGTGGATGTTCAGTCCATGAGCCCGGTCTGGTGCTACTTTTCCGACGATAGACGCACGGCCGTCCTGGGCCTAATGCCCACGGCTGAGACCATCGAGATGGAAGGCAGTACCTACCGCGTGGTGATGATCCCCACAGCCCCTGTCCCCTTCGGCGGGGGCCTCTTCTTCCTGCCTGCGGAGTGGGTGCAGCCTGCACCCTTTGGTGTTGAGGGGCTTACAAACATTTATGTCTCTATGGGCGTCACAACGCCCGACTATATGCGCGGTCTCGATAAAGCTAAGGCTGAGCCGGCGCAGATCATCAAAGCCAAGCCTGAGCAGAGCGAGGGCGATGAGCCCCGGAACGACCCGTCCTAAAGGCGCCATCGCGGGCGACGCGCTGATGGCCCATGTCCAGCGCACCGAAGAGTGAAGAAGGGAAGTCTATGAGATCGTCGGCGACGGTTTTGGTGGTGGGCGCCTCAACAACAGGCCTTACCATGGCGTGTCAGCTCTTGCGCTATGGAATTCCCGTGCGCCTTGTTGATAAAAACACCCAGATCAACCCCATCGTCAGAGCCATTGGGGTTCACGCCCGCTCCCTGGAGATCTTTGACGATCTTGGGATCGGTGAAGCCTTCCATGACGAAGGTCTCATCATCAACGGTCGCAACATCTTCGTGGACGGTAACCTCGCACTCCACAGCGTGTGGCCCGATGTGAACCGGCCCCACCCCCATGATATTGCCATCGGCCAAAACAGAACCGAGGCCCATCTTGGTGACTGTCTCCACCGTTTGGGTGGGACGGTGGAGCGGCAGGTGGAGCTGATCGATCTCGACCAAACCATGGCTGGCGTGAGAGCCACCCTGCGTCACGCCGATGGCACCACCGAAACTATGGGGACCCCATACCTCATCGGCTGCGACGGGGCCCATAGCGCCGTGCGCCAGCTCAATCGGCTGCACTTTACAGGGAATGCCGATCCCCGTTCATTCATGATTGCTGACGTCATCCTCGATGGGGATCTTCCTCGAAATGCCATTTCCATGGCCGTCAATAAGGTTGGGTTTTCGTTCTATACGCCCATCCCCAACGGGCGATATCAAGTGGCAGCCGAATGGCCCGATGCGCCTCCAGATGACACGCCGCCCACCCTTGAGGCGGTGCAAGACATGCTCGACAAGCGTGCGCCTTGGCCAACGAAAGCCTCCGATCCTGAATGGCTGGGCCACTTCCGCATCGACTACCGCGTTGCCCCCAGCTACCGGCATGGCCGCAGCTTTTTGGTGGGCGATGCAGCCCATGTCCACGGCCCTGTCGGCGGGCGCGGGATGAACTGCGGCATCCAGGATGCCTACAACCTTGGCTTCAAGCTTGCCCTGGTCTTGCGCGGCGAAGCGCCCGGCGCGCTTCTTGATACCTATGAGCGAGAGCGGCAACCGGTGGCAGAAGCCAACGTGCGCTGGTCCCAGAGCACATCGGGAAAGCTGATGGAGTATCAAGCGATGCCTGACGAAGCGCGGACCGACTTCTTCATGGCAGTGACGACCCCCAAGGAGCCCGATGTGGTGATCCGCCAAGCCCTTGAGGCGGCCGAACTCGCCATCGCCTACCCCCGCAGCTTCATCACCAAGGAGGACGTGGAGGATCGGCAAAGGAGGAACCTCTTCCTCTCAGGCCCAGCCCCAGGAACCAGCGCGATACGGGCGCTCAATATTGTCGTTGACGGCGATCCGATGACCTTTGCGGCGTACTTGGCTGGGATCAAGTTCACGGTCTTGGGGTTTGCCGGCATCAATGGCAGCGCAATAGAGACAGCCGAGCTTCGATCACTCCTTAAGGGGGCAGCCGATCGGTTGGACGATCTTGCCCAAGTGGCCATCACCGTGACGGACATGGATCAGGTGGGCGAGCGCGATACCGACGGCATCAGTGTCCTGCTGGATGCCAGCGGCGAACTCCACAAGATCTTCGGCGCTCATGAAGCTGGCCTTTACGTGATCCGGCCCGATGGGCATGTGGGCTATCGCAGCCAGCCGCCCGCCATGGTTCCGTTGCGCACTTACCTTGACCGCGTGTTTTGTACCTGAAGCTGGCGGGCGGCGGTCCGACAAGCCTTGACGTTTAGCGCAAACGCTCGCCTGAGCTCTTTTCAAAGATCAGTGCGTCGAGAGGGTCAAAGCTTGCTTCAAAGCGGGTGCCTTCGCGAACGCCGCGGGCGTTGCGCTCCTCCACCACAATGGGTGGCTCTTCGGTGGCTGACGTTTCTTCAGAGCTTGCCGGTTCCCCGTAGATGAAGGATGCCGCGCCCAAATGCTCCACCACATCGACCCGCAGCTTCAGCGCCGCCTCGCCGCCTTTTGCAAAGTGCTCAGGGCGGATCCCCACCACAACGTGCGTGCCCGGCGCAGGTCGCGCATCGATGGGCCGGGTGATGGTCACGTCATGCTCGGGCAAAGTGATCTTAAGGGGCCCGTCGCCACTTTCCACGACCCCTGACACAAAGTTCATCCGCGGCGAGCCGATGAAACCTGCGACGAAAAGATTGTCCGGGTCGTCATAGAGTGTGAGCGGCGCGCCGGCCTGCTCAATCCGACCATCCCGTAACACAACGATTTGATCAGCAAGGGTCATCGCCTCCACCTGATCGTGGGTGACGTAGATCATGGTCGTGCCGAGCTCTTGGTGAAGGCGTGAAATTTCCACGCGCATCGCCACCCTCAACTCAGCGTCAAGGTTGGACAGCGGCTCATCAAACAAAAAGACATCGGGATGGCGCACGATGGCGCGACCGATCGCCACGCGCTGGCGCTGACCGCCTGAAAGCGCCTTGGGTTTGCGCTTCAGATACGGCTCCAGCTTCAAGATGGCGGCCGCTTCACCCACCCTTGCATTAATCTCAGCCTTGGGGGCGCCGTTCATCCTGAGGCCGAAGCCCATGTTTTCGGCCACTGTCATGTGTGGGTAGAGCGCGTAGGTTTGGAACACCATCGCCACACCGCGCTCGGCGGGCTCAACGTCATTCACCACCCGTTCGCCGATCTTCATCTCCCCGGCGGTGATCTCTTCAAGCCCAGCCACCATGCGCAAAAGGGTCGACTTTCCGCAGCCGGACGGGCCGACGAATACGGTAAACGCGCCATCAGGGATCGTCAGATCAACGCCGTGGATCACGTCCACATCGCCGTAGCTCTTGCGAATATCCTGGAGTTCCAAGCCGGCCATCGATGTTTCCCCGCCCATGGTGCGCCTTTCAGAAAGCGCTTGTTGACAGGGTTAGACCGGCCGCAGATAACCTGCAAGAAACTCGTGAAAGCAGCTGTTGAGACATCCCAGTCGGGACAGCTCAAGAAAAACGGCAAATGCCGCAAAACACCCAGGGAGAGACCATTGCGCCCCATCACCATGGTAGTCGCCGGCGCTGTCGCAGGCGCGCTTTTTGCAAATGCTGCGTTTGCCCAAACCCGCGAACTCGTCATCAACTATGACGACCTGAACCCCGCGCCGAAGACCTCGTTCGAGGCGGTGGTCGATAAGTTCCGCGCCGCCAACCCCGACATCAATGTCATCACCAATATTCAAGATCGCGAGGCGTATAAAACCGCCATCCGCAACTTCTTGACCGCTGATGCGCCCGATGTTGCCGCCTGGTACGCAGGCAACCGCATGGCTCCCTTCGTGAAAGCGGGGCTGTTTGCGGATGTGTCTGACGTGTGGGCAGACAACGGGTTTGACAAAACCCTCGCCTCCACCATGCCGTCCATGACCATTGACGGGAAGCAATATGGCGTGCCGTACACTTACTATCAGTGGGGTATCTACTACCGTCCCGACGTGTTCGCCAAAGTGGGTCTGGAGCCCCCGACCACCTTTGATGAGCTGATTGCCGCGTGCGAAACTCTGAACGCCAACGATATTGCTCCGTTTACCATCGGAACGAAGTTCTTATGGCCGGCCGCCGGTGTGTTTGACTATCTAAACCTGCGCACGAACGGTTTTGACATCCACAACCAACTCACGGCGGGTGAGATCAAGTACACCGACCCTCGCATCGTTGCCGTGTTCGACAATTGGAAGCGGATGCTCGACGCGCAGTGCTTTATTGACAACCACGCATCCATGAGCTGGCAGGAGGCGCTTGCCCCCTTCATCAACGGTGAAGCGGCGATGTATGTGATGGGGAATTTTTCGGTGGCGGCCATGCGTGATGGTGGGCTCTCCGACGAGCAAATCGACTACATCCCCTTCCCCACCATCAACCCTGATGTGGCACGGGCAGAAGAGGCGCCCACTGACACCTTCCACATCCCCACCAACGCCGACAATAAAGAGGACGCGAAGAAGTTCTTAGCTTTTATTGCCCAGCCCGACATTCAAACTGAGTGGAACGCAGCACTTGGTCAGCTTCCCATCAACTCAGAGGCCAGTGTGGGCGACGATAAGTTCCTGCAAAAAGGCTTTGAAACCCTCAATGGCGCTGCGGGAATTGCCCAGTTCTATGACCGGGATGCACCTGCTGAAATGGCCAAAGCGGGGATGGAAGGTTTTCAAGAGTTCATGATCAAACCGGACCGGCAAGACCGGATCCTTGACCGGCTCGATCGCATCCAGCAACGGGTTTACCGCTAGGCGCGCCAGGCGGCCCGGGGTTTCTTGCCCGGCCGCCTTAGCATGTCGCGCCGCACGCGGCGCGACATGCTCGCCCCTTTGAAGAGCGGGCGGTTTTCCCGGTGAAACGCATCCGTTAGATCTGGAACCGCCCTAGACTGTCACCCTGTTTCGCGGCCAAGGTGTAAGCCCATGTCCATCAACGCAGAAGCCGGTATTGCCGCAGGGCTTGCCCGTAAGGAACGGCCACGCCGCCGGCTGAAGCGTGACGCGGTGGCCCCGTGGCTATTTATGGCCCCGGCGCTGGTCATGTTCGCCATTTACGTGATTGCGCCGATCTTCCAGTCCATATGGATCAGCTTTTACGAGTGGGACGGGCTTGGGGAAGCCACCTGGGTGGGCCTCAGAAACTATGACGATCTTCGCTATGATGATCGCTTCTATACCAGCCTTTATAATAACGTTCTGTGGCTGGTGCTTTACATGCTGGCGGTACCAGCAGGGCTCGGAGTGGCCCTTTTCCTCAACCAAACTGTCTTTGGCATTCGGATCTATAAGTCGCTCTTCTTCTTCCCGTTCGTCATCAGCCAAGTGGTGGTGGGGCTGATCTTTTCGTGGTTCTACAACCCAGAATTCGGCATTGTTGGCAAGCTGTGGGAGCTGTTTGGCGCGACCCCGCCGGAGATTTTAGGGGATGAGCGGTTTGTCACCTACGGGATCATCTTTGCCGGGCTTTGGCCCCAGATCGCCTACTGCATGATTTTGTACCTGACGGGCCTTAACAACGTGGCCCCCGACCAGGTGGAAGCGGGCCGGCTTGACGGTGCGAAGGGCTGGCGGATGCTATGGCATGTGATCTTGCCACAGCTGAAGCCTGCCACGTTTATTGCGGTGGTGGTCACCGTGATTGGCGCGCTACGCTCGTTTGACCTCATTGCGATCATGACCCAAGGCGGGCCCTACGGCTCCTCCAATGTGTTGGCGTACTATATGTACGAAACGGCCCTGTCTGAATACGGCTATCGCTACGGCTACGGCTCGGCCATCGCAACGGTCCTCTTCGCCATCATGATGGTCTACATTTCCTTCTTTTTATGGCGCATGTGGCGCGACGAGAGGGGCCGCTAGCCATGTTTCCTGCGCCCATCCAAAAAGCCTCACCTGGCGCCCGCGCAGGCTATCAAGTGGCGCTTCCCATCGCGCTCATCGTATGGCTGTTGCCGCTCATCGCTATTTGGCTGACCTCCATACGCCCCGCCACCGATATCAACCAAGGCAACGTGTTCGGCTGGCCGTCAGACTTTTTGCTGATCACCAACTACACAGCGGTCTTCACCCAGTCCCCGGCGGGCCAATACCTCATCAACTCATTTTTAATTACTGTGCCCACGGTGATTGCATCGGTGGCGATGGCTTGTCTGGCTGGCTATGCGCTAGCGATCTACAAATTCAGATGGTCGCTGCCGCTGTTCTTCTTATTTGTGGCGGGCAATTTCGTGCCGTTCCAGATCCTGATGGTGCCCGTGCGGGACCTGTCAGTAAACACTGGGCTTTATGACACGATCACAGGTCTCGTCCTTTTCCACGCAGCATTTCAGACGGGCTTTTGCACGCTCTTCATGCGCAACTTCATCAAAGCGCTGCCGTTTGACCTTATAGAATCGGCGCGGGTGGAAGGTGTGTCTGAGTTCCGCATTTTCTGGTTCATCGTCCTGCCACTGATGCGTCCGGCCATTGCTGCGCTTTCGGTCCTCATCTTCACGTTTGTCTGGAATGACTTTTTCTGGGCGACCGTCCTCATCCAAGGGGATGCATCGCTTCCCATCACCGCCGGGGTGCGCTCGCTCAACGGACAGTTTGTCAGCCAATGGCAGCTGGTGTCGGCAGCCTCGCTGCTGGCAGCGCTTCCCCCGGTCATCATGTTCTTTCTGATGCAGCGCCACTTTATTGCCGGGCTGACTTTGGGCGCTGTGAAGTGACCAACGGCGCATGGCATCGCGCCATGCGGATCGACGGAAAGGGTGTCACGCTGGTTCTCGCCCAGCGGGAAAACCAGCTTCCAGAGCCCATTCACTTCGGCGCTCCCCTGCCGCCGGGGGAAGACCTTCTGGCGCTCTCATCGATGGCCCGGCGGAGCCTCTCAGGCGGTGCGCTCGATACGCTTGCCCCGCTCAGCCTTCTGCCCGAAGAAGGCCGCAGTACCACCGGCCGGCCCGGTCTTTGTGTGTGCGCGCCCGATGGAGGGGGTTGGCTCACTGCTTTCCACGTCACCACCATTGACCAAACGCCCCAAAGCATCACCATCGCCGCAGAAGATGCCGGGCTCGCTCTCCGCCTTGAACTCAGCTTTGAGGGGGCAGTCCTCACGGCAAGAACGCACCTCACAAACAAGAGTGACACGCCGCGCCTTCTCTCTCAGCTGTCCGCCCCGGCCCTTCCGATTTTTGAACACGCTCGCCGCCTGGTGACCTTTACAGGCCGCTGGATCGGCGAATTTCACGAAGTGGCGCGCCCTATTGAGCCTGGGGAGATCGTTGTGGAGGCCCGCACAGGGCGCACCAGCCACGAACATCCCCCCTACGCACTCGCGGAAATGGCCGGCACCACCGCCAACCTTGGCGAAGTCTTGGCGTTTCATCTGGGCTGGTCCGGTGGTCACACCATGGCCTGCGAGGAGTTGGCTGATGGGCGGCGGCAAATCCAGTTCGGCGCCCTTTATCGGCCCGGCGAAATCATCCTGGAGCCGGGGGACAGCATCACCACCCCCACATTGCACGCCGCCTATAGCAACTGCGGCAGAAGCGGGATCGCACAGGCCTTCCATGCCCATGTGCGCAGCTTCATCGGCCACCAGGCCCGCCCACGGCCGGTGACGTACAACTCCTGGGAAGCGGTCTACTTCAACCACGACCTTGCCAGCCTGAAAGGGCTTGCCGAACAAGCAGCTTCCCTCGGAGCGGAGCGCTTTGTGCTTGATGACGGCTGGTTCGGCACCCGGGATGATGACACGACGAGCCTTGGCGACTGGACGGTCGATCCACGCAAGTGGCCGGATGGTCTTGGCCCGCTCATTGATGTGGTGCTCGGACTGAATATGGAATTCGGTCTTTGGATCGAACCAGAGATGGTGAGCCCAGACAGCGTGTTCTTACGCGAGCATCCCCACTGGCTTCTGGCTGACCCGGATCGCCCGCCCCTTCTTGGCCGCAACCAGCTTGTCCTCGACTTGGGGCGTGCCGATGTGCGCGATGCCCTCTTTGACACTATCGACAAGCTCCTCTCCTCACACCCCATCGGCTACGTCAAGTGGGATCACAACAGGGTCCTGTCAGCCCCTTCGGGCGGTGATGGCCGAGCTGGCGTCGTGCGTCACACAGAAGGGTTTTATGCCCTTCTTGACCGACTGGTGGCAGCGCACCCAAACGTCGAATTTGAAAGCTGTGCGTCAGGCGGGGGACGGATCGACTATGGGGTGCTCCAGCGCGCAGGGCGCGTGTGGCTTTCTGATTCAAACGACGCCGTAGAGCGGATGCGCATGCAGCACACTGCGGCTCTCTTCGTGCCGCCCGAGGTGATCGGAAGCCATGTGGGCCCGCGCAACAGCCACACCTCAGGGCGGGTCTTGTCGATGGCAGCGCGGGCGGCAACCGCCGCCTCCAGGCACATGGGGTTTGAGTGCAACCTTTCAGAGCTCACAGAGGCTGAGCGAAAGACCCTGGCCCGCATCGTCAGCATCCATAAAGCCATCCGCCCCATCCTTTTTGGTGGCACCATCCACTTCTTAGAGCCGGAAGAACCGCAGGCCTATGGCGAGCTTTACACGCTCGCCGATCGCTTTGTGGCATTCGTGAGCTTTGCCCAGGCCCCGGCGCGCGCATCAACGCGCCCTTTGCGCCTTGAAGGGCTTGAGCCTCAGACGCGTTACCGTGTGCGCCTCATCAATCAAGAGGCGGTCGATGAGCGGGACTTGAGATCGGGCCCATCACCGCTCATGGATGAACGGGGCGTGGTTCAATTTGGCGAGACGCTTCAAAGGGTTGGGCTACATCTACCGATCCACCGACCCGCCACCGTATGGATCCTGGAAGGGGAGCGCGTGTCGTGACGCTCAACTGGCAACAGCGGCGCCTTGGCGTGTGCTACTACCCAGAGCATTGGCCGCGCGAACAATGGGCCGCCGATGCCCGCCAGATGGTGGAAAAAGGCATTTCCCTGGTGCGCCTTGCTGAGTTTTCCTGGAGCCTTTTGGAACCAGAACCTGGCCGTCTTGCGTTCGGCTGGCTCGACGATGCCATGGCCACCCTCGCCGCCGAAGGCCTTAAAGTTATTCTGTGCACCCCCACAGCGACACCGCCCCGGTGGATGCTGGAGCGCCACCCGGACATGCTTGCCGTCGGCATGGACGGCCGGCCCCGTGGCTTCGGCTCGCGCCGCCACTACGACTTTAGCCACATCGGCTACCGCGATGAGTGCGTGCGGATCGCAACGCTGATGGGCGAGCGTTATGGCAAGCACGACGCAGTCGTCGCGTGGCAGCTCGACAATGAGTACGGCTGCCACGACACCATCCGCTCCACCTCAATGGCGGCGCGGACACGGTTTCAAGCCTATCTGCGGGAGCACTACACGACCATCGGCGCCCTCAACAGCGCTTGGGGCAACGTCTTTTGGTCAATGCTTTATTCGCGCTTTGAGGAGATTGACCTCCCTATCGCCACGGTGACGGAGCCCAACCCCTCCCACACATACGACTTTTACCGCTTTGCCTCAGACGAGGTGGTGGCCTTCAACCGTGCCCAAGCACAAGCTCTGCGGCCACTCTCACCCGGACGGCCCATTGTGCACAACTACATGGGCCGCACGGTGGAGTTCGATCATTATGCGGTGGGCGCCGATCTTGATGCAGCCACCTGGGACTCTTACCCGGTGGGCTTTCTCGAAAACGTCGTCGCTGCAGATGATGAGCATAAGCGCGCGTTCGCACGCCAAGGCGATCCTGACTTTCAGGCCTTTCACCATGACCTTTACCGGGCCGTCGGCCGCGGCGCCCTTTGGGTGATGGAGCAGCAACCAGGGCCAGTGAATTGGGCCCAGCGCAACCCTGTCCCGCTGCCGGGGATGGTGCGGCTCTGGTGCTGGGAGGCGTTTGCCCATGGTGCGTCCCTCGTCAGCGTGTTCCGGTGGCGCCAAGCTCCCTTTGCGCAAGAGCAGATGCACGCCGGGCTCCTCCTGCCCGACAGCACGCCAGGGCCTGGACTTGCTGAGTGCGCCACCGTTGCTCGCGAGCTGTTGGCGTTTCCCGCGACAGCCATCACCCGCGCCCCCGTTGCCCTTGTCTTCGATTATGCGTCGGCTTGGGCCGGCGAGATCACGCCCCACAGCGTTGACTTCACCTACTTCGACCTTGTCTTCAGCGCCTATCGTGCGCTGCGCCGGCTGGGTCTTTCGGTTGACATCATCGGCCCTGACCTTGATGAGCTGAGCCAATACCAACTCGCCCTCGTGCCAGGCCTTGTCACCCTGTCAGAGACCGCAAAGGCCAACCTGACGCGCGCCAGCACTCCTGTGATCTTGGGCCCCAGGGTCAACGCCAAGACACCCACATTCCACATCCCAGCTGACCTGCCGCCCGACCTTGGCGCGTGTTTGGATCTTAAGGTGACGGCGGCGGAAACCATCCGGCCCGACTGCCCCATCAATGCGCAGCATGGTGCGCTCAGACTATGGCGCGAACATGTGAGCGTTGGCCCTGAGGCAAAGGTGGATGGTCTTGCCGATGATGGCTGGCCGGTCAGCGTGGGCCAGGGCCACCTCACCTACGTTGCTGGCTGGCCTGACGACGCTCTGTGGCAGCACCTTATCAAGAAGAACGCCGACGCTGCCGGCGTTGAGACCTTTGATGTGCCTGGAGGCGTTGGCGTGCGCGACATGGGCGGCCACCGGTTTATCGTCAACTACAATGCTTATGAGGTGAATGTGAGCCACCTCGCGCCATCGGGCTTTGCCTTGGGCGGGCCGGTGCTGGAACCCACAGGCGTCGCCATTGCCGAACTTCCGTGAGAGCGGCGGCGGCGGATGGTCCGACCCCGGCATGTTGACTTCGCCACGAAAAGAAGCCCCACTCGCAAGGCGAAGCGGCCAACGTCCGGACGAAGACGGCGCCGCGGGACATGAGCGGCGTGGCATCGGATCTTGCCCGGATGCCGGCCGTCAGGTGTTGAAAATAAGAGGGCTCCCGCACCAGACCAAAGGCGCAGCCGGCGGCAGGGCACCCATAGTGAGGAGGAAATCGATGACGTTTCGTTTGCTTTTGAAGGCGGCCACAGGCGCAGTGCTTGCAGCAGCCCTTGTGAGCGCCGCATCCGCGCAAGATACACCGCGCATGGGTGTCGTGGTGAAGATTGGCGGCATTCCTTGGTTCAACGCCATGGAAGTGGGGATCAAAGAGCAGGGCGAGAAGCTCGGCATGGATGCCTTTATGATCGGCCCGACCAGCGCCGACCCCGCCCTACAAGTGCGCGCCATTGAGGACCTCATTGCCCAAGGCGTTGATGCCATCGGCGTTGTCCCCAACGATGAAGATGTGCTGGAGCCTGTGCTCACCAAAGCGCGCGAAGCGGGTATTAAAGTGATCTCACACGAAGGGCCGGGCCTTTCGAACGTCGACTATAATTTTGAGCTCGCCTCGTCCGACGGTTTTGGCGAAGCGCACGCTGATCTTCTGGCGGAGAAGATGGGGGGCGAGGGCAAATACGCTGTGTTCGTGGGTTCGCTCACCGTGCCGCTTCACAACGCGTGGGCGGATGCTGCCATCGCTCACCTCAAAGCCAACTATCCGGGCATGGAAGTTGTGGGTGAGCGGCACGGTGTTGCCGAGAGCGCTGACGATTCCCGTCGCACCGCGCTGGAGCTCATGAGCGCCAACCCTGACCTTGGGGGCTTCTTAGCGTTCGGCAGCCAAGGCCCCATCGGTGCAGGGCGCGCCATCGCTGAGCGGCGCAAAGCAGGTGACGTCCACGTCCTGGGTCCGTTTTCGCCCGGCCAAGGCCAAAAGCTCGTCAATGACGGTGTGATCTCCGGCGGCTTCATGTGGAACCCCATGGAAGCGGGCCGTGTGTTCGTCACCCTCGGCAAAAACCTTGTGGACGGCGATGAGGTTGCCGGTACCGAGGTTGAGGGCCTTGGCCTTGTGGAGCCTGACGGAACCAACATCATCGTCGACCAGCTCGTCCCCATCAACTCAGACACGGTGGGTGAGCTTGCCGATATGGGCCTTTAAGCCCCGTCATCACTTCACCGGGCGGGGCTGACACGCTCCCGCCCGGTGACCGCCCCCGTTTAGGGCAACCCCCTTCCTGCCCACCAGGCCCCCGGATGGACCCAACCCACACCGCCCCGCCCCCCGCGCTCCATATGCGAGGCATCACCAAGGTGTTCGGAGGCGTGACGGCCCTTGACGGGGTCGACTTCAAAGTCGCCCACGGCGAGGTCCACTGCCTCGCGGGCGAAAACGGCTCGGGCAAATCCACCCTCATCAAGATCGCAACAGGCGTCTATAGCCCCTTGCCAGGCGCGGACATCGAAATCGGCGGCCACCCCGTCAAGCGTCCGACACCCAGCCTGGCGCGGCGTCTGGGGGTCGCCGTCATCTGGCAGGACCTGGCGCTTTTTCCTGAGATGACGGTGGCCGAAAACA
Source organism: Pseudomonadota bacterium (assembly GCA_038745295.1). Taxonomy (GTDB): domain Bacteria; phylum Pseudomonadota; class Alphaproteobacteria; order Rhizobiales; family Amorphaceae; genus Acuticoccus. The sequence goes on along the minus strand of JBCDLN010000006.1, from coordinate 3,859 downwards.
TCGCCATTGAGACAGTGCTCGGCCCGCGACCTGCGCCGGTACGGTGGGGGGCCATCAAGCGGACCGCCTCAGACGCCTTGTCACGGCTTGGTGTGAGCCTTGATCTTGGCGCGCCGCTTCGGGACCTTCCCATCGCCAAACGCCAGATCGCCGCCATTGCGCGGGCGCTGGTGGCTGACGTCAAACTCATCTTCATGGATGAGCCAACCGCCTCGCTCACAAAGTCGGAGACCGATCAGCTTCTTGAAATTGTGCGCACCCTGTCCGCGTCGGGCGTTGCGGTGGTGTTTGTGAGCCACCGTCTTCAAGAGGTGCTTGAGGTATCAGAGGCGGTCACCGTCTTGCGTGACGGCAAGCTGGTGGGCGTCTTCCCCACAACGGGAATGACACAAACCCACCTCACCGAACTCATGACCGGGCACACATTTGAAAGCGCCATTGCTGCCCGTGATAGGTCAGACGCTGAGCCCGTGCTCACCCTTGAAGGGCTGAGCCGGCAAGGCGAATATGATGACATCAACCTTGTCATCCGGCGCGGTGAAATTGTCGGCCTTACAGGGCTTTTGGGGGCGGGGCGCACCGAACTGGGCCTCACCCTTTTTGGGATGACAGCGCCCGACCGCGGCACCATCACGCTCAACGGCAAAAGTGTCCGCTTTGCCTCCAACAGTGATGCCATTTCTGCAGGCGTTGCCTACGTGTCGGAAGACCGGCTGTCCCTTGGCCTCATCCAACCGCAGCCCATTGCAGACAATATCGCCATCACCGTTTTGAACCGCCTGACCCGCCAAGGCCTCATCTCGTTCAGCCGGAAAAGGCGCCTCGTCGATGGGTGGATTTCCGACCTCAAGGTGAAAATCGGCAAAGCTGATGACGCGGTCGCCACCTTGTCGGGCGGCAACCAGCAGCGCGTGGTGCTGGCCAAATGGCTTGCCACCGAGCCGCGCCTTCTCATTCTCGATTGCCCCACGGTGGGTGTGGACGTCGGCGCCCGGGCCGGCATTTTCGACATCGTCCGCCGCCTTGCCGATGAGGGTCTGGCGATCCTGCTCATCTCTGACGAAGCGCCGGAGGTCTACTTCAACGCCGACCAGGTGCTCCAAATGGCGGGCGGGCGCATTGTCAACCGGTTCGACCCGCGCCAGTGCGACCTCAAGACAATCGAGGCGGCCGTCTATGCGTGATCTTTTGCGCCAGAGCCCCACGGAAGTGTGGCTCGTGGTGGTCCTTGGCGTTCTGGCACTCGTTTTATCGCTTTCGTCGAACCAGTTTGCGTCCATCGTCAACGTCACCGACCTTCTCAATACGTCGGCCATCAGCATCATCTTTGCCATGGGCTTGTTGGTGGTGCTGATTTCGGGCGCCATCGATATCTCGTTCGCAGTGGCTGCGTCCGTCGTCCAATATGTGACGGCGATGGCGCTCATCTCATTGGGCGGCGGCAATTGGGTCTTTGGGTTTATGATTGCGGCCGGCATCGGCATCTTGCTGATGAGCATCAATGCCGCGCTCATCTATCATTTCCGTATCATATCCATTGTCGTCACCATCGCCACATTCAACGCCTTCTTCGGTCTCTTGATGTTCTTCACAAGAGGCGTCTCCATCTACAATTTGCCGGACTGGTGGACGGACAGGATCATTTTGTGGGAGCGCGAGAGTGCATCGGGCACCTGGGCCGAAATCACGCTTCCCGTGGCGGTGATGGCAGCGTGCGTTGTCCTGACCTTTATCTTGATCAGCTACACCTCCACAGGCCGTCAGCTTTACGCCTATGGCGACAATCCTGAGGGCGCGCGCCGCATCGGCATCAACGCTGCCGCACAGCACTACATCGCCTTTGGCTGGCTCGGGCTGATGCTGGGGGTCGCCGGCCTCATGCAGGTCAACTACGCCCAAGAGGTGGTGCCCAACGCCCTTTATGGCCGTGAGCTTGATGTGCTGGCCGCCACCGTGTTGGGGGGCGCGCGCCTCGGCGGCGGTCGGGGCACGGTCTTTGGCGTCGTTCTCGGCGTGATTTTAATTGCTGTCACCGAGAACGGGCTCAACCTCTTGGGCGTCAGCCCATACGCGTTCAAGATGGTGGTGGGGGCGATCATCTTGGCGGCGATCATTTTGTCCAACGTATCGCTGGAAAGATGGGCGGTGCGGCGGGCATGAGCCTTATAAAACGGATCGCAGCACTCGGACAGGCTGAGCTGATTGGGCTAACGGCCTTCTTGTTGGTGGTGGTGTTGGGCTTTTCGCTCGCAACCGACCGCTTTCTTACCGCGGCAAACCTTGGGTCGATGGCCGTTCAGCTTCCTGAGCTTGGGCTCCTCACCCTTGCCATGCTGATCCCGATCCTGTCGGGTGGGCTCAACCTTGCCATCACCTTTCAGGCCAATACCTCAGCACTCGCGCTGGCCGCGGTTTTATCGGCTGCTGGAGGGCCCGAAGCTGGGGTGGCGGCGTTCATCCTGGGCACGGTGGCGGCGCTTAGCGTTGGCCTTCTTACCGGGCTTGTGATGGGGCTCATTATCGCGAACTCCCGCGCCCACCCTATCCTCGTCAGCCTTGCGATGATGATCTTCTTGCGCGGACTTGGCGAATACCTCACCCGCGGCGGCGATATCTCAGGGTTTCCGGGCTTTGTTGCTGCGCTTGGCCATGGGAGCCTTCTGGGGATCCCAGCGCCTCTCATCATCTTCTTTGCCGCGGTTCTGTTGTGGCAGGTCATGCTCGCGCGTACACCGCTGGGGTTTGCCACCTACATGGTGGGCTCCAACATTGAGGCGACGCGCTATTCCGGCATCAACACCAAGCGCACGATCACGCTCATCTACACCCTGTCAGGCCTCATGTGTGCCATTGCTGGCATTGTCATGATGGCGCGGTTCAATTCGGTGCGCGTTGGCCATGGCGAAGCCTATCTTCTGATCACGGTGCTGGCGTGCTTTCTGGGCGGGGTCGACCCGTTTGGGGGCTTTGGCAAGGTGCTTGCCGTGGCGCTCGCGCTCATCATTTTGCAGTGCTTGTCGTCGGGTCTTAACCTTCTTGGCGCGAACCAGCATTTGGCAACGGCGGTGTGGGGTCTATTCTTGATCGCCGTCATGATATTGCGGTTCTCGATGACAAAATGGCTCTTGGGAGGGCGGCGAGAATGAAAGGCTTTGGGGTTCACACAGCGATGTGGTCCATCGATTGGACGCGGGAGGGAGCCGAGCGCGCCGTTGCCGAGGCAAAGAAGCACCCTATTGATTTTATTGAGATTGCCCTTCTCGACCCACCCGCCGTGGACGCTGCCCATTCCGCAAAGCTCCTTGAAACCGCTGAGCTGCCGGCAGTCTGCTCGCTGGGTCTTCCTGAGCCGGTATGGGCGTCTAAGAACCCAGATGGCGCGGTGGAGTTCCTCAAAGTCGCCATGGATAAAGCGGCTGATATGGGGGCGCTTGCGCTCTCCGGTGTCACCTTTGGGGGGATTGGTGAGCGCACAGGCCACCCCCCTACAGACGCTGAGCGCGATAATGTCGCCCGCGCTCTGGCCGAGGCGGCCGCCTACGCCAAGACCAAAGGGATAAGCTTCGGCATCGAGCCTATCAACCGCTACGAAAACCACATCATCAACACCGGCTGGCAGGCCGTTGAAATGATTGAGAAGGTGGGGTCGGACAATATCTTTATCCATCTCGACACCTACCACATGAACATCGAAGAAAAAGGCGCAGGCAATGCGATCCTCGATACACGAGACCATCTGAGATACATTCATCTGTCTGAGAGCGACCGCGGTGTGCCAGGTGCGGGCACGTGCGACTGGAACGAAGTCTTTGCAACACTTTCCGCCGTTGGGTTCGACGGCGGTCTTGCCATGGAAAGC
>JBCDLN010000005.1:0-36830 GCA_038745295.1 Pseudomonadota bacterium | reverse complement strand
GCGACCGGTCCGCCAGCCGGCGCAGGCGCTGGGGGCAGGCCGCCGTCCTTGCCGCAGAGCTTCCGGCCGATGTGCGGCTCTTATACGTGCACTATCTTCACACCCCAGCATCCGTTGCCCGCTATGCAGCCATGATGCGCGGCTTGCCGTTTGCCTTTTCGGCCCACGCCAAAGATATCTACACCACACCGCGCTGGGAGCTTCAGTCCAAAATTAAAGATGCTGCTTGGGGGGTTACCTGCACAGCCTATAACCAGCGCGTGCTCTCAGACCTTGCCGACCGGCCGGGCAAAGTCTCTCTTGCCTACCACGGCTTGGACCTCACACGCTTTCCAGCGCGCCGACCCCGCCGCCCGGGGACCAGTAAGCCGCTTCGCATCGTGAGTGTGTGCAGAGCAGTTGAGAAAAAGGGGCTCGACGATTTGATCCGCGCGCTCGCGAAGCTCCCCAAAGAGCTTGATTGGCGGTTTGAGCATATCGGCGGCGGGAGCATGGTTGCGCGCCTCGCCGCACTGGCTGAGACGCTGGGCATCAAAGAGCGGGTCACCTTCAGCGGCCTCAAACCCCGCGAGGGTGTGATTGAGGCCTATAGCCGGGCCGATCTGTTTGTGCTCGCAAGCCGTGTTGCCAAGAACGGCGACAGGGATGGCCTGCCCAACGTGATCATGGAGGCGATGGCGATGGGGCTGCCCGTGGTGTCGACCGATGTGTCGGCGGTCCCGGAAATTGTGACGCCTGAGACAGGTGTCCTTGTGCCTGAACGAAGGCCCGACGCCTTGAGCGCTGCCATGGCCGACCTCCTAGCTGACCCCGAAAGGCGGGCAGCGTTCGGGAAAGCAGGCGCCATGCGGGTGCGGGACCGGTTCTCGCCCAAGCCCGGCCTTGACCTTTTGTGCAAGCTCATCGGTCAAGAGCGGCCCGCCCGCAACGCCGCCTAGACCATGCGCATTGCGATGATGACGCCCATGAAGGCGCCCGATTCGCCCGTGCCTTCCGGCGATCGCACCTTTGCCAGGCTGATCATCGCAGCGCTTGAAGGCAGCGGGCACACGGTGGTGCGTCCCCCCCAACCGATCACGTGGCGCAAGAGCCCGCCTGACTTTGCCGCCCTTGCTGATGAAGCAAACCGCGCTGCACAGGCGGCGGTGAATGCGCTCAAGGACGCCCCGCCTGATGTCGTCCTCACCTACCATAACTACCATAAGGCGCCAGACCTTATGGGCCCTTTATTGGCGGACGCGTTTGATGTGCCGTTCGCAATTGTGGAAGCGAGCAGGGCCCCCCGGCGCGCCAACGGCCCTTGGGCGGAAGGCTTTGCCGCGGCGGACCGTGCGCTGCTGGCCGCAGATGCCGTTGGCGCCGTCACCCAACACGATAAGCCCCAACTGTTGACGCTTGTGCCTGGAGCACTCGTCGAGGTCGCGCCGTTTATCGACGTGAGGCCGTTTGCCGGCGCTCACCCGGGCGAAGCCGCTCAGCAAGGCGAAGCCGCTCAGCGAGGCGAGGGCTTTGACGTAGGCGAAGGTGCTCATGTGGTGACCACGGTGATGATGCGGGGCGGGCGCAAAGCTGAAAGCCTGAAAGTCCTTGCGAAGGCTTGGGCGCTGATTGCGAAGGCGCGGCCTGATGCGCGCATCACCGTGGCTGGCGATGGGCCCGAACGGACCGCACTTGAGCCGCTTTTTCCGCCAGGGGCTTTTGTGGGACGGCTCAATCAGGCCGACCTTGCGAGCCTCTTTTGCCGCGCGGACCTTTTTATCTGGCCCGCCATCGACGAGCCGTTCGGATTTGTCTTCTTAGAGGCGCAGGCCGCTGGGCTTCCCGTCATCGGAGGAAATGCCCGCGGGGTGCGCGATGTGGTTCGGGACTCTGTGAGCGGGCTTTTGGTCCCGCCCACTGCGCCGGACGCCATCGCACATGCAGCCCTTACGCTCTTGGGAGACGATGCAAAGCGCGCGGCAATGGGCGAGGCTGCCAGAGCATTTGCACACCAGAATGACCTCGTCGCAGGCCAAGAGCGGCTGAAACGCCTGATCGATCACGCGCGGGCACGCCATCAAGCCAGCAAAGGTGGCGTGGTGCGGGCTCGGCCGGAGCGCCTCGGCTGATGCGCGTTCTCATCTGGGTCCAACACCTTTTGGGCACCGGCCACACAGTGCGCGCGGTGGCCATTGCGCGTGCGCTTCACGCGCAGGGCGCGTCGGTGATGGTGGTTCTTGGGGCTGATCCCCCCGCAACCGTTGACCTTTCCGGTCTTGAGATTGCAACGCTCACTCCGGTCGCGGCCACCGATGGGTCGTTCCGCGCCATCGAGAGCGCCGATGGCGTGCCTTACCAAACTCTGGCGCCTCGGCGCACAGCCACGTTGCTCACCCTTTTCAAAACGTGGCAGCCCCGCGCGATCCTCACGGAGACGTTTCCGTTTGGTCGGCGCGCCTTTGGTGCTGAACTCATTCCCCTTCTTGAGGCGGCGCAGGCGCAAGGCGTTTTGCGTGCTGCATCTATCCGCGATGTCTTGGTGCGCAAGAGCCCCGCGAAAGAGGCCGCGATGGTCGCTCTGGCTCGGCAGCACTATCAGGAAGTGCTGGTCCACGCCGACCCACAAGTGGTGACCCTGCGCGAAAGCTTTGGCAGAGCCGACGAGATTGAGGACTTAACCCGTTACACCGGGTTTGTGGATGCAGGCGCTCCTGTCACGCACCAGGATGAGCGGGCGGGTGTTGTGGTTTCCGTGGGGGGCAGCGGTGTTGGGGGCGCGCTGGTGCGCTGCGCGGCAAAGGCTGCCGCAATCTCTGACCCTGCGCTGCAATGGACGATCCTGCTGCCGCCGCAGCTTTGGGCGCAACGGGAGACGGTGTGTGGCAGCGTTGGCGCTAACGTCTCGCTGGAGCCCAACCGGGCTGACTTTCGCGCGCTGTTGGGGGCCGCTTCCCTTTCCATCAGTCAGGCCGGGTACAACACTGTGCTTGATGTGTTGTCGGCAGGGCCGCGGATGATCTTTGTGCCCTTTGCTGCCCATGAAGAGACTGAGCAGTCCGACAGGGCGGCTGCGCTGGCCGCGCGCGCCCTGGCCCAAGTGATGGAGGAAGAGGGCCTCACCCCTGCCGCCCTTGCAGCGGCGGTGGCAGCAGCGCTTCAACAGCCACTGCCGAAGATCCCTGGGTTCAACCATGCGGGCGCCGCTGAAAGCGCACGTGTGTTATTGAGGGCAGTATGAGCGTCGTCTGCGCCCGCGGGGAGAGTGCTCTTGAAGCTCTCAGCGCCCACTTTGATGATTGTTCGCGCCAAGGCACGCCGCGCCAAGTCTGGTGGCGCGATGATGATGCAGGCGCACCCGGCCCCAAGCTCGATGCCTTGATGATGCTGGCTCAGGACACAGGCGCGCCGGTCGCCCTTGCCGTGATCCCGCACCGTGCCACCGCAGCGCTCATGCAGCTTTGCGAAACTAGGGACATAGATGTCCTCCAGCATGGCGTGCGCCACGCCAATCACCAACCATCGGGCAAATCCGCTGAGCTTGGTGATGGGCGGCCCATTGAGGTGATTATGTCTGAGGTGGTGGCAGCGCGCGCGTTGCTTTCAGGGGGGAGCGTGCTGGAGGTGATGGTGCCGCCCTGGAACCGCATGCGGATAGACTTGATGCCGGCCCTTGGTGACGCAGGCTACGCAGGCGTGTCCCAATTTGGTGGGCCGCCGCAAAAAGGTGTGCCGTACCGTGTGGATACGCACATTGATCCGGTTGCCTGGCGCACCACTCGCACTCTTGCCAGCGACAGTGCGCTGAGGGCGATGACCGAAGCTGCCATCGGCACTGAGGGCCCCATCGGCCTTCTCACCCACCACATGGATCATGACACGGCGATCAGCGAGTTTGTCAGCGCGTTCGCGCAGCTTGTGTGCGCCCACCCTGGTGCCCAGTGGGTGAGCGCCAAAACACTGTTTGCTCGCCCATGAGTGACCCCTTCACCCCCATTGAAGCGCTTCAAGGTCACTACGGTGCGCTTATGGGGCTCGACTATGGGACCCGCACCATCGGGGTGGCTGTCTCCGACGTTGGCTGGCGGATCGCCTCGCCGTTGGAGACCATCAGGCGCACCAAGTTTAAGGCTGACGCAGCCCGTCTCTTTGAGCTTGCAGAACGCTACGAGGTTGTGGCGTTTGTGGTGGGCCTGCCGCTCAACATGGATGGCAGTGCCGGGGCACGGGTTCAGTCCACGCGCGGCTTTGCCCGCAACCTCAAACGGATGGATCCCCGGCCCATTGTGAGCTGGGATGAGCGCTGGTCGACGGTTGCGGCCGATCGCGCTCTCCTTGAAGCGGATCTGTCCCGTGCCAAACGCCGTGACAGCATCGACAAGGTGGCCGCCGGCATCATTTTGCAAGGCGCGCTAGATAGGCTGGCGGTGCTCGGGCTGCCGGCCGCCGGCGCACCCTCCGGCAGGGCTGGGCCTGGCTGAACCGAGCGCCCACGGCCACAACGCGCAGGAAGATGCGGGCGACACAGGCTCGGCGATCTCAGCGGGCTTGCCCCCGCCCTGCCACAAGTGCTGTCGTGCGCCAGACAAAGGGCCGTCAGTGCACCGGGGGAATTGGGAATGCTCAAGGGGATCGACCCGCTACTCAACGCGGACATACTTTACGTGCTGAGAGCGATGGGGCACGGCGACACTTTGGTGCTGTGCGATACCAATTTCCCGGCCGACTCTGTTGCCCGTCAAACCATTCTCGGTGAGTTGGTGCGTATTGATAATGTGAGCGCGCCGGCGGCCGTCGCAGCCATCGGATCGGTCCTGCCCGTGGAGGCTGCTGCGCGCATGGAGGTGATGGGCGCCCCGGACGAGGTGCCGCCCGTTCAGTCGGACGTGCAGGGCGTGCTTGATGGGATTGAGCCCAAGCTTGGTCCCATGCGCGGGATTGAACGATTTGCGTTCTATGAAGAGGCCAAGGAGGCGTACTGCGTCATCGCCACGGGGGAGCGGCGCTTTTATGGCTGCTTCATCTTCACCAAAGGCGTGGTGCCACCCGATGCGTGAGGGTCAGCGTGTTGTGGGGTCTTGGCCGTGAGCGATGTTGTGGTTCTGGGAATCTTCGTGGCGGACCTTGCGTTTGAAGCGCCGCATCTTCCCAAAATGGGACAGACGATTTTAGGGCAGGGGTTTCGCATGGGCCCTGGCGGTAAGGGGTCGAACCAGGCGGTCGCGGCGGGCATGGCAGGCGCCAACATTACCTTCCTCACGCGGCTTGGGACCGATTCCTTCGGCGACATTGCCATCAACACCTGGGAGGCGGCCGGCGTTAACACGCGCCATGTGATCCGCGACGAGACACGGCCGACGGGCGCTGCGTTTATCTTTGTGTCGTCTGAGACGGGCGACAATGCCATCATCGTGGAAAGCGGCGCGGCGGGGGCGTTGAGCCCTTCGGACGTTGAAGGGGCGGCAGCGATCATCGCGGGCGCGAAAGTCTTCGTGACCCAGCTGGAGCAACCCATGGATGCGGCCCAAAGGGGCCTTGCCGTTGCCCGTGCCGCCGGGGTCACCACCATATTCAACCCCGCGCCGGCGGCCCCGTTGGACGATGATGTCTTGGCGCTGTGCGACTACATCACGCCCAACGAAACGGAGGCGGAGGCCATCACCGGCCAGCCCGTCACCAACCATGATGAAGCCCTTGCTGCCGCCAAAGCCTTGCGCGCGAGGGGCGTTGGAACGGCTGTGCTCACCTTAGGGGCGGAGGGCGCACTTTTTTACGATGGCACGGTGGTTGAGCATATTTGCGCATTTTCGGCGGGCCCTGTGCGCGACACCACCGGAGCGGGCGATGCGTTTAATGGCACCTTTGCCACCGCCCTTGCTGAGGGGATGGCGCCCCTTGATGCGGTGCGATTTGGCTGCGCGGCGGCGGGCATTTCCGTCACCCGCAAAGGCGCTGCTGCGTCCATGGCAACGCGGGACGATATTGAGGCCTTGCTCAAAGGGCGCTGACCTCATCGGACAATGCGCTCGCGTCAGCGGTGGCGGCCCCCTTCATACTCAGCGTGGCGCGGGTGCCGGTCTTCAAGGTTGGCGCAAGGCTTTGCCTTCACAACTGCGTGGGATCGGCCAAACGCTGATTAAAGTCAGTGAACAACGCGTTAAGGGTGCTCGTGTGAGCGCCACGGTGCGGTCATTCTTGTTGCGCGAATCTGCACGTACGGGCGAGGTTAAGGGCAATGCGTTGGATGGCATTGGGGGCGGCGTGTCTCCTTGCAGGGTGCGTTGCCCAGAGCGGTTTCGCGCCTGAGGGTTGGTACGACACTGCCCAAGGGATTGTGCCCACAGAAGCCAATAGAGTTTTTGTTTGCCACGGCTTTGGCTGCCACTACCGCTCGGCGGTGACCTTCTCGCGGGCTGACATTCGCACCATGCGCAGAATCGTGGGCCGTCCGCGCACCGCCAAAGAGGAGCGTCGCCGGCTGCGCAAGCTTGTGGCCTGGGCTGAAAAACGCGTTGCGCCAACAGCAGGCTCTGCCGACGATGTGGGCGGGCTCGATCTGGGAAATTCCCGCAAGCGCGGCCAGATGGACTGTATTGATGAAGCCACCAACACCACCAGCTACCTGTTGGTGGCCGCCCAAAACGGCATCCTGCGCCACCACGAGGTGGCCAGCCCGGTGGCACGGGGCTTTTTTCTTGACGGACGCTACCCCCATGCGACCGCTGTGGTCAGCGCTAACGGCGAGCCCTATGCCATCGATTCCTGGCCGATGGCGAACGGTGAGTTGCCCAACGTCATGCCCCTGGAAACGTGGTTTGCAAGCTCGGCAGCAGCTTAGAGTTTAGGCAGCTCAACGCGGCCGTGTTGCACAGAATTTGTGCGCCGCACAATCAACGCGCACTCCGCCGATGCAGACACCAAAAAAGATAAAGCCGGCCACTTTCGGGGGCCGGCTTTTCCTAACACAAGGACTGGTCCAAGCGTTGACTACATGGCCGCGCGGCCACGCACAACGTCAGGGATTTCCTCGCGATCGATCCCGATATCACGAAGCTGGTCGTCACTCATCCGGCTCAGCTCTTCTGTGGTTTCGAGGTTAACGCGCCAGTCGTGGAAGGCGCGGACAATGCGGTCGAACATATTGCTCTCCATTCAAGGCACCGTGTTGCGTTGCACAACATATGCTCTTGCATGGGGAGATTTTCATCATCGAAAAAGTCATGGCTGCATTGATCCCTATGCAGCCATGTTTTCCAGCTTCGCCCTAGACAAGACTGCCTGCCGCATTAGCAGTGCTGAGTCGCTCACCGCAAACTGATGATGCACCTGCGGTCAAAGCCGCATTGTAATCAAGCGCTTAGGCGAAAAGACTCACCCAAAAGAGGTGCTGCATTAGGCAGCAGCGTTCCGAGCTGGTGCCCGGCGGCCCAAGACGTCGGTCAAAAACTGGCCGGTGTAGCTGCGGGACGCTTTGGCGACGGCTTCAGGCTTGCCGGAGGCAATAATCTCGCCCCCGCCGTCACCCCCTTCTGGGCCAAGGTCGATGACCCAGTCGGCGGTTTTGATCACTTCCAAATTATGCTCGATCACCACGACGGTGTTGCCTTGCGACACGAGCCTTTGGAGAACGTCGAGCAGCTTCGCAACGTCGTGGAAGTGGAGGCCTGTGGTGGGCTCATCGAGAATATAGAGCGTGCGGCCAGTGGCCCGTTTTGAAAGCTCTTTGGCAAGCTTGATGCGCTGGGCTTCCCCGCCCGACAGCGTCGTCGCCTGCTGACCGATCTTGATATAGTCAAGCCCCACTTCTTGGAGTGTGACCAGCTTATCGCGCACCGCCGGAACAGCTTTGAAGAATTCGCAACCTTCTTCAACAGTCATCTCCAACACGTCGGAGATAGACTTACCCTTAAACTCGATCTCTAAGGTTTCCCGATTGTAGCGCTTGCCCTTGCACACATCGCAGGTGACGTAGACGTCCGGCAAGAAGTGCATCTCGATTTTGATGACACCGTCACCCTGGCAGGCTTCGCATCGCCCGCCTTTGACGTTGAAGGAAAAGCGGCCCGGACCGTAGCCGCGCGCTTTGGCTTCGGGGAGGCCGGCGAACCATTCGCGAATGGGGGTGAAGGCGCCTGTGTAGGTGGCAGGGTTGGACCTTGGTGTGCGGCCTATGGGCGATTGGTCGATGTCGATGATCTTGTCGAGGTATTCGAGCCCGGTGATCGCCTCATGGGGGGCCGGCTGCTCGCGGCTTTTGTTGAGCTTGCGGGAAACGGCGCGGTAGAGCGTTTCGATGACGAGGGTTGATTTGCCCGACCCCGACACCCCGGTGACGGCGGTGAACAGCCCCAGCGGAATTTCAGCATCCACGTGGCGCAAGTTGTTGCCTGATGCGCCCACCACATTGATGACGCGCCCCTTTTTGCGCGTGCGGCGCTTTTTGGGGACGGCAATTTCGAGAGCCCCCGAAAGATATTGCCCGGTCAGCGAATTGGGATTTGCCATGATCTCTTGGGGCGTGCCCTCCGCCACCACTTGACCGCCGTGGACGCCCGCGCCGGGACCCACATCCACCACGTAGTCGGCCGCAAGGACCGCATCCTCGTCGTGCTCCACCACGATGACGGTATTACCAAGGTCACGCAGCCGCTTCAGCGTTTCAATGAGGCGGGCATTGTCACGCTGGTGAAGGCCGATGGAGGGCTCATCCAGCACATAAAGGACACCGGTGAGGCCAGAACCGATTTGCGAGGCAAGCCGGATGCGCTGGCTTTCGCCACCAGACAAGGTCCGCGAGCCTCTGGACAGCTGCAAATAATCGAGCCCCACGTCGATGAGGAAGCGCAGCCGCTCTTGGATCTCTTTCAATATGGCGCGGGCGATTTCGAATTCTTTATCGCTCAGCGTTTCGGGGAGCGCCAAAAACCAGGGGGCCGCATCGCGGATGGACAGTTCTGCCACCGCGCTGATGTGTTCGCCGCCGACTTTGACCGCCAGCGCCTCTGGCCTTAGGCGATAGCCGCCGCAGGCTTCGCACGGCGCGTCTGACTGGAACCGTGACAGCTCATCGCGCACCCACTGGGAATCGGTCTCGCCCCAGCGGCGCTCAATGTTGGTGATGACGCCTTCAAACGCTTTCTTGGTTTTGTAGGAGCGCAGGCCATCGTCGTAGACGAACTCGATCTTGTCGCGGCCGGAGCCATAGAGGATGGCTTTTTTGACCTTGTCGGACAGATCGCGCCAGGGCGTTGTCATGTCGGCGCGGTAGTGCTTGGCGACGGCCATCAGCGTTTGGGTGTAGTAGGGGCTGGTGTTGCCGGTTTTGGCCCAGGGCAGGATGGCCCCTTCAGAAAGCGACAAGGTGTCGTCCGGCACCACAAGGTCCGGTTCAAACCGCAGCGTTGTGCCGAGCCCATCACACTCAGGGCATGCGCCTGTGGGGGCATTGAAGGAGAAAAGCCGCGGCTCGATCTCGGCAATGGTGAAGCCTGACACGGGGCACGCAAACCGCTCTGAAAACACAATGCGGCGCGGCTCGTCCCCATCCATCTCGTCGGCGAATTCGGCAATGGCGATGCCGTCAGCTAGGCGCAGCGCAGTCTCGATGGAATCGGCAAGGCGCGTTGCAATGTCAGGCCGGGTGGAGATGCGGTCCACCACCACATCAATGTCGTGCTTGAACTTTTTGTCGAGCGCGGGGGCAGCGTCGATTTCGTAAAAGGTGCCGTCGATCTTGACCCGCTGAAACCCCTTCTTTTGGAGTTCGGCCAGCTCGCGGCGGTATTCTCCTTTGCGTCCGCGCACGATGGGCGCAAGCAGGTAGAGCCGGGTTTTAGCGCGCAACGCCAGGAGCTTATCCACCATCTGGCTGACGGTTTGGCTTTCGATGGGAAGCCCCGTGACCGGCGAGTGCGGAACACCGATGCGCGCCCAAAGGAGGCGCATATAGTCATAGATCTCTGTGACGGTGCCGACGGTGGAGCGCGGGTTTCGGCTGGTGGTTTTCTGCTCGATGGAGATGGCGGGGGACAGGCCGTCGATCTGGTCAACGTCTGGCTTTTGCATCATCTCCAGGAACTGCCGCGCGTAGGCGGACAGGCTTTCCACGTAGCGGCGCTGGCCTTCAGCGTAGATGGTGTCAAACGCCAGCGAGGACTTGCCTGATCCTGAAAGGCCGGTCAGGACAACCAAACTGTCGCGGGGAAGGGCAATGTCGACGTTTTTGAGATTGTGTTCCCGCGCCCCCCGCACGACGAGTTTACGCTCCTGCATGCCGACCCTCACCGCACGTTCTGCCCACACCCTATCGCTCTGTTGCAGCGCGTGCCGCGTCTGTCACGAGCGGGGCGGGCCCCTGTGAAAACGATGTTTGTCCATATCGGGCATCCCAAAACAGGGACAACCTCGATCCAGCAGACCTTTCGCCACAACGCGGCGCGCCTCGCTGATGAGGACCTGTTCTACTTCTCCGGCTACGGGACCCACCACCCGGTGGCCTGGACTTTTCATAAAACGCCCAAACCGAGCCACAATTCCAAGCTTGCGCAAAGAGTGTACCGGGACTTCGTGAGCGCTGCCCGGGCGAGCCGGTGTTCCACAGGTTTTTTGTCCAGCGAGACGCTGGTGCGGCTAAAGCCCGATGAAATTGCCAATCTCCTCAACGCGATGAAGCCTTTGGCGCAAACCATCAAGGTCCTTCTTTACGTACGCCATCCTGTGGGGTTTGCGATCAGCAGTGCCGCTCAGGCGGTGCGGATGGGGCAGGCGCTCAGCCATGTGGATGTGCACCCCCGAAAAATCACCTTAAGGCACATGGTCACCAAATGGCGGGACGCTATTGGGGCGGAAAACTTGATCATCCGTCCCTTTGACCGGGAGCAGTTGTTGAACGGTGATGTGGTGGACGATGTGCTTGAACAAGTGGATCGCCTGACCGTTGCGGGAGCCTTGGAGCGCTACAGGGAAAACGAAGGCCTTTCGGTGCTTGGGGTGCATCTGCTTGATGCGCTCAACAGGCGTTCGCCCACTGGTAAGCTGCCGGTCGGGTGGATCCAGCGCATCAATGGGATCGGTGGCCCGCGCTATCGCCCACCGCTTGAGGCGCTTTTGTCCATCGAGGAACGCACCCGCAAGGACCTTGAGTTCTTGCGTGCTGAGTTTGGCCTTTCCCTGCCGGCGCCCCCTTTGGTTGAGGCACCAAAACTTGCTCTTTGCCCTGAAGAGGTGCAGTCGCTGGCGGACCTTCTTTATCCTCTCCTAGAAGCCTCTAGAGGAGCCAATGATCCGGCCGGGATAGGCCCGCGCCTTGGTCCGTTGGGTTGGCTTCGCGCACGGGTGTTTGGGAGGGGTGATGGGGCAGATGATGCTGCGCCCTTTGAAAGTCTGCTCGATTGACGGACCCTAATGAGAAGGCCGGTTTCACGGGCACGGCAGGGTTCTGAGGCTCCCCGGTCAGGTCTGACGCGTTCGTGGCTGTTGGGAGTTGTGTGCAAGCCGCTCCCGGGGGTGAGTCAGCGGCCAAGAGGCTGCTAAACTGATGCACAAACGAGAGGACACACCATGGCCGGCAGCGTCAACAAAGTCATCCTGATCGGCAATTTGGGGGCGGACCCTGAAATTCGGCGTACACAGGACGGGCGCCCCATTGCCAACTTGCGCATTGCAACATCTGAAACCTGGCGCGATCGCACCTCTGGCGACCGGCGCGAGAAGACCGAATGGCACCGCGTGGTGATCTTCTCAGAGGGGCTCTGCCGCGTGGTGGAGCAGTATCTGCGCAAAGGCTCCAAAGTCTACGTGGAGGGACAGCTTCAAACCCGCGAATGGGAAGATCAGCAGGGCCAGAAGCGCTATACGACCGAAGTTGCCATCCAGAATTACGGCGGCACCCTTCAGATGCTTGATGGGCGCGGGGAAGGAGACCGCGCTGGGTCAGGTGGCTATGGCGGTGGATCTAGCTATGGGTCCAGCAACTACGGCTCCGGCGGCGATAGGGGGAGCGATCGCGGCGGAGACAGGGGCGGCGATCGAGGCGGCCGGCCCGCCCCCGTTGATGAGCCCTATGACGATGATATCCCGTTCTAATGCTTGACGTTTTGGGGTCTGTCACCGCGCCTGGCCGCGAGGGCCGGCCCAATGAAGATGGCTGCGGGACAGTGGGGCCGTTCGCCTTTGTCATTGATGGGGCGACGGGCCTTGGCCACGAGCCGCTCCTTGATGGGCCAAGCGACGCGCAATGGCTGACAAGCGCGCTCATTGCCTCGTTCCATGCCCATGGTGACCGCGTAGACAGCCCATTGGAGCTGATGCAATGGGCTGTCCGCGACACCGAATTGCGCTTTACCCAGGAGCGCCGACGGTCGCCGCAGGAGCGCTACGAAATTCCCACCGCCGCCGTGCTTGTGGCCCAGTTCACCGACGGTCACGTGGACATTGCCGAGCTTGGGGATTGCGCGCTTTATCTGCGCGATGGTGCCGGGATCTCCCGCTACGGCGGAACGGCCCGGGGCAGGGCGCTTGAACAGGAAAATGCGCGCAAAATGATGGGGCGCGGTGGTGGCCGTAGCCCCGAAGTGGTGGCGTTTTTGCGCGCCATCCGCAACAAGGCAAATACGCCAAAGGGCTATCCCATCATCGCGCCCGAGGCGGGCTCGGCCGACAGGGCGCGCGTTTTCCGCCATGCCATCAACGGACCCTGCGAAGCGCTCTTTCTGAGTGATGGGTTTGACGCTGCCATCGAAGACTACGGCCTTTATGACGGCGAAGGGCTGATGGATGCGGCGCGATCGGGGCTGAGCGGACCGTTGGAGGCGCTAAGGGCGGTGGAGCGTGACGATCCTGACTGCGTGCGCTATCCCCGGTTCAAACAGGGCGATGACGCGACCGCGCTCTATGTGCGTTCGGGCGCGGTTCAGCCAGCATCCGCAATGGATGGCCGCGAGACTGGAAAGGCAGACCATGACACCACAACGACACGCTCTGCACACGCTGCTGTGGGTGGCTCTCACCCTTGGGATGGTGATGGCAAAGGCCGATGAAAGCGTCGCGGTCGAGCTTTCTCCGGGGCAATACAACGTCGTGGCGGACCGCTCGTCGGCGCACTTGAGTGTGAAGGGGGCGCTGGGCTCCATCCAGGCGCAAATCCCGTTCCACCGTGGTGCCGTTGAAGTGGGAGGCGATGGTCAGATCGCGAGCGCTTCGGCGACGTTGGATGCGCGGGGGTTATCGTCGAAAAATAGCTTTGTGGAGAAGCAGTTGCGGGGCAGGACGGGCCTTGATGTGGACAACCACGCCGAGGCCCATTTCGCCGCCACGTCCGCCCAGTTTAGCGGCGATGTGCTGACCATCCGCGGGACGCTCACCGTCAAAGGGATTTCCAAACCCATTGCGCTTCAAGGTGCAGTCAAGAACGCACGCGCTCGGCGCTTTGTGGCCGCCCTTGAGGGGGAAATCGACCGCACAGAATTTGGGATTACCGCAGGGCGCCCGCTCTACGGCAAGCAGGCGTCTGTGCGCCTTAACCTTGTGGTGCGCAAACCCTGACCACACCCGAATTGGCCGCAGCGCGGGGCGGTCGATTGGGGCGGGAAACTGCCCGCGTAGACTGGCAAAGTGCGTCGGAATCGCCTAGGTTCGAGGTCTTCCCACAACCGTCAGGACCCCCCGCGTGAGCGACGATACTCCCACCGATCCGCCGACCCCCCCGGGCGGTGACGGCATCTCAGGCATTTCCATCACCCAGGAGATGGAAAAGTCGTTTCTTGGCTATGCCATGTCGGTCATCGTCAGTCGGGCGCTGCCTGATGCGCGCGACGGTCTGAAGCCCGTGCACCGCCGCATTCTCTATACGATGCATGAGAACGGCTACGAGTGGAACAGGCCTTATAAGAAGTCGTCCCGCGTGGTGGGCGACGTCATGGGTAAGTATCACCCCCACGGCGACCAGGCGATTTACGATGCGCTGGTGCGCATGGCGCAGCCCTTTTCCATGCGCGTTCCTCTGGTGGACGGGCAGGGCAACTTCGGCTCCGTGGACGGCGATGCTCCGGCGGCGATGCGCTACACCGAAGTGCGGCTCCAAAAGGTCACCGGCTCGCTGCTTGAAGATATCGACAAAGACACCGTTGATTTCCAAGACAACTATGACGGGTCGGAGCGCGAGCCTTCTGTGCTTCCGGCGCGCTTTCCCAACCTTTTGGTCAATGGGGCCGGCGGCATTGCGGTGGGCATGGCCACCAACATCCCGCCCCACAATCTGGGTGAGATTGTGGATGCCACCATTGCGCTGATCGACGAGCCTGCGCTCAGTATCGCCGATCTTATGGAATATGTGCCGGGGCCCGATTTCCCCACTGGCGGCATCATCATGGGCCGTTCGGGGATCCGCTCGTCTTACGAGACTGGGCGCGGTTCGGTGCTGATGCGGGGCAAGGTGCGCGTTGAGCCGATGGGGCGCGAGCGTGAGGCGCTGATTGTCGATGAAATCCCGTTCCAGGTGAACAAGGCATCGATGATCGAAAAGATCGCAGACCTTGTGCGCGACAAACGGGTGGAGGGCATTTCGGACCTGCGCGACGAGTCTGATCGGGATGGGATGCGCGTGGTCATCGAGCTGAAGCGCGACGCCAACGCTGACGTGGTGCTTAACCAGCTCTACCGATTTTCGCCGCTCCAAACCTCGTTCGGCGCCAACATGGTGGCGCTCAATGGGGGACGGCCTGAGCAGCTCAACCTCAAGGATTTGCTCAGCGCGTTCATTGCCTTCCGCGAAGAGGTGGTGGCGCGGCGGACCAAATTCCTCCTCAACAAAGCCCGCGAGCGCGCTCATGTTTTGGTGGGTCTTGCTGTGGCGGTGGCCAACATCGATGAGGTGATCAAACTCATCCGCACCTCGCCCGACCCTGCGACAGCGCGGCGCCTTTTGATGGAGCGTGAATGGCCCGCCCACGATATGGGCCCGCTCATCGAGCTTATTGACGACCCGCGCCACAGGTTGCGTGAAGACGGCACAATCCGGCTTTCAGAAGAGCAGGCGCGGGCCATTCTGGACCTCCGCCTCCAACGCCTGACTGCGTTGGGCCGGGATGAAATCGGCGATGAGCTCAAAAAGCTCGCCACAGAGATTGCCGACTATCTCGACATTCTGAGGAGCCGCGTCAGGGTGCAGACCATCATCAAGGATGAGTTGGCGGCGGTGCGCGAAGCATTTGCGACGCCGCGCCGGACCGAGATTGCCGAGGGCGGTCCTGATCTGGAAGATGAGGACTTTATTCAGCGCGAAGACATGGTGGTGACCGTCTCCCACGCCGGTTACATCAAGCGCGTGCCGCTCGACACCTACCGCGCGCAGCGCCGCGGCGGCAAAGGGCGGGCTGGCATGTCCACCCGCGATCAGGATTTCGTAACGCGGCTCTTTGTGGCGAACACGCACACGCCGGTGCTCTTCTTCTCGTCCCGCGGCATTGTCTATAAAGAGAAGGTGTGGCGGTTGCCGTTGTCGGCTCCCCAGGCGCGAGGCAAATTCCTCAATAATATCTTGCCGTTGCAAGAAGGAGAGAGGATCACCTCTATCCTTCCCCTTACCGAGGATGAGGAAAGCTGGGCCGCGCTCGACGTGGTGTTTGCCACCGAAAACGGCAATGTGCGGCGCAACAAGCTGTCAGACTTCACCAACGTGAACCGGTCGGGCAAAATCGCCATGAAGCTCGACGATGGCGATGGCATTGTCGAGGTTCAGATCGCAACGCCTGAGCAGGATGTCCTGTTGACGACGGCTTTGGGCCAGGCGATCCGCTTCCCCATTTCGTCGCTGAGGGTGTTTGTGGGCAGAACCTCAACGGGTGTGCGCGGGATTGCGCTGGGCGACAGCGACAAAGTGATTTCCATGAGCATCTTGCGCCACTTCGACACCACCGGTGAGGAGCGCGCCGCGTACCTCAAGATGCGCCGGGCTGTGGCTGGTGAGAGTGACGGCCCGGGAGAGGCTGACGACGGCGCAACAGCTTTTGTGGACGTTGAGCGTTATGCGCAGATGAGCGCTGCTGAAGAGCACGTTATAACGATTTCGCAAAACGGTTATGGCAAGCGCACATCGTCATTTGAGTATCGGGTGACGGCGCGCGGCGGCAAAGGCATCCAGGCGATGGTGGTCAACGGCCGCAATGGGCCACTCGTGGCAAGCTTCCCTGTGGAGGACAGCGACCAGATTATGCTGGTGACCGACGGCGGCCAGCTTATCCGCGTGCCCGTTGATGGGGTGCGCATCGCCGGCCGGGCCACCCAGGGTGTGATTGTGTTCAACACCGACGCCGAGGAGCAGGTCGTTTCCGTGGAGCGGGTCAGCGAAGACGCTGACAGTGACGAGGATCAGCCTGACGAACCTGAGGTTTGATGGCTTTGGGGCCTGACCGGAAGGTTGGGCCCCGCCATGATCAAGGATCGGGCCTTATATCTGGCTCCCACCTAGGCTTTGTGTGGCGCGTACAATAGGATGTTGGGATATAGACAGCAAAAAGCCCGCCGGAGCGGGCTGTGTCTCAAAAAAGAGGTGAATCCGATTATTGCGCAGGAACGCGGCTCAACACAGTCACGCCGGCGTCAGCGTCATGTTCAGCGAATGTATCGAAAGCGCGGGCGATCCGCTCGTCAGCCGTATTACAGTCGGCTGTGCAAGATACTTTCATTGGCACTTCCAAAAGATCACCTTTAACTGCGGCCTGGTCCTGCATTTGCGACACAGAGCCCGCAGCAAAAGCCGCAAGAACGAAACCCGTACCCGCGACGGTGGCGACAACTGAACTTTTAAGACGCGGCGACATCATTTTGGTTCCTTAACAATCCCCTACCGTTATAATGCGTTTTGTCTTTTTCGCAACACTCAATGCGCACGATCGGGGAAATGTTACTAAGCTGTGTCCAAAAGTGTTGAAATTTCAGTTCGTCGCGATATCGCGCACCCGCGTTAGCGTGGTGACGTTTGATTCGGGCGCTGTTTCGGAGATGGTGACGAACCGCACAGTCCCTTCCACCGGCTCACCCTGAACCCAAGCAAGGCACTCTTGCGTGAGGTTCGGCCAGGATTGCCCATCACACAGATTGTCACCCATGACGGCAAAACGGTCGGATTTTGTGGCGATCTTGTCGCCAGCCATCGTGCCGCCGAGGGTGGCCGCACCCACAATGGCACCGGCAACAAGGGTGGCAGCGATCGGTGTCAGGATACGGCGTTGAGCAGGCATTTTGAAACTCCACCTCAATTTTTTTGGCACGCTTATGTAGTTAAAGGTCCCTTACGGAAACCAATGTGATTGGGGTCACAAGACGACGTGTTCTTCTCAAATCGTCCTGGTCCAACTTGGCAGAAGAGCCTTTCTCTGAGCCGTCCCTCAGGCCGCCTCATTCCCGCCATGACAGCTATGTGGTGATGGATCTTACGTTTAAAATAGTCCGGCAATAGATCTGAAAATTTATTTTTCGCCGTTAACGCTAACTGTCGAATTTTTGAACGGAACTGGTTGGTCGGTGTAATTTTCAAGTATCGACGTGACGTTTTTTGTTGCCGTTTCGAACCATGGGTTGGTTTTGATGGCGCGCTGGTCTTTAAAGTTTGGTGCTTGTTCAGCTGGCTCGCTTCACTGGACCATTCCTTGAAGGACATCCATGCGTACCGCGTTTTATCCAGGCTCGTTCGATCCGCTCACCAATGGGCATCTTGATGTGCTGATGAAGGCCTTCTCTTTGGCCGACGAAGTGGTGGTGGGCATTGGGGTGCACCCCGGTAAAGCGCCGCTTTTTACGTTTGAGGAGCGTGAGGCGATGCTGAGCACGGTCCTTGCGGCGGCAGATCCGGCCGTTGCAGCCCGGCTGAGGGTGGTTTCATTCACCAATTTGGTGGTGGATGCGGCCCAGGAAGTGGGGGCGAGCGTCCTCATCCGCGGCCTCCGCGATGGCACCGACCTCGACTATGAAATGCAAATGGCGGGGATGAACAGGACACTTAATCCTCAGATTGCCACCGTGTTCTTGCCTGCCTCGCCGCCTGTCAGGCATATCACCGCCACGTTGGTGCGCCAGATTGCCAAGCTGGGCGGGTCCGTAGATGCGTTTGTGCCACCCCATGTGGCAGAACGCCTCGCTGACAGGACCCGCGCTTGACGCTGGCGGCAGGCTGTGACCTGGCGTGCCGCATCCTGACGCGGAAAGGACGCTAAAAAAATGCTAAACAGGCTGATCGCAGCGGCTGCCATGGCGCTGTGCACGAGCGCTCATGCGGCGGCTCAAGACCCTGAAAACACGCTGATCTTGGACCTTGAAAGCGGCCCTGTCACCATCGAGCTGTTGCCAGATATCGCGCCCAACCATGTGGATAGGATAAAAACCCTTGCCCGCCAAGGCTTCTACGATGGTGTGCCTTTCCACCGGGTGATCCCGGGGTTCATGGCGCAGACGGGCGATCCCACTGGAACCGGCGCAGGTGGGTCCGACCTTCCAGATCTGAAGCAGGAGTTTAATCCTACACCGCACGAGCGCGGGATTGTCTCCATGGCGCGCACGCCCGACCCCAATAGCGCCAACTCGCAGTTCTTCATCATGTTCGACAGCGCCCCGAGCCTCAACAATCAATATACCGTGTTCGGCCGCGTGATTGACGGGATGGACCTCATCGATGGGGTGAAAGCGGGCACCAGCGCCAACAACGGCGCCGTCCAGGATCCTGACAAGATTGTGAAGGCGCGCGTTGCCGCCGACGGCTGACGCGCCGGAGCGCTCACACCCGCCACGGTCTGAGGCCAAAGGCGCAGAGCTGAGCGACTACGACTACACACTTCCCGATGGGCGCATCGCGCTGCGCCCGGTGGAGCCGCGCGATGCTGCGCGGCTTCTGGTGCACCGGCCCGGTGCGCCCTTGGCCGACCATTTTGTGCGCGATATCACCGACCTTCTTGCCCCCGGCGATGTGCTGGTGGTGAACGACAGCAAGGTGATCCCCGCGCGGTTGACCGGCGCGCGCCGCCGGGGTGCGGGGGTTGCTGCCATTGAGGTGACGTTGCTCCACGAGGTGGAGCGGCTGAGATGGCGCGGATTTGCCCGGCCCGCCAAGCGACTCGCGCAGGGCGATACCGTATCGTTCGGCACGGGCGAGGCCTCGGTCGATGCTGAAGTCATCTCGCGGGACGGCCCGTATGCGGAGTTTGTGTTTTCCCGCGATCCGCTTGCGGCAGGGGTCATGCCGCTCCCCCCTTATATCGCTGCGCGGCGGGCGCCCGATGGGCGTGACCTGACCGATTATCAGACCGTCTACGCTGAGCCACCGGGCTCTGTGGCAGCGCCCACCGCGGGGCTTCATTTCACCCGGGCGCTCCTTGCAGGACTGGAGGCTCGAGGGGTCGGGCTTGAGCGGGTGACACTTCATGTGGGGCCGGGGACGTTTTTGCCAGTCACCGCTGAGGAGATTGATGCCCATGAGATGCACGCCGAAGCCGGCTATTTGAGTGCGCAGACGGCAACAAGGCTCCTTGCTGCAAAGGCGAAAGGGGGGCGAATTGTGGCCGTTGGGACCACGGCGTTGCGCCTTTTGGAAAGTGCTGCCCGCTCCGGAACCTTGAGCGCTTTTGAAGGCGACACGGACCTTTTCATCCGCCCAGGCTTTCAGTTCCGCGTGGCTGATGCGTTGATGACAAACTTTCATCTGCCGCGGTCGACATTGTTGATGCTGGTGGCGGGGTTCATGGGTTTTGAGCCCATGCGCGCCCTTTATGCCCATGCGCTTGAAGAAGGTTACCGCTTTTATTCCTATGGCGATGCGAGTTTGATCTTCAGGTCATGAGCTTTGTTCTTTTGGGCACCGACGGCACATCCCGTCGCGGCCGGCTCACCACGCCCCACGGCACCGTTGACACGCCCACCTTCATGCCTGTGGGAACCCAGGCCACGGTGAAGGCTATGCAAATGCGCGATGTTGCTGACACCGGCGCTGAAGTGGTGCTGGGCAACACCTACCATTTGATGCTCCGCCCTGGGGCTGATCGCGTGGCCCGTTTCGGCGGCCTCCATGAGTTTATGCGCTGGCCCAAGACGATTTTGACGGACTCTGGTGGCTTCCAGGTGATGTCCCTTTCGGCGCTGCGGACCATCGATGATGACGGGGTGACATTTAAAAGCCATGTGGATGGCTCCATGCACCGGCTGACGCCCGAGGGGGCTGTGGACATTCAGCTCAAGCTGGGGGCGGACATCCAAATGCAGCTTGATGAGTGTGTGGCGTTGCCAGCACCGGCTGAAACTGTGGCGCGGGCTGTCACGCTTAGCCTTGAGTGGGCGCGGCGGGCGCGGGGGGCTTTTGGCGCTGCTGCGCCATCGGGACGGCTTCAGTTTGGGATTGTTCAAGGCGGTACGGCCCCCTCAGAACGGGTGCGCTCTGCGCAGGGTCTCGTCGCCATCGGGTTTGACGGTTATGCCGTCGGCGGGTTGGCGGTGGGGGAGCCGCAAAGCGAGATGTTTCGGACCCTTGAAGAGACGCTGCCGGCCCTTCCCACCGATTCGCCGCGATATTTGATGGGTGTGGGGACCCCATCAGATCTGATTGGGGCGGTGGCCCGCGGCGTTGATATGTTTGATTGTGTGATGCCAACCCGCGCCGGCCGCCACGGGGTGGCCTACACCGGGGAGGGCAAGCTCAATCTGAAGAACGCCCGATTTGCGGATGATCAGACGCCCCTCGACCCCGATACCCCGTGCGCTGCGGCACAGGAGTATAGCCGCGGCTATCTGCACCATCTTGTGCGGGTGGGTGAGCCTTTGGGGGCAACGCTCCTCAGCTACAACAACATCGCCTACTATCAGCGGCTTATGCGTACATTGCGGGACGCCATTGAGGCGGGGTGCTTTGGAGAGACGGCGGAGCGCCTGCGCAAGGTATGGGGCTGACGCGCCTTTGTGGCCTGTGACCCGGGTGACCCCTAAAAGATGAGGTCATCGAGGAGCTGGTTCATGGACACCCCCTCGATGATGATCTTGTCACGCCCCACACTGAACTCGACGTTTGGGCCGTTTTTGTTGATTTTGTTGTTGGCGGTGGTGCGGCCGAAGCGGAAGTCGGTGAGGTCGAGGGTGTCGACGTTGTCGCGAAAGTCTTTAATCCGGTCGACGCCGCCGCCGCGCTTAAACTCAAAAACGTCCTTACCGCCGCCGCCGAACAAAATGTCGTTGCCGCCGCCGCCCACAATGGTGTCGTCGCCTTGTGCACCGCGGATCACGTCGGTCCCAGAGCCCCCGATGATCACGTCATTGCCGTTGCCGGCATCGAGAGTGTCTTTGCCGTTGCCACCCTCAAGCCGGTCAGAGCCGTTGATGCCGATGAGGCTGTCATCTCCGTCGCCGCCGATCAGAACATCCCGCCCGGCATTGCCAATCAGGACGTCCTTATCGCTGTCGCCTTGGAGGGTGTCGTCTCTATCGCCGCCGATCAGAAAATCTCGACCGTTGCCGCCGACCAGTTTGTTCGCGCCGCCGCGTCCATCAAGGGTGTCATCGCCGCCGCCACCAAAAAGGCGGTCTGCACCGTTGCCACCGCTAATGTAGTCGGTGCCATTATTGCCGTAGATGGTGTCGTCGCCGCCGCCACCATCGATGCTGTCAGAGCCGTCTTCACCGACAATGGAATCGTTTCCATCGCCGCCCAAGAGCGTGTCGACCCCACTTCCGCCGATAAGGGTGTCATTGCCGGAGCCTCCCTCGAGCCGGTCACGGTCAGCGCCACCGACAAGGCGGTCATTCTCGCTGCCGCCCACCAGGGTGTCGTTGCCGCTTTGGCCAAAGAGCCTGTCCGCGCCCGGTCCTCCCACGAGCCGGTCAGCGCCCGCGTTGCCGTAGAGCGTGTCCTTCCCGCCGTCGCCATTAACGGTGTCGTTGCCGGACCCGCCGCTGACCTTGTCGTCACCGTTGCCACCGGAGGCAATGTCGGTCCCGGGGCCGCCATCAACGTCATCGTTATCGTCTCCGCCAGACAGCCTGTCGTTGCCATTCTCACCGCGCAGCCGATCGGAACGGCTACCGCCGGTCAGGTTGTCGTTGCCGTTGCCGCCTTTGACGGTATCGCTCCCATCGCCGCCTTTGAGGTTGTCATTGCCATTGCCACCAAGAAGCGAATCTGCCCCGCTCTGGCCCTCGATAATGTCATTGTCACCTTCGCCGTAGAGGGTATCGGCGCCCTTTTTGCCGATGAGGGTGTCCCGGTCGTTGCCGCCAAAGAATTTGTCGTTGCGGGCATCGCCCACCATGCGGTCATTGCCTTTGCCGCCGTCGATCCGTTTGGTGACGCGGCCATCGCCAAAATGGCGGATTTCATCGCGGCCGACACCCAAATCGACTCTGCCGAAAATGGTGCCGTAGTTATCGATGATGTCGCGGCCTGCCCCGCCCCGAAGCGCCACGCCGCCGTTGGTGGGGGCTTCGATGGTGCCCCGGTTGACCACTGTGGCCGTCGTGTTGGCCGGGGTATTGAGGTCGACGGGAACGCCCGACGCCGCTGAGACCGAACCGGTGTTGGTGAACCTGAGTGAGAGGCCGCCGATGCCTTCAAGGGCGCCTAGCGTGCCGCGCATATCGCCATCGTTGCGCACTTCGGTGCTATTGCCGGCCACCCTCACAGCGACGTCCCGCGATGAGATGGTTCCGTCATTATCGAAGAAGTTCCGCCGGCCGGTGATGTAGACGGTGGAAAGGGTGCTCTCCATCACCGCGTCGTTAATGACTTGGTTGTCGTTGCCGCCCAGGAAGACGGCATTGGTGAGGCCTTCCATGAGGCCTCGGTTGATGAAGGCGTTTTCGTTGCCCACGAAGGCGAGCGCGTTGGCGCGCTCTGACACAATGCGCCCTTCGTTGACGACCGTGTTCTCCTTGCCTTCGATGTTGAGGGCGACGCTGGCTGACACCACGGTGGCGGAGGCGCCCAGGCGCACTTCATTGCCCCCCGCGCCGGTCAGGTTGAGGGCAGTGGAGCCAATGGAGGAAACGAGGCCGTAGACTTCCACGAAGTTGCCGGTGAAGTTGACGGCCTCGATGCCGGCGGCAAAGGCGGTGACGGCGGAATCGGCGGTGAAAACGTAGCGGGTCTCACCCGCATTGATCGTGTAGCCTGGCGCTGAAAAATCGAATCTCTGGATGGCTCCAGAAACGGTCACTGTTTCCATTGATGGATACCCGCACTCTACGCAACGCAGCGCGGGGCACCGGTGCCGCGCCGAAAACTACGTTGGCGCGACGCGGGTGTGGCGAACAGTAGGTGGGGTTTAGACGGGCAAGCCTCGCGCAGCGTAGCGGGCCGTGGGGCCTAGCGCTTCTTCGATCCGCAATAGCTGGTTGTACTTTGCCGTTCGATCGGAGCGCGCGAGGGAGCCTGTTTTGATCTGTCCGCACCCGGTGGCAACGGCCAGATCAGCAATCGTGACGTCTTCGGTTTCCCCAGAGCGGTGGCTCATCACAGCGCGGTAGCCGGCTCTGTGCGCAAGGTCGACCGTATCAAGCGTTTCGGTGAGGGTGCCAATCTGGTTCACTTTGACCAGGATGGCGTTGCCCACACCCTTGTCGATCCCCTCTTGGAGGCGCTTTTCGTTGGTGACGAAGAGATCATCGCCCACCAACTGGCACTTGGCGCCGACCCGTTCGGTGAGCATGGCCCACCCCTCCCAATCGTCTTCCCCCATGCCGTCCTCGATTGAGACTATGGGGTAGGCGTCCACCAGTTCGGCGAGATAGTCGACCATTTTGGCGGGCTGGAGCGTGCGCTGCTCACCTTCGAGGCGGTACTGGCCGTCAGCCACATATTCGGTGGCTGCACAGTCAAGGGCAATCATCACGTCTTCGCCCATGCGCGCCCCAGCGGCAGCGCCCGCCTCCATGACAAAATCGAGCGCAGCGCGCGCTGACGGAAGGTTCGGCGCAAAGCCACCCTCGTCCCCCACATTGGTATTGTGGCCTGCGGCTTTGAGTTTTGATTTAAGGGCCTGGAAGATCTCCGCGCCAGCGCGCAGTGCTTCGGCAAAACTGTCATAGCCGATGGGCATGACCATGAATTCTTGAAAGTCGATGGGATTGTCGGCGTGGGCGCCACCGTTGAGGATGTTCATCATGGGCACCGGCAAGATGGTGGCGTTGGCGCCGCCCACATAGCGATAAAGGGGAAGCTTGGCGGTCTTGGCTGCCGCTTTGGCCGTCGCCAACGACACGCCAAGAATGGCATTGGCGCCGAGCCGGCTTTTATTTTCGGTCCCGTCGAGTGCGATCATCACGTGGTCGATGTGGCGCTGGCGCTCAGCATCAAGACCGGAAAGGGCCTCAAACAGCTCTCCGTTGACCGCTTCCACGGCATCGCGGACGCCTTTGCCGCCATATCGCTCGCCGCCGTCGCGCCGTTCCACCGCTTCATAGGCGCCCGTGGAGGCACCGGAGGGGACAGCAGCGCGGCCCAAGGCGCCGTCTTCTAACAGGACATCCACTTCAACGGTGGGGTTGCCGCGACTGTCGAGGATTTCGCGTGCGGTGATGTCAATGATTGCGGTCAAGCCGGGCTCCCGTCGGTCGAGCAGTGGAAATGAGTTGGCCGCCTGATCGGCCCATGAGGGCAGCGCTCCCCAGGACCCTTCGGGCGTGACTGCGAATGAGCGCAGGCGATTGGGCGGCGATCTCATCAAGAAGGCTGCGCACGTGGCGGAAGTGCGCGGCCCAGGTGGGTGGGTTGTAGCGCTTCGCACGGCCGATGGCGGCGTGTTTGCGCGGGGATTGGGGCTTGGCGAAGGCATCAATGGCTGTGCGCCAGGCAGGCCCATCCAAGGGATCGATAAACTCGCACGCATCGCCAGCGATCTCGCGGAAAGCTGGAATGTCGGATGCGATGACGGGGGTGTCTTCGGCAAGGGCTTCTGTGACCGGAAGGCCGAACCCTTCCACGAACGAGGGCATCAACACGGCCGTTGCGTGCTGG
This sequence comes from Pseudomonadota bacterium, assembly GCA_038745295.1. Lineage (GTDB taxonomy): Bacteria > Pseudomonadota > Alphaproteobacteria > Rhizobiales > Amorphaceae > Acuticoccus. Next base: position 11,875 of record JBCDLN010000005.1, on the reverse strand, counting down.
CGGAGTGCTTTGATGGCAGCGTCCGGGGCAGCGCCCGCTTCATAGACGTGGGGGCTGAGATCGGCCGCGCGGTCCAGCATGGCGATGGGGGTTTGCGCTTCCCAGCCCCGTTTGCCGGCGATGATGAGTTTGGGCGTCTTGGGGCCCAACTCGGCAATCATCCTGCGCCAGAGGTTGAGCACGAGAGTGTGATTCTTGCGCGCTTCGATGGTGGAGACCATCAGGAAATAGGGAATGTCAGCCATTCCCGGGGCAGCGCTGATGATGGCGACATCTTCGGTGCCGGGGTGGGCGACCACGAGGCGCGGGTTGAACGGCTGCAGGTGCGGCCGCAGCCGGCCCGCGCAATAATGAGAGACGCAGACGATCCCATCGGCGAGGCGGGCCATGTTCGTGACCCGCTCTTGGCATTGGTGCGCGGCTTTAGGCCGGACAAATTCCGGGAAATCTATGGGGATGGTGTCGTGCGCGACAATGACGATTTTCACCCCTTGCGCTTTGAGCGCATCAAAGGGGCCAGGCCGTTCCAGTTTATCGTGGGAGGCGCGCAGATAGATGATGGGTCTGCGGCCGCGGGCCGTTCGCAGCACCGGTTCTAACTTGTCGTGCGCCCAGGCAGCTGCCATTTGCCGGGCCCAGGAGGCAAAAGGCGACCCTTCATAGCCATCACCGCGCTCGCGCTGGCGGCGCTCTTCGGGAGAAAGGTGTGCCAATTTGTGTGGCCGGGGAGCGTGCTCGCCGCGCAAGAATGCGTTGACATTGTCGATGGCGGTTTGAGCGGAAAAACCCTCAGCCCCGTCTGACCAGGTACGGGCCTGACGGTCCAAAAACGCCAGAACAGAGGATTTGGGAACGTGGCGCACCGCGCTGGCCACCGTGGCCACAAACTCCACGTCCACGTCTCCCAGGGCGCTCAGCCAGCGCGCATACTGGTATTCGACACGTTCAATACCCGTCGGGGCGGCTCTGCCCGTCGCGCTAAGCAACCGGGTGAGATCAAAGAGGATTAATGTCCGACTCACGCGTGACCTTCTTTACCCGAGCGGCGGATGCGTCTTACACGGCTTTCATGAGATTTCCCAATCCCCAGGGGGCCGGGCTGTGGACGTAACGCCGCTTTCAATTCCCGACGTGTTGCTTATTCACCCCAAACGATTTGGTGACGACCGCGGTTGGTTCGAGGAGACCTGGAATCAAAAACGCCTTTTCGATGCAGGCCTCGACGTAACGTTTGTTCAAGACAATCAAAGCTTGTCTCGATCGATTGGTACTATTAGAGGTTTGCACTTTCAAGCACCGCCCTTTGAACAGGCCAAGTTGGTACGGGTGGCGCAAGGGTCGGTCCTAGATGTGGCCGTGGACTTAAGGGCGAGTTCGCCCACTTACGGACAGTGGGTGAGTGCGGAGCTCTCTGCGCACAATGGCGCGCAGCTTTTTGTACCGCGCGGCTTTGCTCATGCTTTTTGCACGAAGGCGCCCGATACTGTCGTTTGCTACAAGGTGGACGGGTTCTACGATAAGGGCAGCGAGGGTGGTATCCGGTTTGACGATCCTAATCTTAAGATTGATTGGGGATTGGGGGACAATGATGCTGTGCTTTCAGAAAAGGATCTCGCTCTGGGGACGCTGAAGGACTTGCCTGCCATCTTTTCATGACGATGAGGATGACGTTGCTGGGTGAGCAAGACGCGCTGCGGTGCTTTGGTGGGCGCGCATCGTGCGATCCGGGGCTTGAAATGTCGGGCGGGGCCGTTGTCTTTCCTGCGGCGAATGCTGCGCTCAGAGTAAAGATTGAGGCTGCACCTGGGGTTTACCGCCTTCGTGTCGTATCGAGCGGGGCGCCGCTCTTGCGCGCGATCATCGACGTGGGGGAGGCCAGCTTGTCCCTTCCCGTAGAGCCTAGTCCCGCGGGTCTCGACGTTATCTTTGAGCTGGACGCGCCTGCCGATTCGGTGGCGTTGATGCCGGTGGAATCGGCGACGATGACCTTCAGTGCCTTTGAGCTGACGCCCATTGGTCGGTGGTCGTCGCTGCTGCCGGACTATCGCCTGGAGGCAGTGCGGCTGCCCCATCGTCAGCCGGCGGCGGGCGCGGTGGCGCTGCGCCAGGTCAGCCCGTTTTGCCCGCCAGGCTGGGCGGACGCTGTTCAGATCGATGCGCTGGAAAGCGTTGAGGTGATGGGGGGAACCTTTGTGAGCGGCCCCTCAGGCGTTGTGCGGCTTTCTTTCAATCCCCCGCTCGGTCGAGGGTATCACGAGCTGAGTGCTGAGTTTACCCTCGCCGATGGGTCAGTTGCCTTGGTGGCGCCGCGGATGTGGGCCGCTGATGCGCCTGACAATGCGCCCCCCCTTGCCCATTTCCGCCGCCTTGCTGGGTCACTCTATGTTGCGCGGGTGCATCTGAAGGAGGCGGCTGCGGCGATCATTTTCCAGCCGCGCCAGGAGATGGGTGCGGTCACGGTCTCACAGTTGGCTGTCACCGCATCGGGGTGGGCGCATTCAGTGAGGGCTTTCGCGCAGACAGTGTTGCATGAGGCCGTGCAGCGGGCAGCCCTTAGGGTTGAGCGATGGCTTGGCGCTGATCCGTCAGCCGACGGAAGGTTGGCGGCTTCATTGCGCCTTTTGAGCGAGGCAGACCGGCGCTATCGCCGCTTTATCCGAGAGGCGGAGGGGTTGGCACTCAAGCGTTGGCTCGCCCAACCGATCCGCCGCGGTGGGCCAATGAGAGTGGCTGTCAGTGGGCCGGACGGGCCAGCTAGGGCAAAGACTGTCGCGGTGCTAAGGCGTCTTGGCGCTGGAACCGTCACCGTGGGCGATGATGAAAGGGACGCCGATCTTGTGATCGGGCCAGGTGAACGTCTCGCGCCGAGTGCTTTTGAGGCCATTCAGAGGGTGCCGGCCGGCGAGCCCGTCATTGTGGACCGCGACCGCACAGTTTGGGGTGTGCGATCGGCGCCGCGTTTTACCGCGACCCCTCAAGATGTTGCGTCTGGCCGAGCGGTTCCTCTCATTTTGGTTCATGCTCAGGGGCGCAGTGGCTGGCCTGTGAGCGCATCTTCGCCCGGCCGGGAGGGCGGTCGGGCAAACACTCGAGACGATGGGCCGCCCAAAGCGGTGACCGTTATCACCCCCACACGCGATGCGCCCCACCACCTGAAGCGCTTCCTGACGAGCTTCGCGGCCACCGCTTGGCCTCAGCTGTCTTTGGTGCTTATCGACAATGGCACGCGCAACGCTGAGGCGCGCGATTGTCTTGTCCGCGCTGAAGCTGCGCCACACGTGCGCGTGCTGCGTGATGAGCGGCCCTTCAACTTTGCTGCGCTGTCGAACCTTGGGGCCGAGGCCGCTGATGGTGAGGTGCTTGTGTTTGCCAACAATGACTTGGCGTTTCACGACCCCGGCTGGCTAGGCGCTTTAATGATGGGTCTGATGCAGGAGCGCGTTGGAATTGCCGGTGGGGTGCTGTCCTATCCTGACGGGCGGATCCAACATGCGGGCATAGTGCTGTCGGGTGAAGCGCGGGTGAGGCATCTGGAGCGCTTCGCTCTGGGAAAAGACGTTGGATATTTTGCGCGTCGGCGGCGTCTTGTGGAGGTTAGCGCCGTGACCGGTGCTCTTTTGGCGATCCGACGCACAGATTTCTTGAGGCTTGGCGGGTTCTGCGCAGAGCGTTATCCCGTGCTTTACAACGACGTTGACCTATGTCTGCGTGCAAGGCGGTTGGGGTTGAGGACCGTTCTCGTCCCGGACGCGCGGGCCCAGCATTTTGAATCGGTGACATTGAAGATGTCCCAGGAGCAAGCCAGTGATGGCAGCCGGCAAAGGGGCCCGCAATGGCGGCTTGAGCGAGCCTTGGAAGCCCATCGCTTTCGGCAGGACCACGATGATGTGCTGGACGCTGATCCGCACTATCCTGCTCTGTGTGATCCAGTGGACGCCAAGTTTCGCGCCTTGGTGTAAGGAGGGTTTGTGGCAACAGTCACACGCAACATCTCACTTCGCAATCAAGCTCGGGTTATTTGGGCGTGCACCACGCGCTTTGTCCAAGCGCGCACCCGGGAATCACCCATTGGTATTTTGTCCAACATCGTGGAACCGCTGGCCACCATCCTGATCTTGGGGCTGATATTCACGTATATCAGGTTTCGTCTGCCCAAGCTCGGCGACTATCTGATGCTGTTTTTGATGACGGCCATCTTGCCCATTACCATGTTTCGCCAAGGAGCCACTCAGTCAGAACAAGTCTTCATGCGCCTGAAGCGCAATCTGGTGTTACCACAGGTGCAGCCCATCGACCTTTTGTTGGCCGGCCTGCTCACCACCTTTTTGACAACAACAGCGCTTTTTATGCTCCTGACGATTGTCTTCGTCCTGATTTATGATGTGCCTTGGCCGCAAAACATTGTCTTTTGCATGATCCCGACTTTTTGCAATGCCATGATTGGGCTAGGGTTCGGGATGATGAACTTGGTGATTAAGTCCTGGTTCTTCTACTGGGGTGTGATATTTGGAACTTTGACCGCTCCGGTGGGGGTGCTGTCTGGTATGTTCTTTACAGCAGATTATCTCCCTCAAGCTGCGCAGGACATCCTCTATTGGAGCCCTTTAATGCACTCCACTGAACTCATGCGTACCTACTACTATAAGGAGTTCACGAGTGAGTTTTTTGATCCAATCTATTATTATGGGTTTACGTTTACTGCCTTGGCGGTAGGGTTGATATGCGAGAGGACTTTCAGGTACAGGATCATCAAGGATAAAAAATAACGATCGGCCGTCGACGGGCGGGAGGCGATCGGACCCAAGGGAACCTCATGATGAAGCCTGTGCGCAAAGCCGTCTTGCCTGTGGCCGGTCTTGGGACACGGTTTTTGCCAGCCACAAAAGCCATGCCCAAGGAGATGCTGACTGTCGTCGACAAACCCGTCCTGCAGTATGTGGTGGATGAGGCGAAAGAGGCGGGGATTGATCAGTTCGTTTTTGTCACCGGGCGCAACAAAGGTGTGATCGAAGACCACTTCGACACTGCCTTTGAGCTTGAAGACACTTTATCTCAGCGGGGCAAGACTGGTCCGCTGGGCGCACTTCGCGCCGAGCTTCCGGCCGCGGGCAATGTGACGTTCACCCGTCAGCAGGCCCCGCTGGGTCTAGGCCATGCGGTGTGGTGCGCGCGCCATATTGTGGGCGATGAGCCGTTCGCCCTCCTTCTGCCCGACGTCATCATCAAAGCCGGCCGTGGCTGCATGGCCCAGATGATGGACGTCTACAACGCCCACGGCGGTAACGTGATCGCGGTGGAGGAACTGCCTGCTGCAGAGGTCCATCAATACGGTGTTGTGGAGAAAACTGGCACAGGCGATGTTTTTGATGTGACCGGGATGGTCGAAAAGCCAGCGCCGGGGACAGAGCCTTCAAACCTCATCATCACCGGCCGGTACATTCTTCAACCGCGGATCTTCGATCTTCTTGAGCATCAAGAAAAAGGCGCCGGTGGCGAGATCCAAATCACCGATTCCATGCGCACCTTGATGCGGGATGAGGGCTTCAAGGGCCTTCGCTTCGATGGCACAACCTACGACTGCGGATCAAAGATCGGGTTTTTGGGGGCTAATCTCGCCTTCGGGCTTGATCGCAATGATTTGGGACCACAACTGCGCCAACTGGCCACATCCTTGATGGCGTGAACCTAGCGGGTGCGCCAACAGACCGTGCATTGACCGAGAAGCGGCTTGCAAAACACGAGCGCCGCTGCGGGCCTTTCAGGTTTCTTGACACCGGATGGGCGGCTTGTCACCGCCGCTTCGGTTGGCGGCGATCATCCTTCGTCCACCGCGTAGACTATGCGCCTTCGCCCTCAAGGGGTTCTGGCACGGCAGTTGCGTCCTATGTCCTCCGGTCGGCCACACGTCCTTCATCGCCGAGAGGTCGCTGGCCGATATCATTGGGTGTTGCGGGGCGTGCATTGCGGTGCCCGCCAATGCAACGCGGTCAGACCATGGAGGGTGCTATGAGGCGTATAGTTCTAGCGATCTTGGGTACGTTCTTGCTTTTCACAGGTGTGTCTAAGGCCGATCCGCTCGCTGTGCGGGCTACTATTTCTGCCCAGCTCGACGCGTTTCGCGCCGGTGATGCGGACGCAGCGTATACCTATGCGGCACCCTCGATCCGGCAAATGTTCCCCACCGCTGAAGGCTTTATCCGAATGGTGCGCCGCGGCTACCGCCCGGTCTACGAAGCGCGGGACGCTGTGTTCTTACGGGCGCAGGAGATGCCATCGGGCGGGTATGCGCAAGAGGTGGGCTTCACCGATGCCACTGGCGATACGTGGACTGCGCTCTACACCCTCGCCCAGCAATCGGATGGCAGCTGGCGCATCACGGGGTGTTACTTACGCAAGTCTGGCGGCCGCAGCACGTAGATCCCCCCGCCAGAATGGTGGGCAGGTTTGAGATTGACTTTCAGGTGACTGCCACCATTTTGCTGCTCCTACGGGCGTATAGCTCAGTTGGTAGAGCAGCTGACTCTTAATCAGCGGGTCCTAGGTTCGAGCCCTAGTACGCCCACCAATGAAATCAATGTTTTGTGCTGATCGGGTGGGCTTAGGATGTGGATCTGCCTTCCACATACCTTCCACGAGGAGAATCACTGCGTTTTGTCTGTAGGGTGGAGGCAATTATCGGCCCCACAACGGCAGCGCTCAACCGGACTAATGGTTACATCCTCGCAGGGATTGAGGCTTATAGGGCTTAGTTCCTAACAGTGCTAATTGAGTGCCCGGCGAAGGCGCCCGGATTGGTTTTATGAGGCGCTGTTTTGCCGCCGCTCAGCGTCACGCCCGATCCCACCTCTTCGAGTCGAGTGTTGGTGTAGGTTGGGGAGAACGCCATGACGCAGTCGAATTTTACGGAGGCGCGGAAGGCCTGCGCTGCACCCAACTCTTTATGAGCTGCTCGCCCTATCAGGCACTGGAAAGATCCAAGCGGCCAGTTAAGCGGAAAGCACTTCATCGTGCGCAAATAACAGGCCGCCTGGATCACTCACCATTTATGATTAGCCGTGCTGTTGAAACATGGATTTGACTACATACTCGTATTACTATTTAGAAGATAAAGTCACCGTTGGTTAGCTGATTCTCTAGAATGCCAATAAGGGTTATCGTATTGCCATTCCCATCATCAATCACCACTGATTTACCAACATCCGAGATATGATTATTGAGAAGATCATTAAACGATACGATCGCTGAAACGTCCCTTAAGTCAATTTTCTCAGCATTCCGCAGGTCAAAATCCTCAATCGTGTCCTTTCCAAATGGGCCCTTGAAAACATAGCGGTCGTCCCCGTTACCACCGATGAAAACGTCTCTTCCGCGACCACCGTTCAGTGTGTCATCTCCATTCCCACCGTTAATCGTGTCGCGCCCTGCAGCGCCAAGGATTTCGTCATCGCCGCTTCCACCAAAAAGCAAATCAGCACCGTCGTCACCACGAACGAGGTCGTTACCGCTCCCACCGTCAACGGTGTCCTTGCCTGTGCCGCCACGCAAGTCATCGCTGCCGTTCTCACCGAAGACCACATCTAGTCCGAAGCCGCCATCCAAGTCGTCGGACTGGTTCCCACCTTTTAGCGTGTCATCGTCGCCACCACCGGAGATGGTGTCGCTCCCATCTCCACCGAGAATGCTGTCGTTCCCGATGCCACCGCCGATAATGTCGTTGTTGCTGCCGCCATCTAAGGTATCTCGACCTTCGTCGCCATTGAGAGTGTCGTTGCCGCTTAGACCTTTGATGCGATCGTTGCCCACACTGCCGTTGAGGCTATCTCCTCCGCTTCCGCCAACGACGCTATCGTTCCCATTGCCACCAATTATGGTGTCTGCGCCGAGGCCCCCGGAGAGAGTATCTAGGCCGGTGCCCCCTAGTAGGCGATCAGCGCCACCTTTGCCCTCTACACTATCGTTACCCGATCCCCCGATGAGCGTATCGGCAAATTCACTCCCGACATTCGTGTCGTCGGCGGCACCAGCGTCTGACAACACGCCAAAGCCAGTATCAGAAAAGTCGAAAAAGTTTGGTACGCTGGTATCTTCTTCGTTTTCTAATATAGTTGCAGTGACGGTCTGACTGTTAAGTGCCGCCAAATCAGGGTCAACGGTAAGATCAAACTCTTTGCGTGTGTCCCCATCGAATTTCGTATTCCCAATAATTTTAATGCCGATCGAGAAAGATATCGCCCCTTTCTGAATAAATATTGTTTCGTTTACACCAACAAAATCACGTCCCTCTATCGCGCTAGGTGAGTCTGATGTAAAGTAATTCACCTCGAAATCTCGAGGCGCAGGTCTCGAGAGTTCTACCAAGAAAGTTGCTATTTTCGATCCAGAGTCGCCCTCCTCTATCGACGGCTCCGACACGAACATAGAGATAGGGTTGCTGTTCCCATCGTCGTCACGGAGCCAAATCACGGCTTGGGATATGGATCCACGTCCAGGCAATGAAGCATTTTTCCCGGGTGTGACCTCCACAAGTATAAACTCATCTTTTTCGGTAATTGAATCGCCAAAATAGTTAATATCGATAGTATTCAGAAGTTCCACTGGAGCAAACGTCAGAGTTCCAGCTTGCGCTGCAAATTCTGACTCAGCGCTTGCTGTGCCACTGGTCACTCTATAAGCAACTTCGACAGTTTTGTTTGATGGCTCACTTAGGAAAACCGTTTCCTGGGCCTCTATGCCACTGCTAAAATTGGTTTCATCGATGGCTATCCTAAATACTTCAACTTCGACGGACATTTCTACCCTTTTTCTCGTGCTATAAAGCCTGTGTGTAGGCTAGTTGTAATCGTCATGAATTCTGGTGATTGTAGAAGGCTCGCCAATAAATAATCCGGCAGTGAGATACCCTGAAATTTTATGCGTCTATATGTAGAGATTTATTTCTAAGATGGGTATATTATGTACAAATCATTCAATTACATGCTTATGGTTATTTTCAGGATTTACTGATAAAATAAAGTTTATCCGACCATTGCTTAATCATATTTGAGAATCTCGATCTTAGGAAGTTTGCATAGTGCGTTGTGTCCCAGTTCGCTCGTACAAATTGCCGCGCTTCTTGTTAAAATTGCAAAGTGCGTAAACTACACGCTATTTCTTTTAATAGACTGCTCGATTTCCGATGAACGCGTCATGAATTAAGCGAATATAGACAGGGATTGGAGGGGTAATCTGGTCCCGATTGTTCTGCCTTTGGAGTCGGTGTCGATTGGGTCGGCCACACTGCCTGCTGGCAGTGTTCTCATTCGTGTTCAAGCATTTCCCGCGTACTCGCACTGTGGCCCAACGTTGGTGAGGCGGTTGCCGCTCACCACTAGTAGTAGCCATCTGCTATCATGTGTGTGAACATTATGAAGTATAAAACAGCCCAGCTCAGCTAAATGGTGGTCGGCAAAGCGCAGTGGAGGGCGCTGCGGTAGATTGGTGGCGTGCCTTATGTGATGTTTTAGGCCCAGCAATTGAAGACCGCGAGCGTCAGATAGCATCCTCGCCGTCTGTGATGGCAGCTTTAGGCGCCATGGGGCATCAAATTGTCAGCGAAGTCGATCCGGGCCGGCGCTCAGAGGTGGTGGCCGAGCAGATCAGGAAGTTGGAATCCGTGAATTGGCACCGTGGGGAGCAGTGGGACGGTATTGCCGGTAAGCTCACACCGCGAGGTAAGTTAACCCGCGGCGGCTCAAAGGAAACAGCGTATGCAATCTTCGATGCGTTGGACGACGAAAGCACTGCAAATCTTTACAGTATCAGATAAGAAAACCAAAACTGCATAATCGCTCTTCATAAGATCTGTATCTCATCCGAAAACCAGGAACCCCTTAAATCCCCTTATTTTAAGGGAACATCGCAAGAAGGATACAGCTATGTCTAAGACTAATTTTTTCAATCGGGCGGGCCGACCCGAGGTTCACGCCCAAGGTATAGTGGACGCTACTGGCCCAACGGGACACACCCCAGTCGCATTTGGTGGCGCTTCGCTTTACACACAAACTACGGCAGAAGTTCAACAGAATGCGGAAGCTGGCCCATATGAACGCATATGGGTGGAGTGCGTGGCTAGGCTCGAACACCTCAATAGCCTTGGCCGTGATATTGAAGATGCGGAGATGGATTGGTCTGATGAAGTTCTTTTGTCGTTTCCAGTTAGTGTTCCAACGAGCGACCATGAATGGGCATCGATGCCGCTTATAGCGTTGAGGACAAAGTGCTGGGGACCTGACAACACATTGGACGCGGCACTGGGCGTTGCCGATTTGACATTGGGCAATGAAGTTTATGATGCAATTGCCGTCGCAGGATAGCCATATCATCAACACGAGTGGTGCGGAGCTACTTGGATTCAAGTCCTGCCTGCTGCTCCGAGCGCCGCCCAGCACCCTAAGTCGGGGCTTAGCTTAGATATCCGTCGACTCGATCCAACTAGGGGGTGCAAGCGAGGCGGATTCGCCGTATGGACGACATAGTCCGATCGGAGGTGAAGCCGACGGCGAGCGCCCTAGTTCGTCCCCACCCATCTGAAGTACCAGGATGGCGTGCCGTTGAACTTTACTTCGAGGCTGTCCGTATCCCATGCACCGAAAGGCTCCCAGAGGCAGGAGAGCAGCGCATGATCGAAGCTCGATCGGAAGAAGTCCCGCTCTGACGTCAACGATGAGTAGTCTGACACGGCATCACGGTCGGTGAAGAGGGCCGTCGTAATGCCACACAACTCGTGGAGGTCACCGATGTTGAGCAAGCGTGGCTGCGATACTTTCAAGTAGAATATAGCCCTCTCGATCTTGTCGCTCGCCTCTAATCCGTCCGACGTCATCTCCAGCGCCCCAACCACCCGTTCGTTGAAGTAGACCGAAAAATTGAGCCCGTATGAGGGGCTGTCAACTGCGCCCAGATTGAAAACGACTGTTTCGGATTTCTTTTGAAGGCGCCATGATGTGTCGGACAGGAAGTGGTTGGCAAATTCGTGAACTCTGCCGAAGCGCTCAAGAAACAGGACGTCGCGTTCGTCTGCCAGCGGCGGCAGTTTGCCATCCCGTTGGAGTTCGGTCCCCTCGTGCCTCGGATCGATAGGTTTCGATGAGTAGAGCCTATTCTTGAGCACGTCGTAGTCAGCGAGTTCATTCAGAAGTATCTTTCTGAGAATCCGCCGCAACTCTATCCTCACATTCGCTATGCGCTTGGTACCGTAGCCCTTTTATATCAGCGCTACAGGTGTCCCGTCCTCCTGTAGCGCCTCACATAGGTTTCTTTTTCGCCAAACGCCCGACATCTCCGAACATTCATTTAACTGGATGGCCGCTCTGGGTTAGGATCGGGGCGTGCGCGGCAGCGAGTACGAACGGCAGCAACGCGGACATACCAGTCATCGACGTTTCGAATCTCAATCGCGGCTTTGTGCACTTCGCTACCGTAAAGACTAGGGCTTGAGTTCATGCGGGATGGACATTCGACAGCTTGGGTTTTGCCATGTCCGAGTAGAGGTAATATTCAGGTGTCGGCAGGCATGATATCTGTGGCTGTCGCTTTGGCAACTTTCGACGAGCGCAGGCGTCGGATCGTAAGATAGATCATCGCCGCCAGCAAAAGGGCGTTGATGGCCACAAGTGTTGCGGAGACCGGTCGGTCGAGAAAGATCCAATACCCGTCGCGCGAGATAAGAAGCGAGCGGCGCAGGTTGGCTTCCAAGATCGGGCCAAGGATCATGCCAATGACAACAGGTGCGAGCGGATAATCCGCCGCTCGGAACAAAATGCCGATCAACCCGAAGACCAGCATCACCTGTAGATCGAAGACAGACGCTTGAAGCGCGAATGTGCCAATCGAACAG
>JBCDLN010000004.1:0-37339 GCA_038745295.1 Pseudomonadota bacterium | reverse complement strand
AGTTGTCGATCCTGTATCCATGAAGATGAGTTGCCCAGGTGAAAGCCATCGTGACAGCTTCTGGCCAATGATTGCCTTTTGCGCATGGTTTTCCGCCATGCGCTCATCGAAGGAGCCTTCAACGGCAGCGGGCACACGTTTGGCCCCGCCGTGGAGTTTGAGAAGGGCACCGGTGTCCTCAAGACTGGTGAGATCGCGCCGGATGGTCTCGCGGGAGGCATCAAAACGCTCTGCCAGGTCCTCAACGCGGACCTCTCCGCGCGCTGCAACGAGCCTGGCAATCTCCTGTCGGCGCCGTTCCGACCGCGCCGTCATGGGCGGCTTAGGGCGCGGCGCCCGAGGCGATCTTGAACCGAATTCATGAAGCGATCGAGCGCATCTTTTCTGACTGTTCGGTCAAAAGCCCTCTCCTTAACGCTTCAATCGGTCGCGTATGTCACAGATTAGACTTGAGTTTTGCCCGAAACAAGTATTTTTTCCAAACTGAAGGAGTAACGTCTCAGTTTTATCGCGGAGGGATTTTTGAGATGACCGACGCTGTCGCCCATGGCTCGTTTGATGTTGTCATCATCGGGGCTGGCGTTGTGGGCGCCGCTGCTGCGCGCCGCCTTGCCCGGGAGGGTGCGCGCGTGGCGGTGTTGGAAAAAGCGCTTGAGCCGCTCGATGGCGCATCAAAAGGCAATAGCGCGATCCTTCACACAGGGTTTGACGCGCCTGTGGGCTCGCTCGAACAACAGTGCGTCGCGCAAGGAAGAGACATCTTCCTAACGATCCGCGAAGACTTGGGCCTGCCTCTCCATGAAACAGGCGCCTTCGTTTTGGCGTGGAGTGAGGACGAAGCCGAAAAACTCTCAGCCCTTTTGAACCAAGCCCACATGAACGGAGTGAGCGATGCTGAGATGGTGCCGCGCAAAAATATTCTGTCTGCCGAGCCCAACCTATCAGACCGTGTTGTGGCAGGCTTTCGCGTTCCGGGCGAGCACATCATCGATCCGTGGTCGACACCCTATGCTTACCTCACCGAGGCTCTCAGTATTGGTGCCCAGCTCTTCAGGAACTGCGAGGTTTTGTCGGGCGCATGGGATGGCACGGATTGGACAATCACCACATCAACGGGCACTTTGAAGGCAGGCGCCATCGTCAACTGTGCGGGCCTTTTCGGCGATGTGGTGGAGCAACGCTTGCTCGGCGCAAAAACGCTCACCATCAAGCCGCGCAAGGGCCAGTTCGTTGTGTTTGATAAAGCTGCGGCGCGACTGGTGCGATCTATCCTCTTGCCCGTCCCCACAGAGCGGACAAAGGGCGTCGTCTTGTGTCCCACAATCTTTGGAAACGTATTGGTGGGGCCAACTGCGGAAGAACAAGAAAGCCGTACCGATGCGTCTGTGGACACTGAGACGCTGCGCCAGCTTCACCATATCGCGGTCACAATGGTGCCCGCGCTCAAGCACTGCGAAGTCACCGCCCACTACGCCGGCATTCGGCCAGCAACCGAGCGTAAAGAGTATCGAATCACCGCAAGACCGGAACAGCGATACGTCCATCTTGGCGGTATTCGCTCCACCGGCCTCAGCAGCGCGCTTGGCCTTGCCGAGCACCTTGTGGCAACCCATGGTGACGCTCTTGGGTTGGCGCGCTCGAGCCACGTCACCGCAACCCAAGCGCCGCTCAGCCCCTCCCCCCAGCTCTCCGACTATCACCCGCGCGACTATATGAAAGCGGGCAATGGCGGGGTCGTTTGCCACTGCGAGTTGGTGACCCGGCGCGACATTGAGACCGCCCTCAACCATCCCATCCCACCCCGAACCTTGGCAGGGCTCAAGCGGCGCACCCGCGTGTGTATGGGCCGCTGCCAAGGCTTTTATTGCCTCGCCAACGTGGCAGCGCTCACCGAGGGGCGGCTGGATGAACCGGTAGTGGCCGAAGGGCGCTCAGCCGAGGAGGCGCTTGAGCAGCACCATGTTTGACGCGTTGTGGGATGTCGCCATCGTCGGCGGCGGTCCGTCCGGGTTGGCGCTCGCCACCGCACTCAAGCATCAGGGCGTCGACAAGGTGGTGGTGTTAGAGCGGGAGGTGAGCGCGGGGGGTGTTCCGCGCCATTGCGGTCACTATCCGTTCGGGATCGTCGAATTCCACCGCCTCATGAAGGGGCCCGCGTATGCTGAACGTCATGTTGCCTGTGCCCGGGCGGCCGGCGTTGTCATCGCAACCGCTGCAACAGTCCTTGCCATCACCCCCGGCGGGCAGCTCCACGTCACATCTGATGAGGGGGTTGGTACACTGTCCGCCCGGCGCATCGCCCTTTGCACAGGCGCCCGCGAAGCCAGTCGAGCGCAGCGCTTCATCGGCGGACCGCGGCAACGCGGCGTGGTGACCACCGGCGCACTGCAATCGCTCGTCTACCTCGAGGGTCTGACACCGTTCCGCCGCCCTGTCATTTTGGGCACCGAACTCGTCTCCTTTTCGAGCATCCTCACCTGCCGCCATGCCGGCATCAAGCCGGTTGCGATGGTTGAGCCAACGCCCAAGCTGGTGGCGAGGGCCTTTGCCGGTGGCCTTCCCGCCCTTTTGGGCATTGAGGTGGTGCTGGGCGCGCAGGTGCGCCGTATTGTGGGCAACGCACAGGTGGAGGGCGTTGAGATCACCACCCATGACGGCAAGACACGCACCCTTGAAGCAGATGGCGTCATCTGTACCGGCGCGTTTCGGCCAGAGGCGGCACTCATGCGGTGCGGCCACATCGCGGTGGATGATGCGACCGGCGGCCCCGTCATCGATCAGTATGGCCGATCATCCGACCCGGCGGTCTTTTGCGCCGGCAATCTTTTGAGGCCCATCGAAACATCGGCCTGGTGCGCGCGCGAAGGCCAAGAGGCCGCACAGCGCATTGCGGGCGATCTCGCCGCAGGGCACACCGCGCATCAACCCGTCCAAACATCCCTCCAGATCGCCCATGAGGCCATTTCCTACTGTGTCCCTCAACGGCTTTCCCGTGGCGGCGCGGGCGGGGCGATGACCCACGCACAAATCCGCCTCTCCCGGCCCGCGCGGGGCCGCCTCCACGCCACAGTCGCTGGGCGTTCGGTGTGGTCGATGAAGGTGAACAGCCGGCCAGAGCGGCGCATCCTCGCCCCCCTTGAGCCCATCACCCGTTTCGCCGATGCTGGCCCCATAAAGATGACGTTTGAGGAAAGATGAGCGTGCGCATCGGCGCCATCGACCAGGGCACCACCAGCACGCGCATTCTGGTGATTGAACCCTCTGGAGAGCGCCATGTGGCCCACGCTGTGGCCCATCGGCAGATCTACCCGCAGCCTGGCTGGGTCGAACATGACCCTGAGGAGCTGATAGAGAACATCATCGCATGCGTTGCTGCGGCAGGCCGTTTGGATGCGCTGGGTTTCGACAATCAAGGCGAGAGTTGCCTTGCCTGGGATGCTGAAACCAAGGCCGCCATCAGCCCCGTCATCGTCTGGCAAGATGAGCGGACGGCAGCCAGCATTGCTCGCCTCAAACGGGAGGGGTGCGATAAGGTCACCCTGGAGCGCGCCGGGCTCCCGCTCGATCCCTACTTTTCGGCGAGCAAACTCAGCTGGATCCTCAAGACCCTACCGGAGGCGCGGCGCGCCCATGCAAAGGGCACGCTGCGCCTGGGGACCACCGACGCGTTTTTCATGGACCGTCTTGCCGACCAGTACATCACCGATGTCTCCACCGCATCCCGCACCTCGCTGATGAACCTGAAAAGCGGCACCTGGGACGCTGAGCTTTGCCAGCTCTTTGAGGTGCCCATGGAGTGCTTGCCTCACATCGTCCCCAACATAGGAGCCTTCGGCGCGCTTGGGAGCTCGCAGGGAAATATCCCGATCACAGCATTGATCGTCGATCAACAAGCGGCCCTTTATGGCGCGCGCTGCTGGGCTCCCGGTGACGTAAAGATGACCTTTGGGACAGGCGCCTTCGCGCTCATGACCACGGGCTCCACCATCGTCCACGATGAGGCACGTGGCCTCATTCCAACTGTTGCATGGCAGCTCCCGGGCGAAGACATGGTCTACGCTGTCGACGGGGGCGTATTAACGGCGGGTGCTGCCATCAACTGGGCGCAAAACTTGGGACTTTATGACAGCGTCTCAGACCTCACCGGCTTTCCGTCAGAGCCAGCTATCGCGCGGGGCCTTGTGTTTGTACCCGCTCTGAGCGGTCTGGGCGCGCCGCACTGGGATCGCAAAGCCCGGGGCGCATTCTTTGGCCTTGCCCTTGATCATGGTCCCCAGGAGGCGATGCAAGCTGTTTTGGAGGGGATTGCACTGAGGGCGGCGGACGTCCTGGGCGCCATGGAGTCCGTCACCCCGCTCAACGGCGTTCCCTCGCTGGATGGCGGCCTCACCAACAACCGCTACTTTCTTCAATTCCTCGCTGATGTGATGGGCCGCCCACTCACCCGCAGCAAGGAGCCAGAGGTCACCGCCCTTGGCGCAGCACTCCTTGCGGGCAAGGCTGTCGGCGCAACACCGCGCCTTGAAAGCGATGGCGAGACGGTTTCACCGCAAAAAAGCGCAAAAGCCTATCAGGCGCGTTTCCAAAAAGCTGTGGCGCTTACAAAGGATTGGGCGGAGGACGAACCGAGCGCTCACGCTTCATTGGGTACGGCAGGAGGATGAGCCCAATCAGCCCATTTTCCTCGCCTCAACGATGAAATGGGTCAGAGAGAAAAAGAAACGGCCCGACTGCGCCAACGCTTTTTGCTCTTGCGACCAAGCTTTGGCGACGTCGTCGTCAACCAGCCCTTTCTTGACAACGAAGCTCTCCATCATGGTGAGGAGCATCTGGGCGAGACCGTCAGGGCGCAAAACATGGTCAAACACCGTGATGGGCGTGATGCGCTCCAGTCGAAACCCAGCCTCTTTGAGGATGGGAGGCAAGAGCGCAGGCACACCGCGCTCGGTGAAATGATGGTCCCACGCGGCAATCATACGGTTCATCCGTTCGGGATTGTCGCTAAACCAGACCCAGGTGCCAAAATGAAAGTCTGACACCACAAGGCGACCACCAGGTTTCAAGACCCTGTGAGCCTCACGCACCGCAGCCGGGATATCATCCAAATACTCAAAAACTTGGACCGATACTGCTTTATTAGCTCCACAGTCTCCCACCGGCAGTGAGGCAGCCGTTCCTGCCACAACGCTCACAGACGGGAAGGCGCTGCATCGCTCCGCCGCCGCGAGACGCATATCTTGGCTCGGGTCAACGGCAACCACCCTCCCCTCAGACCCAAGTGTGCGAGCAAGCTCGAGCGTCAAAAGCCCTGGCCCGCAGCCGATATCGATGATGGTCTCACCGGGCTCAGGGTTCACAGCATCAAAGGACGCCCTGCGTCGCCGCGTGACGTCTGAACCTGAGTAGGCAAGCTCCATTTGGCGGGTGGTGTCCGCATTGAAGGTGAGCATGGGTCCTCCATCATGCGGCGCCGGCTGTCAGGCTCTCCGCGCTTCCCATCTGGCATTTGCTCTGCCACGCAACAAGGCGGCAGCGCCCCATTCGTTGAAAATGCGGCTCGGCTGATGCTGGTTGCGGCTCTCGTCATCAAGCAAAAGCGAATGAAAGACCGTCCCGTCCACTATGCCCGCCCAACACTCACGCCCATTGCAACACCGGCGCTCACTAATTCTTCCGCTCCAATTCCCATTGCACTATAGTGCCCCACACCGATCGATTTTTTCTGGAGCAACCCATGTCGACGCGCGCGGTCATTACATTCCTTGTCGTCGGTCTTATAGCGGGCTGGTTGGCGAGCCTCGTGGTGGGCGGAGGGGGTATTATCACCTACCTCGTGTCCGGCGTGATTGGCGCCTTTGTGGGTCCCTTTGTCTTCAAAATACTCAAGTGGGAGTTGAAAATCGGAGGGCCTCTTGTCACGCAAACCTTGGTGTCAGCTGTCGGCGCGATGGTTGTGGTCATCATAGCAAGGATTGTCTTTTTCATCTTCTAGCGCTGAACATACCTTAAGTGCGCTTCCCCTAGACACCAACAGCCCAACGGGACGGCTGCAGTGGCCGAACGCCCCCGCTCAACAGGAACGCGTTTGTCGCATGCCCGGCGTTGGTGTCACAGCCGCGCCCCTCATCTTCCTCTCTTTTCACAGCGATGAATTGGCCTTACTCGAGGCAATCAGTTCACCTACAAAACGTTGCTTTGACGACCGTTGTTTTACCACTCGGGATAGCAGTTTGCTTGGTCTTCTGCGAGGGTTTCTTGCCCGCGTGATCGTAAGGATGAAGACCCAACAAAAAGACACGCGGATGTTTCTCGACAAGTGGCACAAACACAGCATCTTTGGGATTGTTTCTGTGCTAGCGGTGGCCGAATGAACGTATTTGTCCGCAACCGAAGCGGCTTTACTGCCCACCCTCTCGCGCTGCAGGGGCACAGCCGCTACTACCGGCGTGTGGGGCGCGGCACCAACGCGACCTGTTCCGGTGCGCTCTTTCAATGCCGCCAAACAGCAACAGAGGAGAACGGCCGCAAGCGTCCAGACCCCAGCCAGAACTGGCAAGCGGGACGGAATCTCCACCCTGCCCCACCTTCGTTCAGGGATGCCCGGCCAAGCGCTCATCGGCAAAAATAGCCAACAACCGCTTTTCATCAGAGGTATGACGGTGTTTAGCTTTCGCTCCAACATGCAGCTGAACCGTGGCGTTCACAGCACCTCAGGTGGATATGATGACGTTTGTGATAGACGAACCCGCGCGGCCTGCAATCCCGGTCCTGGGCACTGCGGCCATGTTCCCTGTGCGCCGGGTCTACTGCATCGGTCGAAACTATGCAGCCCACGCCGTCGAAATGGGGCACGACCCCGACAGAGAGCCACCATTCTTCTTCCAAAAGAACCCTGATAACTTGGACAGCTCCGGCATCTTCCCCTATCCCTCACAAACGTCAGATGTCCATCATGAAGCTGAGCTGGCAATCATGTTGAAATTAGGCGGTACAAATATCGCAATCTCTGATGCGACAAATCATATCTTTGGATACGCGCTTGCGCTCGATATGACGCGGCGAGATCTTCAGGGCGCGCAGAAAAAACTGGGCCGTCCCTGGGAAATTGGCAAGGCGTTTGAACGCTCCGCGCCGGTTGGGCCTGTCCACCCAGTAAGTACCGTTGGCCTGCTCGACGAAGGCGAAATCACCCTTCGCGTCAACGGTGAGGAACGGCAGAAGGGAAACCTCAACCAGATGATCTGGAAGGTTCCAGAAATGATCGCTTATCTTTCAGACTATTTTGACCTTGCTGCCGGCGACGTAATTTTGTCGGGTACGCCTTCAGGCGTCGGCCCGGTTGTGCCTGGCGATATTATGGACATCAGCATCGCCCGCCTCGGCAGCATGACGGTGAAGGTCACGTAGCTGCCAAGGCGCCAAAAAGCTGTGATCACTCTCAACCCACACCATCCCTTGCCGAAACGGAAGCGGCATCAGCCAACCGCTCCACCATATGCTGAGCGTACATTTCATTGCCATGCGTCCCATCTGAGCGAGGGTTCAAAATCAGCGACGCCGGCGTGAAGAACTCACAACCATCGGGGTACTGTAAGAGTTCACCGTCAAGATCGGCCACAATGGACTGCAAGACTTCGTATTCGGCATGGCATAACACGCGCCAATCTGATTCAGACAGCAGCCCGACTAAACGGTGGGGGCGAGTCCAAGGCCAGCCAAAAAGCTTCCCCGCAAACCCACATTCCCTCAACTTGCTCAAGTTTTTTATGTGCGTGTTCAAATCTGCATCGGCGGCTATGATGGACCGCAGCATCGCGCGCCCCACGGGCTGGTAGTTTTCGCGGTATAAGGGGTGCTCGGTGTAAACACCATGCGGCCTTAAGCCTATGGAGCAGTAAAAGATCGTGTCGACTTCGTAAATGCTGGTCCCGTCATGAGACTGTATCAAACGTTCTTTGCCTAAGTATACTTTTCGCAAAAATCGTTCAGTGGGCCGGATGGCTCCTTCGCCGAACGGACACCTTTGGAGCGCACCCTCCCATAGCTGTTGTGCTCAACACGTCGGGCGGCGACCTGGTTTGTCATTAACTTGCAGGGCGGAAAGTCGTCGATCTCCTTATACTCTTGCATAATCTGTCTAGCGGTAGCTCTGAGCACCGACTTTGAATATTTAGTCGCGGCCAATACGTGGCCACCGCTGTTTGTTGCCGTCAGCGGGACCGGCGACACGGTGAGCAATATCTTTAGCGGCCGATCATCCCGCAAGTCCTGAACGTTCCTGCGAAACTCGAAAAGGGCGGCACAAACATCATCAAACTGAAAGCTATGAAATTGATGGATGTTTGGATCGTTGCTGCCCGCAACTTTTCCAGAGGCGGTTATTACACGGTGCCGAACGCACCGGGTCGCCTGAGTCATGAAGACGCCGAGAGATGTGCTGCCTAAAGCAGCTCCCAGCTGTGGCTATCCGATCGGTGGCCCGATTTTCCCATATTTTTTGCCGACAACATGTTCAGGGGGGAATGGTGAAGCCACTGCCACACCAGGCTGCAAAAAGCTCTGCCGACGAAGGTCCTCTAAGGATTGGTTACGTTCTTCACAAGCACCCATGTCGAAATCGTCGTAGCTGTGAATGAGGCAGTGTTATTCGCCCGCGTCCGCTGGCGAATGTAAACCGTCCACCCACCGTACAAGGTCAAGGTCAAGCGCGTTGAGGGTTACAAGCTTAGCACGGGTTGCTGGATCAAGGCCGCTTGTGGCGGGGCGGGCAGCGTTCACCTTCTTGCGCTCAAGGGTGCCCTCAAACGGGCAGCCCACCGTTGCACACACCCATCCGGCAAAGCGATCCACTTGATCTGATGGCGCAATGAAGCTGACGGATCGTTCAACATGGGCCCGGACAATCTCAAACGCGCGCTCTCCCTCCGGCAGCCGATACCCCAAGACCCGCCGTGTTTGAAAGTTCGACACAACAGGCGAGCCGCGCTCGATCAGCCGTTCGGCCCAATCGTTGATATCCAGCTTGTGCGCCATGGCGTAGCCACCGCGTTCAGGGCGCGTTCTTTGGTAATAGTACCACGATTCAATCCGATCGATGGGGTCGCGCAACATGGTCACATAGAGGCAGCGGCGGCCAATCAGATGATGAAACCCGAATGGGATGTGCCCGGCGACCATCCAAAGCCCACTAAGGGCGCCGCTGCCCGCCGCCTGCAACAACTTTTCTTCAGGGAACCAGCGATATCGATCATCGCCAAGCGCTCGCCGCAGATACTTACTGAGCGTTGAGCCGGCCGTCTTCTCAATGTGCAAGAAAACAATCAAATCCGATGCCGGATCAAAAACCTCCTGGGCGCCCGAGAAGAGGTTATGGATGAGCGGCTTGGAGGTTTGCAGCATCTATGATCTCGCATTGGCGATGGCAAAACGCCGTGACCTCACCAGTAACCGGGGCGCCAGCCTTCACACGCGTTAAGCTACGGCGGTTCCCGATCAAATGGTATCGATTGATCGGGAAAAACTGCGCGCCTTTGCAAGGGGCGCTTATTGCGCTCTCACCGAATAGGGCGCGCAATGCTGTATCACATAGAGCCTCGCCGACGTGCGGGCCCCCGCTACCCACCCCGCAACTAGAGCGAGGCAGTGATCCCCCCGTCCACAAAGAGCGTATGCCCGTTGACGAAACTGGCAGCATCGGACGCCAAAAACACTGCCGCCCCAATCAACTCAGGCAACTGCCCCCAACGGCCTTGCGGGGTTCTCTTTGACAGCCACGCGCTGAACTCATCGTCTGCCACAAGGGCGGCATTGAGTGGGGTGTCGAAATAGCCTGGGGCGATGGCATTCACGTTGAGGCCATGTTTGGCCCAATCCGTCGCCATTCCTTTGGTCAGATTGCCGACGGCGCCCTTGCTCGCGGTGTATGGGGCGATACTGGGCCTGGCGAGGGCTGTCTGAACAGATGCAATGTTAATGATCTTGCCGGACCCACGGGTGATCATGTGGCGCGCCACCGCCTGCCCCACCAAAAACACAGAGGTCACGTTGGTTTTCATCAGCCTCTCAAAGGCTTCGGCCGGGAACTCTTCCAGCGGGGCGCGGTGCTGCATCCCAGCGTTGTTGATCAAAATGTCGATGGCACCACTGTCGCGTTCATAACGATCCACGGCTTCACGAACGCCATTGGTATCGGTAACATCAAACGGCAGCACGTCAGCCTTTACGCCGTGATCAGCCAGCGTTGCTGCGGCAGCGGTCAGCTTATCCTGGTCGCGGCCATTCAAGATAACCTGAGCGCCGGCTGCGCCGAGACCCTCGGCCAACGTGTAGCCGATCCCTTGAGAGGACCCAGTGATGAGCGCGCGGCGCCCTGCCAATGAGAAGATGTCCGTGCCGCTCACCCGTGCCTCCGTGTGTGGTGGTGGACCGCATCCCCATCACAGCCCGGCGCCGAAAGTCAAACTGGTCGGGGCGGCCACTCTCCCAGGGGCCAACCGTTCAACACCACCTCAACGCATCAAGAGCCCCCACAACGCTGAAGACGCCCACAACATTGAAGACGCTAGGAGCAAACCATGCGCGCGATCGTGATCCATGCCGCCAAAGACCTGCGGATCGAAGAATACCCCATAGCACCCATGGGACCCCGTCAGGTGACGGTCAAAATGGCAGCCGGCGGCGTCTGCGGGTCCGATCTCCACTATTATAATGACGGCGGTTTTGGGCCCATCACGCTCAAAGAACCGATGATCTTGGGGCACGAGGTGTCTGGCGTTGTAAGTGCCGTCGGCTCTGAGGTGACCCATCTCAAAGAGGGTGATCTCGTGGCGGTTTCCCCCTCACGCCCCTGCGGCTACTGCGCATACTGCAAGCAAGGCCTGCGCAACCACTGCCTCAATATGCGCTTTTATGGGTCCGCCATGCCGATGCCGCACATCCAAGGCGCGTTTCGGGAGGTCCTTGTCGCCGATGCCGATCAGTGCGTTCCCGCGCCTGGCCTTTCCCCCGCCGAAGCGGCAATGGCAGAGCCCCTTGCGGTGTGTCTGCATGCCACCCGCCGGGCGGGTGAAATGCTTGGAAAGCGTGTGCTCGTCACCGGCTGCGGCCCCATCGGCACCCTTTCCATTCTGGCAGCACGGCGGGCAGGCGCTGCTGAAATCGTCGCCACCGACCTTGCTGACAATGCCCTTAAGCTCGCCGCCGATGTGGGCGCAGACCGCACCATCAATGTCGCCAAAGAACCAGCCGCGTTGAACGAATACACAGCCGACAAGGGCAGCTTTGACATTTTGTTTGAGTGCTCAGGCGCTGCGCCTGCTCTTGTGGGCGCGATACCAGCCATCCGCCCCCGCGGCGTCATCGTGCAAGTGGGCGTGGGCGGCGATATGACTTTGCCCATGACCCCGATCACCGCCAAAGAGCTCGAACTGCGCGGGTCTTTCAGGTTCCACGAAGAATTTCCCATCGCCGTGCAGCTGATGCAGGCCGGCCTCATCAACGTAAAGCCGTTGATTACCCACACGATTCCCTTTGACAGTGCGGAAGACGCCTTCCTCATCGCCAACGACCGCACCCAAGCCATGAAAGCCCAGATCGACTTTACGGCCTGAACGTGCCGCCCATCCCACCCCGCGCAGGCACTCAAACACGTCGTCAAGCCTGATCCGCAGTTTTTAGGAGACGGTTTCATTAAACCTGTCATCAATTGCAGTCCGGGAACAAAACCTCCACATTGCAGGAATGGGTGCAAAGGGTTGGGCGAAAACGCAAATGTCTGCCGATTTTCAATGGTCTATGGGTGGTCGGGAAAGCCTTGGCGATCCAGAGGCCGTCCATACACTGCTGGAGATCGTCAGCGGGACACGCATGCGGCGTAACGTCCCAGCATGCACAAAGGCCAAAGCGAAGGTGCCTGCTGTCACGGTGATGGAACCCATCATCAGCATCGCGCGCACACCTCAAGCCATCCGCGGCTTGGTGGATGAGGGGATTATAGGGTAGAGCGCGTCACGCCCCCATGGAAGCGCGCCGCGCTCAGGCTCCACTTGTCGGTCGCGGATGCACCGGACACCGGATGATCCCATCCGGCTGAAACCCGCTCTAACTGCTGTTTCCATAAACGTTATTCATTGCGGAACCGCCGTAGGGGGCCGCGCCTTACTGCTCCCGCCTATGGCGAATTCTCCCGCGGTGGCCCTGATGCATCAACCCACGCTTCGCTCTTCGGGGTTGACCCATCAGGACCACCGGGGGGTTCTGACGGTGTCGGCTCCGGAGGAACGTCGCTGTTTGGTGTCCCACCAAAGGAACATGTGAAGGGGTCTTTGGCGGCACTTCTGAGTCTTGGCGGAGATTAGAGGGAACGACCTTTAAAGCTTCTACATCTAGCGCGCCGGAGCGCCGCCAGCCGCAACCTGGTCGACACCACCACCTTCTGCCTTTCCGCTTTTTCGGCGTCGGTCAAACCGGGCCAACAGCGCCGGCAAAATGAGAAGGTCCGCCAACATCGCCCCAAGAAGGGTCAGCGCAGTGAGCGCGCCAAAATGACGGTTCACCAAAAAGCCTGAAAGCGCGAAAGGCATAAAGCTCGCTCCCAGCGCGATAGACGTGGCCACCACGGCAAACCCAACAGTGCGGAAGGCCCGGCGAATGGCCGCCATCTGGTCACCCAACTCCCGCCGATAGCGTTGATATTTGGCCAAGAGGTGGACGGTGTCGTCCACAACGATGCCATAGGTCAGCGCAGCAACAACCGTCACCGCGAAAGAGACCTGCCCAACCGCATAGCCCCAGATCCCAAAGGCGATGGCAATGGGCAACAGGTTGGGGGCAAGGCTGAGAAGGCCAAGGCGCCAATCACGCAGCGTTGCAATGAGAAGGAGTGAGATGACAGCAAGCGCAAGCGTCATCGCCACCACCATCGCCCGTGCGCTGCCGATGGAAAGATTGGCTGACAGCACAGGAAGGCCGGTCACCTCCACCTGACCTGCCCCAAACAAAGAGGCCGCCTGCGCCCGCGCATCATCGGTGAACGCCAGCGTATCGCGAGACGATACACCCCTCATCACGATACTTATGCGCGTGTAGCGGCGCTCTGGCTCCAATACCCGCGGCCGCCCCTCAGCCGCCATATCACCGGCGGCGCGCACAATTCCTTCAGGCGTAACCCTAAAACCCGCATCCGATATGGCCTTTTGCACCGTGTCGAGACTATCGAGCCGTGCCACCTCCGGCCGCTCCAAGAGCCACGATGAGAGTGACGCCACCTTGCCCAGCGTCTCAGGCGTCAACGCACCACCTTCTGCACCAGTGTCCACGAGAATATCGATGATGGTGGTGCCGGAAAGCTTCGTTTCAAAAAGGTCGGTCGCGCGCCGCACCTCGTAGCGTTCGTCAAAATAGTGGGAGAAGGTGTCATCCACCGTGATGAGCGCGATCCCGGCCAGCGCCGCAGCCATCAACGCAACGCTCGCTGTGGCCACCCATTTAAACCGCTGGGCGCAGAAAACGCCGAGCGCCCCAAGCCCCACCTCCACAATGATCCGGTGCCGGCCAAAACTGCGCGGGCACACGGTAAGAAGCGCCGGCAGCAAGGTGAAGGTGAGCGCCAAAACCCCAAAAAGGCCCATCGCAACAATGTTGCCCAGATCGCGGAAGGGTGGCGCCTCTGAAAGGTTCAAAAACAGGAACGAAATCAGCGTCGTCGCCACGGACAGGACGATGGGTCGAACGTTGCGGTCGAGCGCAATCGCCAAAGCATCAGCGCGGCTTGCCCCTCTCCGCAGCGCTTCTTGCCATGCCATCACCAGGTGGATGGAGCTTGCGACCATCAAACCCATCAACACCACGGGCGACGCACTCGAGATGCCGTTGACCGCCATGCCGCTCCACCCGAGCGCCCCAACGGTTGCCGTCAGCGTGATGAAGACCAGCGTCATCACTGCAAGTGTGAGGCTGAGCGAGCCCAATGCGATGGCCACTATCACCGTTAAGATCACCAGAAGGGGAATGGAATAGTCGTCCACTCCCTCCTGGCTCTCGCGCAAGAAGGCATCGTCAATGACGATGCGCCCGGTTTGCAAAAACTCCGCCTCAGGAACGTCGCCGGCAAGCTCAGTCTTCAGCGCCCGGTGACCGGCCGCCACACGGCGCGCCTCGTCGTTGTCGAGGAAGTCGGGCACGATTGCGGCCACAGCTGCCACGGTGCCATCGGACGAGGCAAGACTTTGAAGGCGCCCGTCATTGTTGCGTGTGCTGGCTTCAAGCCGCGCCCCCGCACCGCGCAGTTCATCATCGCTGAGGGCGAGGGTTTGCGCGGGCGTCAGGCCAATTTCGGACAAGGGGGTGCGCACTGCGCTCACCTCCTCCCGCGCCAACTTCATGGTGGCAAGACGGGCCATGGCGCGCAGGATCGTAGGGGAGAAAACATCCCCCTCGCGCGGGACCACCAACGTGACAATCTCGCGCGATTGACCGAATCTCGCTTCCACTTCGTCAAAGGCTTGCCGCTCAGGCCGCTCCTTGTCGAAGTAGACCAAAACGTCTGGGTCGTAGATGACACGGTCATTGCCGACGACGCCCAAAATCGCCACCACCACCCAAACAAGGAGAATGAGCCAACGCGTTTGGCGGATCCGGCGGGCAAAGGTTTGGGCCCAAGGCGCCGCGCGCTCCTCCGCCTGTTCGCCAGTCGCACCACCAGGGTTGGCGTTTGCCACCGACGGCTCAGTGTGTGCGCGCGTCACAGGCGGTGATACCCGTCGTGGTTCATACGGCAACCTTCGCTTGAGTGGGAGAACCGCGCGCCATACTCCCGGGCGCACCGGGCCTTCGGTCGCAATCGTGCCATCGCGCCTTTGGCTGGTCGGTGAGACAACTCCCCTTCATCACGATTTGGGGATAACGCGTCACAACAGGAAAGCGCTAGAGCGAGGGCCGCAGCAAGCCCCCCAGCACCTGCGACACAAACGCCAGGTCTGCCCCTGCGGTCGGCGTGCGACGGGAGAGGTAATCGAAGACCTTGCCGTCCTTCAGGCCATACTCGGCGATCTCGCGCACATCGCCCTCATCGTTGAGATAGACCGCCAGGATGCGCCGATCCGTCACGGCGGGGCGCTGATAGGCAAAAGTGCGTTCTGATGTCTGGGAAATGTAGTAAAGCGTCTCGCCGCCGGTGAGCCCTGTGGTGGTGGGTGTCCCCAGCGCCAACAGGACCTGCTCGCGCGAGGATCCGACGGGGACTTGCTCCAGCTGCTCAGCATCAATCTTTTGGCCGCGCGTGTAGGTCTCGCCTGCCGTGCAGCCGACAACCACCGCTCCCACCACGAGGGCGGCAAGGAGTGGTCGGACCTCGAAACGGCGGCGGCCTATCCTATGTGATGAAGGTGAGGATATCACTGTCATGCTACGCTTCTTTACCAAGAAAAAACCCAACGCTGTCGTGCGGCGCCTTTATGATGCTGCGGTGGAGCAGGCGCGCCTGCCCATCTTTTATCAGACGTTTGGCGTGGCCGACACACTCGACGGCCGTTTCGACATGGTCGTTTTTCACGTCTGGCCGGTTATCGACGCGTTAAGGCAGGACGATGGGGCCATCAGCGAGGACGGCCAAGCCCTGTTCGACGCCTTCGTGGAAGACATGGAGCAGAACCTGCGATCCATCGGCGTGGGCGATACAACTTTCCCCAAAAAGATGAAGCAAATCGGAAAAGCGTTCTACGGCCGCTTCGGCGCTTACCGCGAGGCCGGTGATGATGCCGCCCTCGCCGCAGCGATCGCGCGCAACGTGTTGGACGATGAAAGCCTTGCCACCTCCCCCAAAGCGCGCGCGCTGGTGCGATATGCCCGCGCCATGCAAGAGGCTGCCGGCACGGGCGATGTGCTCACCGCATTCCGTTATCCCGAGCCTGCGGCCTACGCGGCCATTGCAGAAGGCGAAACCCAGTGACCGCGCGGCTTTGGCGCCCTTTCCCTATCCGTAGATTGCACGTCGAAGAAAGGGTCCACATCGAAGCGGACCATACAGAAAGGGCCGCCATCGCGGAGGCGCTCGATCTCATCGGGGTTGATACCCTCACGGCCGAACTCACCGTGAAGCCGTGGCGGCAGCACGGCGTGCGGGTGATTGGCGCGGTGGACGGGCGCGTGACCCAGGCCTGCAGCCTCACCTTGGAGCCGGTGGAGGCCCACGTTGACGAACACATTGACCTTCGCCTCCACCCCGATGCCGGCACTTCAGACGGTGAGGTGGACGTAGAGGAAGCCGATCCACCCGAACGGCTTGAGTCCGATACGGTCGATCTTGGCGCGATTGTTCTTGAGCACTTTGCCCTTGGTCTAGATCCCTACCCGCGCGCGCCAGGCGCTGTCTTTGAAGGGGGCGAGGACGAGAGCGAAGACGATGACGCGGCGGCCCATCCGTTTGCAGCCCTTGCCGCACTCAAAAACTCAACGCCGGAAGGGGCCTAGCTGTAGAAGCTTTGGAGGTTGTTCACTCTCAGCTCCGCCAACACTCAGAAGTGCTCTGAAAGAACCCTTCACATGTTCCTTTGGTGGGACACCAAACAGCGACGCTCCTTCGGAGCCGACACCGTCAGGAGCCCGCGGTGGGTCTGATGGGTCAACCCCACCGAAACGCGCTTGCGCGCGTTTCGGCAACGTCTGAGGCCAGCAACTGTGCCGGCTGAGTGAAGCGTGGGTTGATGCATCAGGGCCACCGCGGGCCGACTTAGCATAGGCGGGAGCAGTGAGGCACGGCCCCTGCGGCGGTTCCGCGATGAAAAACGTTGATGGAAACGACATCTAGCTGGCTTCACACCCGGACCACGAGCAGCGCGATAACGCTCTGCAGGCTCGTCACCATCGCCTGCTGCATCCGATCACCCAGTTAACCCTTGCTTGAGGGCCGCTAACCAACACTTCACCGCCGCCGCAGGTGACGCTTCCACAGACGCCTCACCTGCTCTAGAGTCCAACAATCCTTCGCGCCGCGGCACCAGACTACGACCGCGCCGCGCAACACTATGGACGCCATGAGCGCTGAGACGATCCGGCTGGCCATCGATGCCATGGGTGGCGATGAAGGCCCTTTAATGGTGCTGCCGGGGCTCGATCTCGTGCTGAAGCGCTGCCCGCCTTTGCGGTTTGACCTTTTTGGGGACGAACCCACGCTTCAAGAGCATCTTAAAGCGCTTCCCGATCTCGCCGCCGCGTGCACCATCCACCACACCACAGTCGCCATTCCCATGGACGCCAAGCCGAGCCAAGCGCTCAGGATGGGCCGGCGCGAAAGCTCCATGTGGCGCGCCCTCTCCGCGGTCAAAGACGGGGAGGCATCAGCCATCGTATCGGCTGGCAACACGGGCGCATTGATGGCGATGGCGCTCTTCTGCCTCCGGCCCATGAAAGGGGTGGAACGCCCTGCACTCGCGGCCATCTGGCCCACCGTCCGAGGCGAATCAATTGTCCTTGATGTGGGCGCCTCCATCGGGGTGGAAACGCGAAACCTTGTCACCAACGCCATCCTGGGCGCGGCGATGTCCCGTGCGGTATTCGGCATTAGCCTGCCCACCGTTGGCCTCCTCAACATCGGGGTCGAAGAGGTCAAAGGCCTTGAAGAGGTGCGCGAGGCCGGCCAGATCCTGCGGGACAAGAACCTTCCCTTCATGCGCTATGAAGGGTTTGTCGAAGGGGACGATATCGGCAAAGGCTCAGTGGATGTTGTGGTGACCGAGGGGTTTTCGGGCAACATCGCACTCAAAACGGCCGAAGGCACCGCCCGCCAACTGGCTGAGTATCTGCGCATGGCCATCGGTCGCACCTTGCGTGCCCGCATCGGCTATTTACTTGCCAAGCCGGCATTCATGCGGTTACGCGATAAAATGGACCCGCGAAAAATTAACGGTGCGGTGTTTCTCGGCCTCAACGGCTTGGTGATCAAAAGCCACGGCGGCACAGACGCTGAAGGATTTGCGAGCGCGGTCGAGCTCGCCCACGACATGGTGCGCAGCAACCTGCAGCACCGGATAGCGGCCGATGTGGCCGTGTTGGAGGAGAGCCAGGAGCTTGCAGACGCGAGTTGATCTGAAAGGCAACGCCAACGGTCACGCCCCAGGTGGCGGGGCTGATGAAGGTGCCCAAACACTCGGCGCGGGCGTGCGACGGCGGCCATCCTCCCGGGTGGCAGGTGTGGGCGCTGCCCTGCCCAGCCGCACCATGTCCAATGCCGAAATCGCCACCATCGTCGACACTTCGGACGATTGGATCACCGCCCGCACAGGCATCCGCGAGCGCCGGATTGCTGCTGATGGCGAATTCACCTCGCACCTTGCCGAGGCAGCCGCCAAAAAGGCACTCGAACATGCCGGCCTGACCCCCGACGACATCGACCTTGTCATTGTCGCCACCGCCACCCCTGATCTCACCTTCCCGTCGACCGCGGTCCTTGTCCAAGGCCGGCTGGGGATCACCAAAGGGGCCGCGTTCGACGTGGGTGCGGCCTGCTCTGGCTTTGTCTACGCGCTCAGCACCGCCGATGCGTTGGTGGCCGCAGGCTCCGCAAGCCGCGCTCTGGTGATTGGCGCTGAAACCTTCTCGCGCATTCTCGATTGGTCCGACCGCACCACCTGCGTCCTCTTTGGCGACGGTGCCGGCGCGATCGTGCTGGAGGCCACCGGCGCTGATGGCTCCGGCCGCGGTGTCATGGCCCATGCTCTTCGCTCAGACGGTGCCCACCACGAAAAACTCTTTGTGGACGGCGGCCCTTCCACCACACAAACGTCCGGCCATGTGCGCATGCGCGGCCAAGAGGTTTTCCGCTTCGCCATCCAAGCGACGGTGGATGTGGTGGAGGCCGTCCTTGACCAGGCAGGGGTAACGGCCGCTGATGTTGATTGGTTTGTGCCCCACCAGGCCAATAAACGCATCATCGATGCAAGCGCGAAAAAGCTGGGCATCGACCCGCAAAAAGTGGTGCTCACTGTGGGCGGACACGGCAATACCTCCGCTGCCTCTATTCCGCTCGCACTTGCTGAAGCGCAGCAGGATGGGCGCATCAAACAGGGCGATCTGGTGCTCCTAGAAGCCCTTGGCGGTGGCTTCACGTGGGCCGCGGCGCTCGTGAGGTGGTAGATCGTCATCGATGCAATTGACCAAATGTTGCCAATTGCCTACCGTTCTGATCGCTAAAGCGGCACGATCTTTCGCTTTCACGAATGACAGCCTGCCAAGCGGCCATGAGAACGCTGGGGATCCAACATGTCGGGACGCACAATTACGCGCGCTGACTTAGCAAATGCGGTTTGCCAAGAAGTGAAAATTTCGCGCGCAGAAGCCGCCGATCTGATCGATCAAGTGCTCGAAGAAATTGTGACGGCGCTGGAGCGGGGTGAACCCGTGCGCCTGTCGTCCTTCGGCTCATTTGATGTGCGCACCAAGAAAGAGCGCGTCGGCCGCAATCCCAAAACCGGCGAAGAAGTGCCCATCGAAGCAAGACGTGTGGTGTCGTTCAAACCGAGCGATGTTTTGAAACGCTATATCAATACAATCTCACCATCCTAATCTGCCTGAACGCTTTGCCCTGATCCAATCTGCTGAGGGCTCGCCACGCCTTGGCAGGGGTCCGCGTTGAGCGTTTCTTAGCCCCTAGCGCACAATATGCCGGGGGTTGAGTGACGCCACGGCAACGCGTTGTGGACGTTGAGCAGTGCCTTGCGCGATGCGCGAGCGATTGATGGCTGGGCCAATGGATCATTACACCGCGACAGAACCCGGCGCGCCCGCAATTATGACGGTGGAGGCGTCGCGGTTGGCCCGCCTTCTCCACATTCCCCGATCTGTGCTCGATTTTCTGGAAGCGCAGCTTGATGGGGTCAACGCGCTCACCGTGCCTGGCGGAAAGGCCTACCGGTACCGCGATGCGGCGCTCTTGGCGGGCGTCAGCGCAGCCCTTTACGAAGATGGCGAACCCTTTGCCGCGATTGATGCGCTCCTCAGATCGCCAGAGCGTATCGTTCTCCTGGAAAGGGGTACGGCGGACCTTGAGCGTCACGGCCTAGTGGCGCCCAGCGCAGAGGCTTCCCCGATGGCATCGCCGTCAGCAGGTTCAGCCGCCTTCCCCGACCAAGGCACAACTGCTGAACCTTCTCACCCCCCAGCGCCAGTCCCGGCGGACGCCATCGTCCACCGTCGCGATGGCCGTAAAGTGGTTGACGCACCCCCCCCGGTGCAAGACTTCGACGCGGTGCTGGGTGATCTCAAAGCCTGTATCGATATTCTTGCCCAGGCACGGCGCTAACGCTGGTCACCAACGGGTCCGCCGAGCGCCAGCGCATGCGTGCGACGGTCCATTCACCCAATTGTCTCAATGGGTGTAAAGGGTTCATCGAGCCCAAACGCCTGGGGCCCGAAAAGGGCGAGCGCTTCAGGGGTGCGCATAATCGGCGGAACCGCCACCGCCATAATCTTCACCCGCTGGCCATAGCGCATGGTCTCGGTGGTGATGGGCTCGGCCGTCTCGCTGTCGAGCACGCAAATGAGATCGGGCACAATCGCCTGCACCACGCCATCGATCCGCGCAATCAAGTGCTCGTTTTGAAACGACAGATGCATCTGGCCGCGCCAGGGATCCAACCCCTCAATCAACGATTCGCCAAGGGCAAAGCCGTTGCGGGTCTCCCGCTTCAGATCCACGACCTTCCCCTGGAAGATGATCTTGCCAAACGAATAAGGCGTCGTCGGCAACAAGGTGAGGAGCGCGTCGAACGGGTCTTGATTGCTCTCGCGCGCTTCGCGGATCGTGCGGCCGATCTGAACAGCAAGGGACATGGTGCCGGGGACAGAGGTGCGTTTCGCGTCCGCCCCCGACATGGAGTACTCGGCAATATAGGCAGCGCCACCCATCCTGATGGTGACGCCCCTTGCAATCCACTCCATCATCTTGTTGTCGCGCGTGGTGATGAGCGCGCTGTCACCATACTCGTTGGTGACGACCATCGGCGTCCCTGACACGCCGTAGACGGCAAAAGTTTCCATCTGAAGTTCGGGGAAGGCACGGCCCATCCCGTCGCCATCGACGATGGGAAGCCCAAGCCGCGCCCCGACCACAAGCGGCATTGTGGAGTTGATGCCACCCACCTCGATGGGCATGGTCGCAAAGGCTTTTCGGCCCAGATGCCGCTCCAGCGTTTGGAGAGACCGCACAGCCTCATCCCCCCGCGGCAGCTTTTCGATGAGAACCGTGGGCGCCCCCATCATCGCGGTGGGGATGACAAGGCAATCATCAGGCAGCTCATCAAGGCTCATGATGTCCACATGGCAGCCTTCATCCATGGCCTGCTCCACCATGAGCCGCCCGATGTAAGGATCACCCCCGCCGCCAGTGCCCAGGAACGCTGCGCCGCGGCAAAGATCGGCGAGGGTGAGCTTATCAAGGCGCTTCACAGGGAAACTCTCCAGGGTCTAGAGGCACACATCACGCGCCCGAAATCGTGAGATCGCCCACAGCTTTGACCCTGATCCGGGTGGCTGAAGACGGCAGGTACGCTAGGGGCACTTCCTCAATGTCGACAATCTCGATGGACTGAGGGTCAGCGCCCGCTTCCACAGCTTTTCGGGTGGCTTCGTCCTTGGCCATCGCCAGCGCATCATCGCGGCTGAGACCTTCAAGGGAAAAGACCCTGTCCGTCACCCCGCCCACCTGGGCAATCGCAGCACCGATGGCATTGGCAACCGTCGCATGAGGCGGGTGGATCACCTCCGAGGCAGCTGGCAGCGCCTCTGTGATTAAGACAGCGCCGCCCCCCACCAGGATGACAGGCAGCGCTTCTGCGCTGGTTTTCATTCTGTCGACAGCGGTGTCCACCATCTGGTGCCACGTGCCGATGGTGCGGGTTACCAAATCCGGGTCCAGTTGGGCGACTTTTGCCGGGTCGCCAATATCGGCCGAGCCTTTGGCCACAATGATGTCGGTGGTGGTGAGTGTCTCTCCGCCGAACACAAGCGCGTCTTCTGTCAGCGCAAAACCGACTGAGTCGGGGCCAACGCGCGCACCGTCATCGCGCACCCGGGAGCCACCGCCCAGACCGATCGCCAGCACATCGGGCATGCGAAAGTTGGTGCGCACTCCACCAATGTCGACCGCCACGGACGATTCGCGCGGAAAGCCTTGGCGCAGCATCCCCACATCGGATGTGGTGCCGCCAATATCCACCACCATCGCCTCTTTCACGCCCGACAAGAACGCAGCGCCGCGCATGGAATTGGTGGGCCCCGACGCGAAGGTCAGCACTGGATAGCGGGCCACATAGTCAGCATCCATCAGCGTCCCATCATTCTGGCTGATGAAGAAGGGGGCTTTGATGTCGAGCGCCTTGAGAGCGTTTTCGAACGAGCGCACAACCCGCGCGGCAAGCTCCACAAGGCAGGCGTTCATGATGGTCGCGTTCTCGCGCTCGATGAACCCGATGCGGCCGATTTCTCGGCTGAGCGTCACATGGAGGCCAGGCACCTCCGCGCGAAGGATCGCCGCCACCTCGTCTTCCATGCCAGGGTCGACGGGCGAAAACACACTGGTGACCGCGGCGGTTTTGAGGCCTTTTGACTTGATGTCCGCCGCAGCTTTGCGGATCTCGTCAGGATCGAGCGGCGAGATGGGCCGGCCATCAAGCTCAACCCCGCCATGGAGGAGGTAGGTGTGGCCGCCAAGCCGTGCTTTGAGGTCGGCCGGCCAATCAGCAAAGGGCATCAGCGCGGTGGTGGCGGGAAGCCCCAGGCGCAAGACCGCCACTTCCAAAAGCCGCTCCCGTTCCACAACAGCGTTGGTGAAGTGGGTGGTGCCGATCATCACCGCGGTGATTTGATCGGGGCTCACCTCAGCGTCCGCCATCACAGCACCAAGGACGGCCTCGATGCCGCCGCTCACATCCGCCGTCGTGGGGGTTTTGTGCCAGCTGACCACGGTCTGGCCGTCCATCAGGACAGCGTCGGTGTTGGTGCCGCCAACATCAATGCCGATGCGCATTGATCCTCTCTTTCGTCATCTCAGCATGTCGGAGGGCGCGCGATGCGCCCCTGCAAGCGGTGAAGGTCAGACTGATGGCCACTTTCTTTATTGAGCCGAACGGGCCCACCCAACCCACGACACGAAGCCTTTCGCGCCTTGGTGAGAGGGATGCACGTTTCCTGCCGACTTTAACCGCACCGCACAGCGCGGCGATTGATCCAGAGGCGACGCTTGCCGATCCCCTTGATGCCGGGTACGCCTCAATGCAGCGGCATTCATGTTTGGCGGTTGCCAATGCCCCCCTCGCCGCCCCAATCTGCCTACGGATTTTGCGCCAAATCCTTTTGAACCGACACCAGCAAAGGACATCGAGACAGTGATGCAAGAGTCGGTCAGTACACCCACGTCCGTGTCCTCAGAGATTGATTTGGAACATGCCCCTCTCGACACCGTGGTGGGGACGCTGACGGTTGACCCGGCCCAAGGGCTGAGCGCTCAAGACGCCGCAGACCGGCTCGGCACCTACGGCCCAAACGCCATTGTGGTCGAAGAAGAAAGCCTCTTCCACAAGGTCCTTGGCTACTTCAAAGGGCCTATTGCTCTCATCATCCAAGCGGCCGCGATTATTTCGGCAATATTAGGCCACTGGGAAGATTTTATCATCATCACTGGTCTCCTTCTTTTCAATGCTGCGCTCGATCTTTGGCAGGACCGTAAGGCCTCCAACGCCCTCGCCGCGCTCAAGAAAGGCCTCGCCCCAGAGGCCAAGGTCCGCCGCGCCGGTGAATGGACAACGGTTGATGCCGCCACACTCGTCCCTGGCGATGTTGTGAAGGTGCGGTTGGGCGACGTTGTGCCGGCGGATCTGCGGTTTACCGGCGGGCAGTTTGCCTCCATCGACCAGGCCGCACTGACCGGGGAATCGGTCCCTGTCGCCAAAAGTACTGGTGACAGCGCCTACTCCGGCAGTGTGGTCAAACAGGGGGAGATGGAAGGGGTCGTCATTGCCACCGGCGGCAGGACGTTCTTTGGCCGCACGGCAAAGCTAGTGGCCTCCGCCGGCTCCACCAGCCACGCTCAACGCGCCATGTTCCAGATCGGCAACTTCCTCATTGTTGTTGCGCTGATCTTTGCCTCCTTCATGGTGGCAACGCAGGTTTATAGAGATATCGTGGTTGCCGACAGTTGGACTGTCAGCGATGTCTTGAGCATCCTGCAATTTGTTCTGATTTTGCTTGTGGCGTCGATCCCTGTGGCGATGCCGGCGGTCTTCTCCATCACCATGGCGCTGGGTGCCCTCAGCCTTTCCAAACAAAAAGCCATTGTCTCACGGCTCGACGCCATTGAAGAAATGGCAGGCGTTGACGTTTTGTGCACCGACAAAACCGGCACCCTCACCAAGAACGAGCTCAAGCTCGGCGATCCCATCTTAATTGGCGGCAAAGACGGACAGGAGGTGATCCTTGCCGGCGCACTCGCCTCCCACGTGGAAGATCATGACGCCATTGACGATTGCGTCATCGCAGGTCTTGCGGACCGAGGCGTCTTAAACTCTTACAAGCAGACCAACTTCATCCCGTTTGACCCTGTCTCAAAGCGGACCGACGCCACCATCGTGGCAGATGACGGCACCACGATGCGGGTCACCAAAGGGGCGCCGCAGGCGATTGTTGCGCTGACATCACCGCCCGAGGATGTGGCCCAGAAAGTGGCCGATGTGGTGAGCACGCTGGCGGCGAAGGGCAGCCGTGCGCTTGGCGTCGCCCGCTCGTTCGATGATGGGAAGACATGGCAGATCCTGGGCGTCCTTCCCATGTTCGACCCGCCGCGCGACGATTCCAAAGCCACCATCGACACCGTGGGCATCAAAGGCGTGACGGTGAAGATGATCACCGGCGACGATACGGCCATTGCCGTTGAAACAGCCCGTCAGCTCGGCATGGGCACCAACATCCTTCCCGCCGCCAACGCCTTCCCCAAGGACATGGACCCAGCCCATGTTCCAACCGCCATCGCCGATTCCATCGAAAAGGCGGATGGGTTCGCGCGCGTCTTCCCAGAGCACAAATTCGCCATCGTGAAAGCGCTGCAAGACCGTGGTCACCTTGTGGCGATGACGGGCGATGGGGTGAACGATGCGCCCGCCCTCAAGCAGGCTGACTGCGGCACAGCCGTCTCCGGCGCAACGGACGCTGCCCGTAGCGCGGCCGCCCTCATCCTCACCGCGCCGGGGCTTTCCGTCATCGGCAGCGCCATCGATGAGGCCCGGCGGATCTTCGGCCGCATCACCAGCTACACCATCTATAGGGTCGCGCTCACCATCGACATTATGCTCCTCGTGGTGCTCTCCACCGTGTTCTTGGGCTTCCAACCCCTCACAGCGGTGATGATTGTGGTGATGTCCCTCCTTGATGACATCCCCATCATGACCATCGCCTATGACAACACCCCCGTCAGCCAGAAACCCATCCGATGGCGCATGCCGCGCATCTTGGCGGTCTCCACCACGCTGGGTTTTGTTTGTGTTGTGCAGTCCTTTGCGCTTCTTTTGATGGGAATGGCGGTGGTTTCTGACACCGCGCTGCAAGCCCAATGGTCATGGCTTTCAAGTTTTAACAAAGACCAGCTGCAGACAGTCATGTTCTTGCAGCTTGTTGCAGGTGGCCATCTCTTACTATTTGTCACACGATCTGAGGGATGGTTCTTCCTGAAACCTTATCCAGCGGCGCCACTCTTTTGGTCCATCATCGCCACACAAGCCCTGGCAGTGTTGATGAGCGGGTTTGGATGGCTCGTGGCTGCCATTGACTGGCGGCTGATTGCCCTTGTCTGGGCCTACAACCTTTTATGGATGGTGCTTCTTGGTGCAGTGCGTGTGTGGACCGAAGCGTTGATTGACCATAGGACACGTGCCCGCCAGCGCAGTGCCCACTTGGTGACGCAGCCTCTCGCACACCACCACCCGATGCCCCGCTGACAGCCCGCTTAGCGCGAGGAAGGCCTTTGTGAACATCGTCAAACATATGAAGGTGAAGCCCGGCACCAAGGTGAAGTTGAAGGGCATCGATCCAGGTTACACCGCCTCCCACGCCAAAAGCGCTGACGCCGAAGACCATCTACAGCGCAACATTGAGAAGATGACGGCGCTCCAAGAGCTGCTTTATGTGGAGAAGAAGCACGCACTGCTGATTGTTCTGCAAGGGATCGATGCTGCGGGCAAGGACGGGACTTGCTGGCATGTCCTTCGGGCGATGAACCCGCAAGGCACCCGGGTGACAGGGTTCAAACAACCCACATCCGAAGAGCGCGAGCACGACTTTTTGTGGCGCATCCATCAGCACACACCGGGCCTGGGCGAGGTCGCTGTTTTCAACCGTTCCCACTATGAGGATGTCTTAGTGGCCCGCGTCCACGACCTTGTGCCAAAGGCCACTTGGAGCCAGCGCTACGATCTCATCAACTCGTTCGAAGCTGGTCTCCACCTCAAAGGCACGGTGATTTTAAAGTTCTTTTTGTGGATCTCACCGGACGAGCAGCTCAAGCGGTTTCGGCGCCGGCTTGAAGACCCCGCCAAGCAATGGAAGATCAGCGAGGCAGACTATACTGAGCGCGAACGGTGGGATGATTATATCAAGGCTTACGAGGCGATGCTGAGTAAGTGCTCTACCGACTTCGCTCCTTGGTATGTTGTGCCAGCGAACCACAAGTGGTTTCGTAACCTTGCTGTGTCCGAAGTGATTGTGGAGACATTGTCGAAGCTCAAGATGAAGCCCCCGCCCCCCACAGTCGACATTGAAGATATTCGCCAGAAGTACCACGACGCGGCCGCCAGCGCGTAAGCCCATCCGCTGCAGGCCCACTGGCGTGCGCCTCGTTGGCCCCATCCAACCTCAGCCACCCGCACTCAGAGGCAGGTGTGGATGCGAAGCAATGCTGAACCGCACACCCCTCTTAAGACGTCTATGACGCTGGATAAAACCGCGCTCACGAATGCACAGGTCGAGTAGCGCAGCATTCACGC
The DNA here is from genome assembly GCA_038745295.1 of Pseudomonadota bacterium. Lineage (GTDB taxonomy): Bacteria > Pseudomonadota > Alphaproteobacteria > Rhizobiales > Amorphaceae > Acuticoccus. The sequence continues at coordinate 10,319 of JBCDLN010000004.1, read as the reverse complement.
TCAAGTAGCCCAAAGGGCGGTAGCGCAACATCCGCGCTCAAGCAGAAAAAAGGGCGGTAGCGCCTCATCCGCGCTCAAGTAGCCCGAAGGGCGGTAGCGCCTCATCCGCGCTCAAGTAGCCCGAAGGGCGGTAGCGCAGCATCCGCGCTCAAGTAGCTCGAAGGGCGGTAGCGCAACATCCGCGCTCAAGTAGCTCGAAGGGCGGTAGCGCAGCGTCCGCGCTCAAGTAGCCCGAAGGGCGGGAGCGCACCATCCGCGCTCAAGTAGCCCGAAGGGCGGTAGTGCCTCAAAAATGGTGCCCAGGGGCGGAATCGAACCACCGACACAGCGATTTTCAGTCGCTTGCTCTACCAACTGAGCTACCTGGGCAACATGGGCTTAGCCACTGAGGGCGCGGTTATAGGGACGAACGGTGAGCCTGTCCATAGCCTCATTCAAAGGCGCACTCACCAACGCGACCCGGCGATGCTAGCTGGCAAGTTCGGTGGCCCCATCGAGCCTGGCCTCAGCCGGGCGCTCATCGTTCCGGCGACGCGCTGCGGCCACCCGCTCCACGCTCCGCCGCAAGTCATCGTTGGTCCGCATAAGCAGCCTGAACGCTTTGCCATGGAGTACCAGGAGCTCACCATATCCGAGCATCGACACATCTGCCGTCCGGCGCCCACCAAAGAAGGCGGCCAGTTCGCCCACCACAGCACCTCGTCCAAGCCTGATTTTTTGGAACCCGGTGTCCACCTCAACAGCGCCAGAGGCAATGAAGTAAACCGTGTCGCCGCGATCGCCGCGACGGATGATGCGCTCGCCCGGCACCACAAGGCGGGTGCGCAAGAGCCTGGCGATCTCGGCCTGTGTTTTGTCAGAAAGCTGCGCAAAGAGCGCCACGCTGCGCACCAAGGCGCTCTTGTCGACGCGAAGGTCGAGGCGGAGGGCCCGCTCAACCCGCTCGTTGACAGAGCGCAACTCACGGTCAAGGACGGAGGAAAGTTCAGCGCCGATCAGCCCCTCTTCGCGCAGCATGCGGTATTCGCGCTGTTCGCGGGCGAGAGCCACCCGTTGCAAGAAGCGTTGCTCCACAGCCGCTGCATAGTGGGGGTATTGAAGGCTGAGCGCGCCTAAAGCGGCCTCAAGCCGAGTGCGCCGCCGCCTCAGGATCTGGCGGCAGACGCCTGCAACGCGCCCGCCCAAGACAGGCCCAATCCTTTGGGTGGTGAACGCAGCAAGCTCTCGCAAAACGATCTTTCGCACCATCAGCTTTTCGATCCGATGGGCGAGCGCGGCCGACAGCAGCCGCCGCGAGCCGAAGATGCGCTGGATGAGGAGCGCAAGTTGAAATCCGCGGGAAAAACCCAGCACCCGGTTCGCAGCTCTCAAATAGCCAAGCCGCCCGCCGGCCCGGGCCGCTTCGCCCATCCTTTGCGCCTCGCGGTTAAGGAGGGCGGCCACGCGCGGGTTCACCACCTCCGATTCGCCGTAGCGGCTCAGCGCTGAACGCTCCGCCTGGGCCAGCACCACGAGCGCGAGGCCGAGCCGCGCTTTTGCGGCAACGGGGACGCTGTCATCATCGCGCTGGGCGCCGGCGTGGTGCTCAAGCGCACGCTTCAGAGCGTCTTGGGCAATGCCGTACTGCGCGGCCGCGTCGCGCGCGGCGCCTCTGGCGGCATCGCGCGCAAGGGCCCGGGCGCCATTGCCTAAGTCACGCTCAAAGTCGGAAAGATCGTGGAGGCCCAGGAGGCGCGTGAGCGGGCGCAGCGTCAGGCCGTTCACCAAAATCGTGAATAGCACGAAGCCTGTCGCAGCAACGGCAATGAAGGATTTGGCATCATCCCCCACGGTGGCGTACTCGGTCACGTAGAGCGCCAGAAGCAGCGTTAGCGCCCCGCGAAGGCCGCCCCACCACAACAGAACACGCGCACGGTGGCTCAGCGTATCGCCAAGAGCGGCCCGCGGTATGAGCGGCAAAAACCCCCACAAGATGAGCGCTCTGGCGGCAAAGGCCACCACAATTAGGACCGCCGTGGTGGCTGCCATCTTAAGGTTCATGTCCGCAAGCAGCGTCGGCACCAAAAAGGCCGCAAACACGAATATGAGCGAGTTCGACCAGAACGAAAGCTGCTCCCAGATTTCGCGAACATACTGCCACGCCCGTGGCGCCCGGCCCGCCCGCGCGCGGCTTGCTGTCACCAGCCCACACGCCACCACCGCCATGGCGCCCGACATTTGCAGCATCTCTTCGCACACCACGTAGGCAAGGTAAGGAAGCGCAACGGTAAGGCTCATCAATGCGGCAGGATGGTGCCGTGTGAGTGCCATCAAGCTGGTGGCGGCAAATCCCATTCCAGCGCCCACCAAAACCCCGCCAAGGCCGGTCACCAGGAACACCACCATACCATCGGCCAGCGTGACGGCATTGCCCGCCGCGACAGCACCCAAGAGGATGGTGAAGAGCGCAATGGCCGCAGCGTCATTGAAGAGGCTTTCCCCTTCGACAATCCGGGTCAGCCGGCCGGGCGCTCCCACATCGCGGAAAATGGACAGAACCGCCAAAGGGTCGGTGGTGGACACAATCGCCCCCAAAAGGAGGCAGACCAGAAGCGGCTGAACCCCAAGGGGTGCGAGGGCAAGGCCAATGGCGAACGTTGTGACGCACACCGCCACCACCGCCAGAAGAACAACCGGAACCGCATCATCCATCATCCGGCGCGCATCGATCCGCAGCGCGGCGTCAAACAGGAGTGGCGGGAGGAGAAGGAGGGTGAGCGTGTTTGCCGACAACGGCAGCTCGCCAAACAGCGAGGCGATGGGTGCAAGGGGTGTCATCTCGCCGAACGCTGCGACGCTGCCCAGCACGATCCCAAGCGCTGCCAGCACAATGGACTGGGGCAACGCCAGACGCGAGGCAATGGCCTCCACCAACGCGATGAACACGAGCATCACGCAAATGGCCATCACAACAAGTGCAAGCGGCGTCATCACACAAACTGTCCTAGGGCGTTTCGGCCCAAGATACTACCACGCAGCTGGCAGGAAATCGCCCCAGTTTCAATATCTTGAGCGGGCCAATCCCATCCGTCATATCGCCACCCCAACAAAATCCGGTGAACGCGAAACGCGCCCGCATCTGTCTTGCTTGCCCGCCTCCCTCCACCCGCTGAGAGCGCCAGGGCCGACAACACGGTCCCAATGCCTGCGCCTATACCTCACCGTTCCAGCCGATCCAAACAGCGCTGCCCGCCCGAGCAGACAGCATCGCAGGGTCGCATCATCGCATGATGAACGATGCGGCGGACCCGCCGCCAGCAGGCGCGATGCCACCACAGTCACAAAGGCAGTGAAGGGTCACCAGGGCCCCCTCGAGATTTGGTTAGCAGGGGAACAAGGTTCTTTCATGGCTAGCGCCGAGGGAGGGGCAGCGCGGGCGAGGTTCAGCCTCTTTCCTGGAGCGTCCGCGCTGGTGTTGGCGCCGCGGCAGCGCCGGTGGTGGACTTGCGGCGGCCGCTGTCATGGAGCCGCGGCACCTCGTTTGGAGCGGCGGCGCTTAAACCGCGCGCGCCGGCCTGGTTGGATGGACGCGCAGCGAAGTGCCGCGCGTCGATGGCCCGCTTGGTGGGCTTAAGGGTCTAGCCCAAGCGCTCTTTGAAGAATGCGACCGTCCGCTCTTCGGCAAGTTTGGCGGCCTCTTCGTCGTAGCGGGGCGTGGTGTCGTTGTGGAAGCCGTGGTTGACGCCGGGGTACATGTGCATCGTGTAGTCGGTGCCGGCAGCGTTGAGTGCCGCTTCAAAGGCAGGCCATCCAGCATTGATGCGCTCATCAAGCTCGGCGTAGTGAATGAGGAGCGGGGCTTCAATCTCAGCCACTGTCGCCGGGTCAGGCTGCCGGCCGTAGAAGGGCACACCGGCCGCAAGCTCAGGATAAGCAACCGCAATGGCCCCCACCACACCCCCGCCATAACAAAAGCCCACAGCACCCACTTTGGTGGTGTCATCGCGGCCATGGAGGTACTCAAAGGCTGCGAAAAAGTCGTTCATGAGCTTTTCGCGGTCGAGCTCGCGTTGCATGGTGCGGCCCTCGTCGTCGGTACCGGGATACCCGCCGAGTGGGGTCAGCCCATCGGGTGCGAGCGCCATGAAGCCTGCCTTGCCCAGCCGTCGTGCCACATCGCGAATATAGGGGTTGAGGCCCCGGTTTTCGTGGATCACGAGAACAGCAGGCATCGGGGTCGACACGCCGACGGGGGTGACGAGGTAAGCGTTAATCTCACCATGACCGTTGGGCGAGGGGTACGTCGCGGTTTGGGTGGTGATGTCCGGATCGTCTTCCGCCACCTGTTGGGCGAGCGCATAGTTGGGCGACAGCTGGTTGAGCAACACGGCCGCCGTCATCCCACCGACGGCAAACTTGGCAGCTTTATCTAAAAACTCGCGCTTCGTCAGCTGGCCGTGCGCGTAGTAGTCGTAAAGGTCGAGGAGTTCTTGGGGAAAGTCTTTGGCAGTCTTGCGGTGCTCAGGATTGATGGCTTGCATGGGTCCCATCCTTTGACGCCGATTACGGCTGACTGATGCAGCCGTCTCCTCCGGCAGGCTTCACTCGATCCAAGCGCAGTCGCCAGCCCATCGGCAGCCGACACGCACGGAAGGCGGACGTTGTCATCGCCCCAAAAACGCGGCGACAGGCCATCTTGGCCCAGCCGGCAAGGTCCAGCTAGTGAAAGCTTTGCAAGGTCAGTGACGGGCGGCAGGCCGGGCCGGACCCGTATCAACGGCCTTCACTGGCTTGAACCATCAAGAGCAACGCCGTGCGCCTTCAAATCGCGGCGCATTTGGCCTGCATCGGTGAAAAGGCATGCCTGCCAGCCCGCCGCTTGAGCACCGGTCACATTGTCCGCGCTATCGTCGAAAAAGAGCGTCGCGGCGGGGTCGAGATCGAAGCGCTTCACGTGATGGTCATAAATGGCGCGGTCGGGCTTGATGAGGCCGATGGCGCCCGACACGGTCACCCCACGGGACTTCTTGAGCACAGGAAAGCGCTCCTGCGCTTCGGGAAAGGTTTCGGTGCTGAAGTTGGTGAGCATGGTCACGTCGTAACCGGCGGCCAAGAGCGCATCAAAGATCTCCGACGTGCCCTCGATCAGGCCAGGAACCATCTCGTGCCAGTGGGCCCGATAGGCGCGGATATTGTGCGCTTCATCAGGATGTTGTGCGATGAGCGCGTCCTCCGCATCAGCCCAGGTGCGGCCACGGTCTTGCTCTTTGTTCCAGTCGCCCGTGCACACATTTGCCAAAAACCACGCCCGGTGCGCGTCGTCAGGAATAAGGCGCAGGTAAGGCAGCTCAGGCTCCCACCTGATGAGTACGCGGCCAATGTCGAACACGATGTGCTTGATCATCATCTCATTTCTCGCGAAACACGGACAGGGACATGTGGTCGTTCAAGGTGTTGGGATCCGTCACCCGTCCCCGCTGGAACGGCCACACGGTTTCGTTTCACTGGTTTGACAGCTGCTGCCGAGCTGCGCCAGCCTTCCCGCCCACTTGAGTGCATGAGAGAACGCCATGTCTGCCCCCATCCTCGCCATTGATCAGGGCACAACGTCCACCCGCGCCATTGTGTTTGACGGGGACCGCCGGATCATCGGCGTTGGCCAGAAGGAATTCGCGCAGCATTATCCCCGATCTGGCTGGGTTGAGCACGACCTTGACGAAATTTGGTCCACGGTTTTGGACACCGTCCGCGCCGCCCTGACCGATGCCAAACTCACCGCAGCGGACATCGCCGCCATCGGCATCACCAATCAGCGCGAAACCGTCGCCGTTTTTGAACGCGACACACTGCGCCCTGTCCATAATGCCATCGTGTGGCAAGACCGTCGCACGTCTGACTTTTGCCAGACCCTCAAAGCCGACGGTTTGGAGGCGATGGTCACCGAAAAGACCGGCCTCCTCCTTGACCCTTATTTCTCAGGCACAAAGCTTTCTTGGCTCTTGGACCACGTGGACGGTCTGCGCGCCAGGGCCGAAGCAGGCGAGGTGTTGTTTGGCACCATCGATACCTTCTTGATTGCCAAACTCACAGGCGCTTTTGTCACTGACGTCACCAACGCCTCGCGCACGTTGCTTTTTGATATCTCCAAAAAGGCGTGGGACGATGAGCTGCTATCGCTCCTGCGCGTTCCCCGCACCATGCTGGCTGAGGTGAAGGAAAGCGCTGATGGTTTTGGCACCACCCATGAAGCGCTTTTTGGCGCAGCGATCCCCGTCTACGGCGTAGCTGGCGACCAGCAGGCGGCGGTGATCGGCAACGCATGCTTTGATGCCGGAATGGTGAAATCCACCTACGGCACGGGCTGCTTTTGCCTCATCAACACGGGCACGGAGCGTGTCACGTCCCACAACAGGCTCCTCACCACCATTGCCTACACCTTGGATGGCGTGACCCACTATGCGTTGGAAGGGGCCATTTTCGTGGCCGGCGCGGCGGTGCAGTGGCTGCGCGATGGGCTCCACATCATCAGAAGCGCAGAGCAGTCGGGCGCTCTTGCCACGGAGGCGGACCCCCACCAATCCGTCATCCTTGTGCCGGCCTTTGTGGGGCTGGGCGCACCCTATTGGGATGCTGAAGCCCGCGGCGCGATCTTCGGGATCACCCGCGCAACAGGGCCAGCTGAGCTTGCCAAAGCGGCGCTGGAAAGCGTTGCCTTCCAAACCTACGACCTCATCGAAGCGATGCGCAAAGACTGGGGCAAGACCGGCGACACGGTGCTGCGTGTCGATGGCGGCATGGTCGCCTCCGACTACGCCATGCAGCGCCTGAGCGATGTTTTGGCAGCGCCCGTCGACCGTCCGGTCATCAACGAAACCACGGCGTTGGGGGCGGCTTGGCTTGCAGGCTATAAGGCTGGGGTCTGGCCGGGGCAGGCGGGGTTTGCGGCGGACTGGGCGCGCGATCGCCGGTTTGAGCCCAAGATGGACGAAGGCGAACGCGCTGCGCGGCTTGCTGGGTGGCAAGATGCCGTTTCGCGGACCTTGTCGCAGCCCCTTGCGGCACCTTAGCGCTGCTCGCCCATTGATCTCTCGCGCGCGTTGAGTGGCGCTCATGATCAGTCCCCGCAAAAAAGCCTCCACCCGCAAACAGTTGGGCCCAGACGCCGACTTTGACGAGCTGGTGCGCGATGCTGAGCGGCGCGCCGAGCGGCTCATTGCAGGTTTGCGCATCGTGATCGCGGGCACGCTCGCGTTTGTTTTCAATGTGTTCGTCATCAACGTGGCGCCGACGGACAATACCTTCGTCAGCACCCAAGTCTCCCTCGCTGGGGCCACCATCCAAAGCTACGCTGTCCTTGGGGTCGTTTCGCTGATCCTCACCGCAGAGCGCTGGCACCGGCCATGGTTTTCCTATGGCTTTGTGACAGCGGACGTCGCGTTTGTGATGGCAAGCCTTTACCTGTCGCTGCGCAACATTGGGCTTGATGGCGCCTATACGGTTGCGCTGCCCACCATTTGGATTGTGCCTCTCATTTTATCGTTCAACGCACTGCGCTTTACCTGGCGCGTGCAAGCCTATGCCGGCACCCTCGTCATTGTCGGGCTCGCGGTGCTGAGCTTTCATCAGGGCGTTGGGCGCGAAGGGTTTGTGCCCGAAGTGCTCTACACCAGCTTTGCAGGGCCCCCCAACATCATGCGCTTTGCGATGATCGCCATTGCCTGCGCGGTGCTGGTGTTTGCGGTGTTGCGCACACGCCGCCTGCTGCGCATCGGGATCGAGCAGGGGCGGCGGCGCGCCATGCTGTCCCACTACCTACCCCCGCAAGTGGCTGAACTCGTCCAAGAGAGGGACCGGGATGAACTGCGCGCCGGAAGCGAAGGCGTGGTTGTGGTGATGTTTGTGGACATCCGCGGCTTTACCGCCAGGGCCGAAACCATGTCGCCCGAAGCAGTGGGCGGCTTTTTAGCAGGCTTCAGACGCGTGCTACGCGAAGCGGTGGATGATGCGGGCGGCGTCATCGATAAGTTTATCGGCGATGGGGCGATGGTGATTTTCGTCGCGCGCCAAGACCAACAGGCAACCGCGAGAGCGGCGCTTGCCTGCGCGCACGCCATCCTCGCCGGCATTGCAGATTGGTCAAAGGGGCTTGAACAAGCGGGCGAGCCACCTGTCGACATTGGGATCGGCGCCCACATTGGCCATGCTTTTGTGGGTGCTGTGGGTGATGACGTTCGGCTCGAATTCACCGTTGTGGGCGATGTGGTGAACACAGCTGCCCGGCTTGAAGAGGCGAGCAAAACCGTGCTTTCAGCCCTTGTGGTCTCAGGGGCACTTCTTGATACCGCGCGGCAGAAGACCCGGGCGTGGAAAAGCCTGCCCGACAAGTCCGTCCGGGGCCGACAGGCCAGTGTGCGGGCATTTGCCTATACGGGGTGACAGTCTGTCTCCACCTGCGTTCCCCTATGGCTTCGGGACGGATCTGCGCAGCCGGTACAGCCTCCAGCCACCCGGGGACAGCCAAAGCAAGCGCCGACCCCGGTTTTGACATCAGCCATCGCGCATGGCCTATTCTGCCCGCTGAGCGGTTCAATGTTAGGCCACCATCAAGGGTCTGACGCCTAGAAGGCCGCCAAACAAGAAGCGACGGGGGGCTGCGGCGCGCGGGTCACGGCAAACGCTCCCGAGGAAACAAACGATGGAGGAAACGCCCGTGAGCACAGCGCTTGCTGTTTTCCACGGCGCCTATGGGCGTGCGGCGCTTTATCGGCTGAACCGCCCTCTGGCCCCACACGCCCATCGCGAAGGGCATCTTCTATTTCTCGTCAAAGGCGCAGCCTCGCGCATCATCATCAACGGCGAGTCCCACCGCATCGATCCTGGTCAGGCCGTCACCATTAACCCGTGGGAGCCGCACGAATTCCGACCCGGCTGTGTCAGCGAAGGGTCGGTCCTGTTAACCCTCTACATCACGCCGCACTGGATGCGCGATATGTCGAGTAACGGGCCGTGGGACCTCCATTTTGGCGACACCACCATACCGGTTGACGGGGAGCTTCGCCGCCTGGTGACGTTCGTCTCCAACCTCCTAGCAGATGGTCACACCCGCAACGGTTTTGCCGAGCTTTTGTTTGAACTGATCCTTGCCGGATTTGAAAAGTCGTGGCCGGCCTCAACCACCCCAGGACAGCGCCATAGCCAAAGGGTGAGCGACTTTCGCATTCGCAATGCCATCAAGCTCATGAACGAGCGCGTTACCGATGAGTGCGTCCTTGATGTCATTGCCCGCGACGCGGGCTTGTCGCGCCCGCACTTTTACAAGCTGTTCCGGCAAAATATTGGGCTCACACCCAACATGTACCTCAATACGCTCCGCCTGGAGCGGTCGATCCAGCGCCTGACGCTGTCCGACGATCCAGTAACAGCCATTGGTCTCGACCTAGGGTTTGCAAGCCAAGCGTCTTTTACGAGGTTCTTCTCCAACAATATCGGCATGTCCCCCACCGACTATCGCCGCGCCTCCGTTGTGGCCAACTGACCGGCTGATCGGGGCACCCAGTAGGGCGTGCTGACAGATTGCGGGAGATCGCTCTTGAGGCAGATTGTATCGTCTCCTTCCCCGCTTGAGCGGGAAATAGGGTTCAGTCGTGCGGTGCGCGTGGGAAACATCATTTCGGTGGCTGTGACCGCGCCCATCGCAGCTTCAGGCGGCACCGATGGGGTGGGTGATGCCTACCGCCAAACCCACCGATGCCTTGAAATCATCGCGCACGCTCTGAATGAGGCTGGTGCGCGGCTTGAGCATGTGACCCGCACCCGTATCCTCCTCACAGATATCACGGTGTGGAAGGAGGCTGCGCGGGCCCATGGCGAGGTCTTTTCGATTATTCGCCCAGCCTGCACCTTTGCCGAGGTGTCACGCTTTATCGACCCGGACTGGCTGGTGGAGGTTGAGGCCGATGCCGTAGTGCCTTGACACCGGAAGGGATCGCGCAGCGTGGAGATGAGCCGCACCGTGCACCTTTAGGGTTGAAGCAGTTGCTCGGCACCCTTCAGATCGCCACCTCAATTCAACACCATGCTCCACTGCCACTTGGCGGGAGCAGTCTCGCTGTCGTTTCCATTAACGATGGTCATTGCGGAACCGCCGTGGGGCGCTGCGCCTCACTGCTCCCGCCTAGGGTCAATTCTCCCGCGGTGGCCCTGATGCATCAACCCACGGCTTCGCTCAGCCGGCACAGTTGCCGGCCTCAGACGTTGCCGAAACGCGCAAGCGCGTTTCGGTGGGGTTGACCCATCAGGCCCACCGCGGGATCCTGACAGTGTCGGCTCCGAAGGAACGT
>JBCDLN010000003.1:0-37962 GCA_038745295.1 Pseudomonadota bacterium | reverse complement strand
GCTTTGATGGAAGAACGGTCCTGGCGCAGCGTTCCGCCTATTTGAAGGTTTTCCTCCACTGAGAGGGACGTGAAGATGTGCCGCCCCTCCGGCACCTGAGTAATCCCAAGCCCAGCCACCGCTTCGGGGGACTTGGATCGGATCGACTTGCCCTCGTAAAGGATGTCACCTTTTGCGGGGTTGAGAACGCCCGAAATCGTGAGGAGGGTCGTTGATTTGCCGGCACCATTGGGGCCGACAATACAGGCCACCTCCCCTTCATTGATGCTGAGCGAAATCCCCCTCAGCGCCACCAGGCGGCCGTATTGGACAGATAAATCCTTGATTTCAAGCACGGCTCACCCCTGCCCCAGGTAGGCTTCAATCACGGCGGGATCGTTCTTCACAGTGTCAGGCTTACCACGGGCAATGGTTCGACCACTGTCGAGGACATGAATTCTCTCGCACACTTCCATGACAACGCGCATATTGTGCTCGATAAGGAGAACACCGCAGTTGAACTTGTCGCGCAGGTCCCTGACCAGTTGCATCAGCTCGTCACACTCAAGGTCAGACATGCCAGCAGCCGGCTCATCAAGAAGGATGAACTCAGGCGACTTCATCAAGGCGCGGGCAATTCCAACGCGCCGCTCGTCGGTGTAAGGGAGGGCTCCTGCAAGGACGTTTGCCCTGTCCGCCAGGCCGATCCATTCGAGGAGTTCCATCGCCTCTGTCTGTGCACCGGCACGGCGCGCTCCCATACCAACGCCAGCCACCTCGACATTTTCCAAAACGCTCATTTCCCGGAAAAGCCGGCCGGCTTGGAACGTCCTTGCCACGCCTTTACGCCGCAAAGAGTGGGCATTTTCTTTCTTGATGGACTCAGCGTTGAGACGAACATCGCCCTCGGTGGGTGTCTGGAATCCTGAGATGACGTTTACAAGGGTGGTTTTCCCAGCACCATTGGGACCAATGAGACCCAAAATTTCACCGGAGACCAGCGTTTCGGCCACGCTGTCAATGGCAGTCAACCCTTGGAAGCGGACGGTGACGTTTAAAACCTCAAGCGTCGAAGATGATTGCATCCGTATTCCTTAGGTTGACCGTTGAACGGCCCCCGCAAAGCTTGCGTTGCTTTTGTCCAACACCGGCAAGACAGTGTCCTCGGCCGCTGTTCAGAAGCGGCGCAAGGTTATGATATTGCCGGTGAGCGGACAATGCAGCGTGCGAAGCAATCGCCGAGCCGCCGGGTTGGCCTATGCCAATTTGTCGCGCCATCTGGAGCGGCCCGGGTGGGCGCGGCACACGGCGCTCACCGGCGCCATCAGTGGCGTATCGTGCGCAAACCACCAACGTCCCGAAGAGACGTGAAGTGAGGCATTGGGCAGCGCCAAGAGGCCCGCCAATGGCCTCCCTCTTGCTTCGCTCGCACGTGGAGGCCCATCATCTGATCAAACGCATCGATCTGATCGAGGCTGACGGATAAGAAAACCTGACCAGAGAGGACATCTTCGGATGAGTTGGAAACACGATAGGGTGCTCGCGAAGTCGGCAGTTGCTGCCATTGGCTTATCGCTCGCTCTCACGCCGGCCATGGCGTCGGACGATGAGGTTGTGGTGGGTTTTGCCGCCTCCTACTCGGGCTGGATGCAGGCTTATAGCCAGCCCTCGACCAACGCGGCGTTGATCGCCATTGATGACATCAACGCCAATGGCGGCCTTCTGGGCAAGCAGCTGCGGGCGGTTATGGCCGACGCCAAAACCGACCGCGCAGAGGGGGCTAAAGCTGGCCTCCAAGTGCTCAGCGAAGGCGCACAGATGGTGGCCGTCGATTGCGACTATGACTTTGGCGCACCCGCTGCCCTGATGGCGCAGAACGCTGAAAAAATCTCCATCTTCCTGTGCGCGGAAAGTGTGCTCGCCGGCATTCAAGGTGTGGGGGATGCTTCGTTTTCATCATCGGTGCTGGCCGCTGTGCAAGGGGCAACCATCGCCGAATGGGGTGCCAAAACGAAAGATTGGAAGACAGCCTACATCCTTCTCGACACCACCATCGAGTACAACAAAGGCATCTGTTACGGGTTCGACTGGATGTGGCGTGAGGTGCTTGGCCTCGAGATCTTGGGTCACGACGTTTACAAGAACGATGATCCATCCATCGCGGCGCAAATCACCCGCATTAAGAACCTGCCCGAAGAGCCTGATGTGATCATGAGCTGCTCTTACGTGCCAGGCGGCGCCAGCGCGCTGCGCCAAATCCGGGCGGCTGGGATTGAGTCAGCTCTGGGCGGCGGCAGCTCCATGAGCGGTACCTACTGGCTCGATTCGGTGCCTAACCTGTCCAATCACTTCGTTCCCGAACAGGCTTCCATCTACGGTGATGATCCCCGGCCTGCGGTGCATGAATTCAACGAAAAATACAAAGAGCGCTTCGGCGAGTATCCCAATAGCCAATACACCTATCCGGGCTATCTGGTCGTGGAAATGTGGGCGCGGGCCGTCGAAAAGGCGGGGACCTTCGATACAGATGCTGTTGTCGCCGCCATGGAAACCTTCAAAGACGAGCCGTTCTTGGTGGGGACCCGTACCTTCACCGACGAGCTACACCATCAAAACTATGCGCCGTACCTGATTGTGGAGACCACAGACGGTAAGCCAGGCGTGGCCGCCGAACACACCATCTCCGAGCCTGTCCCCATGGACGTGCTGTTTGGCGAGCGCTACGAATACATCGCGCGCTAAGTTGCGTGTGGCGCCAACGCATTCCCGCGTTGTTGCAGCACCGATAGACTTGGGCGGACACGCGATCCGCCCAAGGCAGGATTAAAGTCGGTCCGTGCTTACGCGCGCGGGCCCACCCAAAACGAGATCGCCGGTGCACGACGTCTTTGCCATCGAAAGGGCCGACGCGGTCATGATCCCACACAGGCCCGTTGAGACGTGAGCGACACCAAAAGCCTTCTCTTCAGCCCCCTCACCATCAAAGGGCTCACGCTCAAGAACCGCATCGTAGTGGCACCCATGTGCCAGTACAGCGCCATCGATGGGTTTGTGGGCGACTGGCACATCCCCCATCTCACCCAGTTCGCCCTCGGCGGCGCAGGGCTCGTCCTGATGGAGGCGACTGCCGTTACCGCAGAGGGCCGCATTTCCCACGGCTGCTCAGGCCTTTGGTCGGACGACCATGTTGAGCCGCTCCGCCCCATTATCCGCATGGCGCAATCCTATGGCGCGGCCATCGGGATCCAGCTTGGCCATGCGGGACGCAAAGCCTCCACAAGCCGCCCTTGGGACGGTGAGGCCCCGCTGGGGGACGCGGATGTCGCCCACGGGGAGCCACCGTGGCAGACGGTCGGTCCGTCGGCCATTGCATTTGATGAGGGATGGCCCGTCCCCCACGCCCTCACCACCAACGAAATTGCTGGCCTCATCAACGCGTGGTGTGACGCCGCGCGCCGCGCCCATGCTGCCGGGTTCGACGTGGTGGAAATCCACATGGCACACGGCTATCTGGCGCACTCTTTCTTGTCGCCGATCGCCAACCAGCGCACCGATGCCTATGGCGGCAGTGAAGACAATTGCATGCGCTTCGGACTTGAGCTTGTTGAGGCGGTGCGCGCGGTCTGGCCCCAGGAAAAACCGCTATTCGTCCGTGTTTCTGCCATCGATGGCAAGGTCGGCGGGCTGACGCTCGACAACACCGTCACCCTCGCAAAGCATTTGAAATCGCTGGGGGTTGATGTGATCGACTGCTCGTCAGGCGGTATCTCCGGCTCCGGCATCAGCACCATGCCCCCAAGGGCGCCGGGCTATCAGGTGGACTATGCGTCCACAGTGCGCCGCGACGCGGAGATCAAAACACAAGCTGTGGGGCTCATCACTTCACCTGCCCAAGCTGAGACCATCTTGACGCTTGGTGCAGCAGACCTCATCGCGCTCGCCCGGGAGGTTTTGTCCGACCCTCACTGGCCGCGGCATGCTGCCCGCGCGCTCGGCGAAACCGACCCCTACGCCGACATGCCCATACAATACGCTCACTGGCTGCGGCGACGCGCCGGCAGCCACGGCGAAACCCCGTCCCCGCGCCGTAGCGGATAGGGCCGGCCATCGCCCAAAAAGGAGGAAGCGCTTGACCACATCCCGCGTTGCCGTCGACGTCGGCGGCACTTTCACCGATATCTGCATCATGGATGATGACACCGGCCTCATCCGCATTGAAAAGACGGCAAGTTCTGCTGATCCCATCGATGGGATCATCGCCGGGATCACCCAAGCAGGCGTTGACCTTCCAAACGTTGCGCTTTTCTCCCATGGGACGACGGTCGCCACCAACGCGCTCATCACGCGCCGCCTGCCACGCACGGCAATGGTGTGCACCAAAGGCTTCCGCGACGTCATCGAGATCCGCCGTGCCAACAAGGAAGACCTTTGGGACACCTATAAAGATGTCGTGCGCCCCTATGTGCCACGGCGCGACAGGTTGACGGTTGCTGAAAGGGTCGATGCTGACGGGAACGTGGTGATCCCGCTTGATGAGGCGGGCGCGCGGGAGGTGGCGAGGATCCTGGGCCGCCGCGGTGTCTCTGCCATTGCCGTTTGCTTCATGAACGCCTACGCCAACGGCGAGAATGAGCGCAAGATGAAGGCAATCCTCCAAGAGGTTTTGCCGGAAACGCCCGTCTCAATCTCGTCGGAAGTCTTGCCCGAAATCTTTGAGCATGAGCGCTTTTCGACAACGGTCGCCAACGCTGCGCTGAGCCCCATCGTCGTCGACTACACGACGCGGCTTGGCGAAAAGCTGGCGAGCGACGGCTACACCCGGGACCTTCTCCTCCTTCACACCGGCGGCGGTGTGATGACACCAGCGAGCGTCAAAGACTATGCCGCCCGGCTTGCAGGTTCGGGGATCGCAGCAGGTGCCATCGCAAGCCGGCACATTGCGATGACGTGCGGCTATCGCAACTCCATCGGCCTCGACATGGGCGGCACCTCCACCGATGTTTCCATGGCCTATGACGGCGAGGTTCGCACAACCAAAGACTGGTATGTGGAGTACGGCTACCCGATCCGCTTTCCCGCCATCGAGGTGATGACGATTGGCGCGGGCGGCGGCTCGCTGGCCTGGCGGGACGAGGCGGGCTCATTGCACAACGGCCCGCAGTCGGCGGGCGCATCGCCTGGCCCGGCCTGCTACGGCAACGGCAACATACAAGCCACCAACACCGATGCCAACGTGGTGCTTGGCCGGTTGGGGACGAGCCTTGCCGGTGGCAAGATCACGCTTAACAAGGACCTCGCCGCGCAGGCCGTGGACGAAACCGTCGCCAAGCCCTTCGGCATTTCGCGCGAAGAGGCGGCGGCTGCCATTATCAAGGTCGCCAACGCCAATATGTCGGACGCTGTGCGGCTGATTTCAGTCTCCCGCGGATTTGACCCACGCGACTTTGCGCTGGTTGCCTTCGGCGGCGCGGGGGCCCTCCACGGGGTTGATGTGGCGCGGGAGCTTGCGATCCCCGTTGTGATCGTGCCGCCCAATCCGGGTGTGACGTCAGCGCTTGGATGCCTCCTTGTTGATATTCAGCACGACTATTCGGAGAGCTACCTCGCAGCAGCGTCTGCCGCCGACCCTGGCGAACTTGAAGCGGCGTTCAGCCGGCTCGAAACCGAAGCGCTCAACCGTCTTTCCCACGAGGGGGTTGCCAAAGACAACGTCGTTCTCGCTCGCTCCCTCGACATGATGTATCAAGGCCAGTGGCGCTCGCTCTCGGTGAGCGTCCCAAGCCCGGTTACAGATGTTGGCGCTCTTGTCCAAAGCTTTCACCAAGAGCACGAGCGGGAGTATAACTTCCGCCGCGACGATGCACCTGTCGGCTTCTTCCGCATTAACTTAAAGGCGGTCGGAACGGTGCCCAAAGCGGACTTTGCCGTCTTTGAGCCCACAGGTGAGACGCCGCCACCGCGGGAGACCCGCATGGTTTGGTTTGATGAGACAAGCCCGTCCGAGACCCCGGTCTATGACCGAGAGGGGCTCCCGGCTGGCTTCATCATCAAAGGGCCAGCGGTGGTGGAGCAACTCGATTCCACCATTTCGATCCCGCCGGGCGCGACGGCAGAGGTCGACAAACACCTCAACATCATCATCAAAGTGGAGGGCTGATCATGGCTGGCCACCAAAAGCTCGATCCCGTCACTTTCGAAGTCTTGAAAAACTCGTTCATCACCAGTGTGGATCAGATGGCCGAGCAGGTCCTGCGCACCTGCTATTCTTTCGTCATCTTCAACAGAGACTTTTCAAGCGCCCTCCATGATGCTGAGGGAAACTGTGTTGCGCAGGGTAACCAGGATATCGCGGTGCACGTCGGCACGTTGCACTTCACCTGTAAAGCCGTCATCGAGGTGTTCAAAGACGATATGCATCCTGGCGATGTGTTTGCGATCAATGACCCCTATGCCGGTGGGACCCACTTTTCCGATGTCCGGCTGATCCGCCCAATCTTTGTCGGCGACAAGGTGATAGGCTACAGCCAGTCCAACGGACACTGGTCGGACGTTGGCGGCAGTGTGCCAGGATCGTTCGACGTTTTGGCGCGGGAGATGTTCCGCGAAGGGCTCCGGATCACCCCGGTAAGGGTGATCAGCCAGGGCAAGTTCTTGAAAGACGTGGCCGATCTGATCGCTTCCAACTGCCGCGATCCTGCTTCCATTATCGGCGACATGCAGGCACAGGCCCAGGCAACACTTGTCTGCTCGCGAGAAATCCTGCGCCTCGTCGACAAGTACGGGCTTGAGACTGTGGAAGCGGGCTTTGCCGAAGTGCAAGACTACGTGGAAACTGTAGTCCGCCAAAGGATTGCGGCTCTCCCAGATGGAACGTGGGAAACGCAAGACTTTGTCGACAGGGACCCCGCGGGCGAAGAAGGCCTCATCCCCATCAAAGTCAAACTCACCATCAAGGGTGACAAGGCCTACTATGACTTTGAAGGCAGCCACGACACCATTGCCTCCATCTATAACTCAGCCGCGGGGGCAACATTTTCAGCAGTCGCTGCGGGGATGAAGACCTTCTTCCCGGACCTTCCCCTCAACTCGGGCTTTTACCGGGCGTTTGAGTATGTTGCGCCTGAGGGAAGTATTGTTGATGCGCAATGGCCTGTGGCAGTCACGGGCTTTTTGATGCCGTTCGAAAAGATCATGAACTCGATTTACGAGATGTGGTCGAAGATTATGCCGGAACGGGCCATCGCCTGCGCCTTCAACTTGGAGTATTTGCTGACGGGGGGGACAGACGCACGGCACGACCAGAAGGCCATCTTCATGTTCTATGACTGGCTGCCTGGTGGTTGGGGCGGACGCAACGGGAAGGACGGGTGCAACACCACCACGGCGTGCTTCGGCACGGGCTTGATGGCGCAGCCGGTCGAGGGGCAGGAGCGGGCCAACCCCATTCGCACCACCGAGTTCGAAATCCTCACCGACTCCCCCGGTCCCGGCAAATGGCGGGGCGGCGCCGGCGTGCGCAAAACCTCCATCCTGCTCGACGCAGACAACACGGTGATCTCTTATATTTGCGACCGCGAGCGGGCCGTGGTGTGGGGGATTGAGGGGGGCCTTCCCTCCATGCCCCACGGTCTCCACCTGGTGCGCGAAGGCACCACAAACGAGCACTGGCTTGGCTCCACATTCTCCGATGTTCCGATGGCAAAAGGTGACGTCTTTTCCCGCCCCACCGCGGGCGGCGGCGGCTACGGGGACCCTCTCCTGCGCGACCCTGCGGCCGTCCTTGAAGACGTCATTGACGAGTATGTGTCCGTGGAGCGCGCCGCAAAGGACTATGGCGTTGTCATCAAGCCCATCGACCCGGAGATCTGCCTTTACGAGATTGATGAGGAGGCCACCAAAACGCTTCGAGCGGAGATCAAGGGCGCACGCGCTCAGTGGCTCAACGCCGACCCAGAAACCATCGCAGCGGCGTACCGGGCGGGCGAGATTGATAAGTTCGACGCCATTCGCCGCCACGGGGTGGTGCTAGACTGGGAGACAGGCGCGTTGCTGCCCAAAACCACTGCGCAATTCCGTGAGATGTTCTTAAAGCGCAGCGCGGCCCACTGGGCAGCGTAACGCGATTATCATCTTGGGGCGAGGGCTGGCCCTCCGCCCCAAACCAAGCATCCGCAAGGGCATAAAGCCCAGCGCTCTGGCATTGGCGCCCCCACCAATGCCTTTACGCAACCGCGGCTTCGATCAAAGTGGGCCCCGGTTCGGCCGTTGCCGTCTTTATCTCGTGGATCAGCGCTTCGACAGTCTCCACCCGGGTGGCGGGAACGCCCATGCCCCGCGCCATTGACACAAAATCGAGCGTCGGCCGATCCACCTCCAGCATATCAAGCGCACCGCGGCCAGGGTTTGCCCCAACGTTGATGAGTTCGCCCTTCAAGATCTCATAGCCTTTGTTGGCAAGGATGACCGTCGTGACATTCACACCCTCGCGCGCCTGTGTCCAAAGGGCTTGGATGGTGTACATGGCCGAACCATCCGCTTGGAGCGAGAGCACGGGACGATCAGGACAAGCAATCGCTGCGCCCAGCGCCAGGGGCGGGCCGATGCCGATCGCGCCGCCCGTCAACGCAATCCAGCTGTGGCGCGGCGCAGTCATCGTGAGCCCGTGAAGAGCGCGGCCCATGGTGATGCTCTCATCGCACACGATGGCGTTGTCGGGCATCGCCGCCACAACGGCCGCAGCAAACCCTTCCGCATTGATCGGGCCGCGCTGCGGGCCTGCGATGGCTTTGACCTCATGGATGTGCGGCTTGGCCCCTACGCGATCGGCCAGCGCCTCCACCGCGGCGCACCCGTCGCCATCGACCCCCGCCAGCGTGATCCGCTCACATCCCTCCGGCAGGATCTGCGATGGCTTGTTCATGTAGGCAAAAAACGCGATGGGCTCCACCGCCTCAATCAAGAGGCAGTGCTCAAAAGGGCGCATCAGCTCCAACGCCATATCCACCGGATAGGGTACTTTGGCAAAGTTTGCACAACCCTTGCCGCGCTCCATGCGGCGGTTGCTGAGGGGGGTCAACACGGTGGCCCCAGTGCCGGCGGCTATTCCGCTGAGGAGCGCTAGGGCGCGCTCGCTCTCAAGAATTGAGCCGCCGGCAAGGATGACAGTTCGCCCACCTTCGATGGCATGAAGAGCATCGTCGAGCATCGCCCCATCAACGCTTGTGGGAGGCGCTGGCACCTGAGGCTCAGCAACCATGCCGCCATCGTCCCACACGGTATCTGCCGGGGCGACCAGCGTGGCGATTTTATTGGGCTTACCCGTCGCCACGGTGAATGCACGTGCAGCATCTGCGCCGATGGTTGAAGATGAGGTGGCGGTGTGCACCCAATCGCTGAACGGGGCCGCCGCGCCGGCAACATCTGCTGTCAGGGGGGCATCATAGGCGAGATGCCGCTGAGCGTGATCGCCCACCAGGTTGATGATGGGCGAGCGGGCTTTGCGGGCGTTATGGAGGTTGGCGCCCGCGTTGGAAAACCCTGGCGCCAGATGGAGAAGGGTGACCGCTGGCTTACCGGCCATACGGGCATAGCCATCGGCCGCCCCGCTGACCACTCCCTCAAAAAGGCCCAGCACGCACCGCATAAGCCCTGTTCGGTCAAGCGCATCGACAAAGTGCATCTCCGATGTGCCAGGATTAGCAAAACACACGTCGACCCCACCGGCATGGAGCGAGCGCACCACACTTTCAGCCCCATTCATGCCGTAACCTCTGCCTCTCGTGCCCGTCGCCGCTCGTTTAAGATTGCAAGGCGCTTCCTCAGCGCATCGCTTGCCGTCACCCCAGCCGCGGGCCGCACCGGTGCGTCCTCGGCATGGTGGCAGGCCACTTTGGTGGTGCCGAGGGGGCGAAGTGCGGGGCGTTCGGCGCTGCATCGGGCGGTGGCGATCGGGCACCTGGTGTGGAAAGCACACCCTGGTGGGATGGCCATGGCGCTCGGTGCATCCCCTTTCGCGCTGACGGTTTCGCGCCGCCGTGTGGGGTCTGGCCGCGGCACCGCATCAAGCAGCGATCGTGTGTAAGGATGGAGCGGTTTTGCAAAAAGGTCTTCGGCCGGCGCCTCTTCAACGATCCTACCCAAGTACATCACAGCAACGCGGTGGGCCACATGGCGCACAACCGCAAGATCATGGCTGATAAAAACATACGCCAAGCCGAGATCTTGCTGCAAAGCGGCCAGCAGATTGAGGATCTGCGCCTGTACCGATACGTCAAGCGCTGACACGGGCTCATCGCACACAATCAGCTTTGGCCGCGTGGCAAGGGCCCGTGCAATGCCCACCCGTTGGCGTTGTCCGCCAGAGAATTCATGGGGGTACCGGCCAGCATGATGCGCTGACAGACCGCAGCGCATCAGAAGATCATCAACGGCGGCGGCGATGGTGTCATCCGTGTCAGCAAGACCATGGAGCTTCAGCGGCTCGGCCAGCGTTTCACGCACACTCATGCGCGGATTGAGCGAGCCAAAAGGGTCTTGAAAGATGATTTGCATGTCCCGCCGCAGCCGGCGGAGGGCGGGACCTTTCAACGCCATAGTATCGGTCCCGTCGAGGGTGACCTTACCCGCTGTGGGCTCGATGAGCCGCAGCATCAAGCGGCCCAGCGTGGACTTTCCGCAACCTGATTCACCAACGATGGCAAGGGTTTCACCCGGTGCAATGGCAAGGTCTACATCGCGCACCGCCTCCACATGCCCCACCACCCGCCGCAAGATACCGCGCCGCACCGGAAACCGCTTCGTCAGTCCCTCCACGGCCAGAATGGGCGTCATGACGTCCCCTCAATGGGGGCATACCAACACGCTGCCACGTGGCCATCAGCGATTTCGCGAAGGGGTGGCGGTGTGGTGTGGCATTGGCCATCGGCGAGGGCACAGCGTGGCGCAAACCGGCAGCCCGCGGGTGGGCGGTCAAGGGGGGGCAAGGAGCCTGGGATGGTGGAGAGCTTTTGCGGCGCGCCGTCCGCGCTGGGGACGGCTGCCATCAGTCCAATGGTGTAAGGGTGCTGCGGGTCAGCAAAAAGGGCCGCCGTAGGCGCCCGCTCCACCACCTGGCCGGCGTACATCACCACCACCTGATCGCAGCTTTGCGCCACAACGCCCAGATCATGGGTCACCAAAATGGTCGCCGCGCCCGTGCGGGTTTTAAGGTCATCCATCAGCTCCAGGATTTGAGCTTGGATGGTAACGTCGAGCGCTGTGGTGGGCTCATCGGCGATGAGGAGATCGGGGTCGTTGGCGAGCGCCATCGCAATCATCACGCGCTGCCGCTGACCACCAGAGAGCTGGTGGGGAAAGTCGTCCACCCGCTTTTCTGGCGAGGGCAAACCCACGAGCTGCAAGAGTTCAATGGCGCGATCGCGCGCTGCATGGGCGCGCAGCCCCGAGTGGGCCGTCAAGCTTTCCGCAATCTGCGCCCCGCATGTATAGACCGGGTTGAGTGACGTCATGGGCTCTTGAAAGATCATCCCAATCCGCCCACCGCGCAACGCCCGCATCTGCCGCTTTTTCGCTTTGAGAAGGTCAGTGCCATCAAAGACGATGCGGCCGCCGGCGTATCGGCCAGGTGGGCGCGGGACAAGGCGCATGATCGCAAGGGATGTCACAGACTTACCGCAGCCCGATTCGCCGACGATGCCAACTGTTTGGCCGCGGCCCACCTCAAACCCCACACCGTCCACCGCCCGCTGGACAGTGCCGCCCACATGGAAATGGACTTGGAGATCCTCAATCTTGAGGAGCGGTTCGCTCATGCGATTGGGAAAACGTAAGGCGAAGCTTCATCATGGGTGCGCCCCTTAAAGTCGAGGCTTTTGAAGGTCTCTTCTGCCCGCCTTTGGGCCGCCTCCAGCCGATCAAGCGCATCCTCAAGATCAAACGCGAGCGCCTTACCCCCCTCCACAACTTTGCGCCCATCCACAAAGACCGTCCGCACAGCCCGCTCTTGGGCAATATAGATGAGCGAGCGTAGTGGATCGCGCAAAGGTCGCATGGCTGGGTCTGTGATGTCGGCAAGGAAAAGGTCTGCTTTTGCACCCACCGCTAGGCGGCCAATGTCATCACGGCCCAAGATGGATGCGCCACCCACGGTCGCGGCATTGAAAATATCGGAAGTGCGTAGGTCGAACGGATCGCCTGAGATGACCCGCGATAAGTATAGCGCTGTGCGCAACTCGTCGAGCATGTTGTGGGGGTATGTATCGGTCCCAATCCCCAACGGGATATTATTGCGCAGATAGCGGCCCACAGTATTCATAGTGATCCCGCGGCGCTGGAAGACGGTGGGGCAATGGGCAACGGCCACACCGCTTTCCTTCAGCCGCTCAAAATCTCTTGCCTGAGGCCATTGCAAAAAGGGATGGTCGTTCAAAAAGATCCCGTGGCCGATGATGGAACCCTCTTTGAGGACGCCAAGGTCATCCAACCACTCGATGGGTGTACGGCCGTGTCGCCGCGTGATTTCGTGAAACTCAACAACGCTTTGCGCGGCGTGGATTTGCAGCTTAACGCCGCGATCTGCCGCGGCGCCGGCGCTGTCTTTGATGAGTTCGGGTGTGCAGGTATCGATCTGGGAGGGCGCCACCATCCCTGAAAGGCGCCCGCTCTCATGCCGCTGCGCCGCATCGACGATGCTGAGAGCGCTTTCCATGGCGGCCCGTCCGGCGGCTTCATCCCACTCATACTCCACCACGTGGCCATTTTTGGTGAACCAGCGTGCTGAGCGATACATGGGCGCCAAAACGCCCCGCATGCCCGACAACGCCATGGTGTCTATCCAACCGTCCCACGCCACTGAAAGATCGACAAGGGTAGTCACGCCCGACTGCAACAGCTCGCTGAGGGTCACTTCAACGCAAGCCTTTTGGCCCTGTGCATCCGGGCGGAAGAGCGGCATGAATTCATAGAGCGAACTCATGTAAAGGCGGGGGCTCCCAAGCTCATCAAGGAAGCCTTTGTTCATGGCCTCCGATGATGGATGGGAGTGAATGTTAACAAAACCCGGTGAGACAAGCGCGTCCTGAGCATCGATCGTCTCATCGGCCGGGCCATCATAGGACGGCCCCACGTGGGTGATGACCCCACCATCAAAGGCGATGTCGATATTCTTTTCGTATCGATGCGCGCCATCGCGGTAAACCACCGCCCAGGCCGCATTTTTGATGACGGTTGTCATGCTACCCCTCGTAGAGGTCCCGGCTTAACCGGGACCTAAGACAATTCGTAAAGATCCCGGCTTGACCGGGACCTAAGACAATTGTGTCTTTACGACGCCTATTCTTTGAACTTCAGGTCGAGACCTTTGTAGAGACCGGCACCGTAGATATTGTGCGGCACCACTGGCTCTAGATCCGTGGATTGGGCCAGCACCATGGGCTCATGGTAAAGGGGCAGCCACACCGCCGCATCGTGCACCTTTTCTAGGACGGCACCGTAGGCCGCGGCTCTGGTGGCCGCGTCGATGGCGGTTTTGCCTTCGTCGAGCAGGCGGTCGGTTTCAGGATCGTCCCAATTCATCCGGTTTGGCGTGGGCATGTTTTCTGAGCGGAAGTAAAGGTTCAGCGCATCGCCGGCCGACACGTAGGGGAAGCTCATCCCAAAAACGTCAAATTCTTGGGTGGCAAGCTTTCCCCACACCACTGTGGAATCGAAAGGTTGCAGCTGTAGGTCGACACCGATTTCCCGGAGCGATGCCTGCACAGCTTCAGAAATCTTGGACCAGGTGGAGCCTGTGAAGATGTAAGCAACGGGGGCAAGGCGAACCCCGTCCTTTTCGCGAATGCCGTCCGCACCGGGGACCCAGCCCGCATCATCGAGGATCTTGTTGGCCGCCGCCACATCGAAGGTGAGGAGCTCATCGTCGAGGGCGTCGTTCCAGTCGAGCGCGGTTTGGCTGATATAGGAAAATGCTGGCTCCACCTCGTTGAAGTGAAGATCGCTCGCCATCGCCGCCTGGTCCACCGCAAGGTTGATAGCTTTGCGCACAGCAGGATCGGCGACCGTGGGCTTGTCGATCTTAAAGCCCATGAAGTAGGTCCAGTGCGCCGCGTCTGACTTCACCACATCAACGTTTGGGGCCGCCCGCAGCTGTTCCAGCGCGATGTAAGGCACATACTGCGTGATCTCGCTCTGCCCTGTCAGCACAGCGACGGTGCGGGTGCTTTCCTCCGGCACAATTTGGAAGGTGATGGTCTCAATGTGTGCGGGGCCGGTGTTGTTGTAGAGCGGTGGGCCCCAGCTATAGGCGTCGTGCCGGTTGATCACCATCTTGTTGCGCGGTGTCCACTCGCCCCAGCAGAACGGTCCTGTGCCATTCATACCGGTAACGCCGAAATCGGGCCCGAGCGCTTCCACATTCTCCTTGTCGACAATGGTGCCGAAGGACTGGGTGAGCTGATAGAGAAGCTCGGAGAACGGCGCTTCTAACCGGTATTCGACAGTATAATCGTCGATCGCGACCACGTCCTCCACGTCGCCGGCCCTCCAGGCCACGGGCGAGCGCGTCTCAGGATCTACCCAGCGCTTGATGGTATAGGCCACATCATGCGCGGTCATCTTCTTACCGTCGCAAAAGCTCACATCATCGCGCAGTTTAAAGGTGTAGACCTTACCATCGTCTGAGATCTCCCAGCTTTCGGCAACGCCCGGCAGAATAGTTTCCATGTCAGGCGCAAGGCTGACAAGTGTATCACCCAGCATGAACAACACCTCTGCCGCACCGCGGGCAACCGAGCGCTGCGGGTCGTAGTTGCTGGTGTCGACCTCACGCACGATGGTGATGTCTTGGGCCGTGGCAACTGCCGGCGCCAGAAGCACAGCAGCCGCCAGAGCTTTTGGGAAAAGACGCTTCATTGTGGCTCCTTCCAAACGTTCAAGTTTTTCAAGACCGCAGCCGCGGGTCGAGGATGTCGCGCATGGCATCACCCAAGATATTGGCGGCCAAGACGATGACGAAGATGGCAATACTGGGGATCACCGCGATGTGCGGGGCAAAGAGCAGAAAGTCCCGTCCTTGGGCGGCCATCATGCCGAGTTCTGCTGTGGGAGGGCGCGCACCAAGTCCAAGAAAGGAAAGCGCCGCACCGATGAGGATCACCTGGCCAAACCGCATCGAAATAAAGATGAGGATTGACGACAACGCATTGCGCAAGAGGTATCGGACGAAGAGCGCGCGGTCCGATAGGCCCACAGCGCGCCCTGCCTCCATGTACTCCTGTTCCATAATTGAGACCGCAATGGACCTTGCGATCCGCGCACAATCGGGCACTGTCGCAATGGCAAGCGCCACCACAACAGGCACAGCCCCAGGTCCAAACACCGCCACCAGCGCAAGGCCCAGAAGGATCGCTGGGAAGGACAAGAGCATGTCCACAAAGCGCATCAGGTAAACATCGAACCGCCGATAAAACGCGCACAAGAGCCCGAAGAATGAGCCCACCGCGCCGCCAATCAACACACTGACGACGCCAATGAGGAGCGTGAGCTGCGCGCCGTAAAGAAGCCGAGAGTAAATGTCCCTGCCCTGACCGTCGGTGCCCAGAAGATAGTCTATGTTGCCGCGGTCGGCCCAGATGGGCGGCACCATGGGTGAACCAACCCGCACGTAGGGATCGTGCGGCGCCACAAGCGGGGCCGCCATGGCCATCAATACAATGACCGCCAGGATCACCATCGACACAAGCGCGGCAGGATCTTTCAGAAGCCGCCGGTACCACGCGGTGGATGCGGGCGCTCCACCGCTGGCGCCAGCTGCGGTGTTAAGGTCAACCGCGCTCATGCCTTACCCACCCTTGGATCGAGCGCGGCATACGCCATGTCCACCAGCAAGTTGACCACAATAAACCCCAGCGCCAGGACAAGAATAGCGCCCTGCGCCAACGGAAAGTCCGACGCCAAGATGGCACCGACGGCAAGACGCCCGATCCCAGGCCAGGCAAATATTGTCTCCGTCACCACAGCGCCGCCCAGAAGATAGCCCGCCTGGAGCCCAATCAGCGTGATGATGGGCACCAGTGCGTTGCGCAACCCATGGCGCAAGATCACTTGCCGTTCGGTGAGCCCTTTGGCCCGGGCGGTGCGCACATGGTCGAGCCGTAAAACCTCCAGCACGGATGTGCGCGTCATGCGCGCCACAGGCCCGATGAAGATGAAGCCCAGCGAGAGCGCCGGCAAAACGATGTGGTTGATCCCCTCCACCGTCCACAGCGGCCCCCCGCGCCCCAAAAACGGGAACATTCGCCATGCAACGCCCAAATATTGGATGAGGATAAGGCAGATGAAGAAAATCGGCAGCGACACACCGGCCACCGAGAGCGCCACCACCAAACGGTCCAGCAGCGTGCCGCGGAAGACCGCCGCCACCGTGCCCAGCACCATCCCCAGCGGGATCGACCACACCAGGCAAGCAAACATCAGCTCAAGAGTCGGTCCGATGGCAGCGCCGAGTTCGGACGCAACGGTTTTGTTCGAGATCATCGAGCGCCCCAGGTCGCCCTGAAGCACCCGGGTCAGATAGTCCCAGAACTGAACGAGGATCGGCTCACCAAGGCCCATGTCCTGACGGATTGCCTCAACCACGTCGGGCGTCGCCATGGGCCCCGCCAGAACAACGGCCGGATCACCAGGCACCAGTTGCAACAGCGCAAAGCCCAGGAACAGGACCCCCAAGAGCACAGGGATCGACAACAAGAGGCGCTGGCCGACTTGTTGGATCATGAATGTGCGCCGTGGCGGTCATAGACCACCTCACCGCCCAAGATGGTGAGATCGCACGCGCTTTCTAAGATGGCGTCCGCCGGCCCCTCCAACATATTGCGGGAGAAGACGGCCACGTCAGCAAGCTGTCCCGGGGCGAGGCGGCCCTTAATCGTTTCCTCTTTGGCGCCATAGGCCGAGGAATAGGTATAGGCGTGAAGGGCCTCCTCCACGCTCAACGCTTGATCAGGACCGATGACGGTGCCGCGGTTGGTCTTGCGGGTCACCATAGTGAAGAGGTTGGCGAAAGGATCGATGGATGTGACGGGACAGTCCGTGGAAGCGGACGGCTCCAACCCCCGCTCGGCAAACGTGCGCATGGGGTAGGACCGGGCAACCCTGTCTTCCTCAGCAAGGGTGAGGTAGAGATCGCCGAACTCATAAAGGAAGCTTGGCTGGGGGGCAGGCAGAATGTGCCGCGCCACCATTCTGTCCATCTGGCCGTCCGTGAGCCAGCCGCAATGCTCAATTCTGTGGCGGCGGTCGGGCGCAGGCGCCGCATCAAGTGCCTTCTCCATTGCCGACAATGTCTGCTCGATCGCCTCGTCACCAATGGCATGGATGGTCATCCGGTAGCCTTTTTGGTGGGCATCGCGCACCATCTCATCAAGCTCAGCGTCGGGCAGGCATAAAATACCCCGGTCGTTGTCGCTGCCAGCGTAGGGTGTCGACATGGCCGCCGTGCGCCCGCCAAAAGAGCCGTCGGTGAAGATTTTCACCCCGCCCACTTTCAGCATCTCGTCGCCCGCGCCGGTGACCATACCAGCATCAAACGCTTCGCCGAGGATGCTGCGGCCTTTGTCACCCATCAGGACCGCATAGGTGCGCACCGGCAGCCGCCCCGTCCGCCGCGCCTTTTCATAGGCGGTCATTTCAAGCCACCCATCGCGCATGCCCACAGCCGCTTCCATCACGGAGGTGATCCCGTAGGTGAGAAGGTCCTTCCCACCGCGCTCGATGGCGGCCACCAAGTCGTCTTCCAGCGCTTCAGGGAGCGCAGCCATCACCAATTCGCGCGCCGTTTCGGCCAGCAGCCCCGTAAGGGCACCATCGCGACGCTCAATGAGCCCGCCTGGGGGCGAGGGCGTGTCCTCAGTGATCCCCACCCTTTGAAAGCCCATGGAGTTGAGGACGGAAAGGTGCCCGCACGTCCTCACAATATAGACAGGGTTATCGGGCACCACTTTATCGATTTCCTCGCGCAGAGGATGGCGTTTCACATCAAGCTGAAAGTGGTCGTAGCCACGCCCGAGGACCCACTCCCCGGGGCCTAGTGCATCGGCACGGGCTTTCAGCGCGGCAAGGATCGCATCAAGCGTGGGGGCGGCTGCGGGTCTGAGGTCCACCTCAGACATCGCCAATCCGTAGGGGAGGAGGTGCATATGGGCGTCGTTGAGGCCCGGCGTTGCGAGCCGCCCATTGAGCTCAATCACCTTGGTCTGCGGGCCGATCAGAGGATCGACATCGCTGACACCACCAACGCCAAGAACGCGCCCTGACCAAAGCGCCATCGCCTCAGCCAAACCCTCGCGTTTGCCGCACCAGATCTGGCCACCACGCAAAACGATGTCCGCCTTGGGAAAAGAGCTCAATCTCCTGCTCCTCAAAAGTGTGCAGCACCGGAAAGCAGGCTAGCACCCACTGCGCTCGATGTATGCAACCCACGTTCCAGGTCTTTGGCAATCCCCATGGGTATCATCGCAGTAGGACAACAGGCCCCTGCGCGCACGCCCCCCGGGCGGCTCTGGCCAGCAAACGGGACCCGCGCCCCCGCCGTTCCTCTTGTGCTAGGCTCCGCGTGAAACGATTAAGGGAGAACGCGATGGAGCGGATGGGCATGGTCATCGGGATCGCTGCGGAAGACATTCCCGAGTATAAACGTTTACACGCCGATGTTTGGCCAGATGTCTTAAGCCGACTATCAGCGTCAAACATCAAAAACTATTCAATATATTTGCGCGAGCCCGAAAATCTCCTCTTTTCCACATGGGAATACCATGGCTCGGACTTCGCTGCGGATATGAAAGCCATCGCTGATGATGAAGCGACGCAACGATGGTGGGCCGTGTGCAATCCGATGCAGCGGCCCCTCAGCACACGGGCCGAGGATGAGTGGTGGGCGATGATGGAAGAGGTGTTCCATCTTGACTAGCAAATGGAGACAATAATCAGGACGCCCGCGCTCAGAAAGTCTTTATGAGAGAGCCAGTCATTATCCATCTCCATGTGCCCAAGTGTGCTGGCGGCGCGGTCAACGTTGTTTTGCGGACCTACTTCGGCGATCGCGTTTTGCACCAAGCAGGCGAGCCGGCGAGAAAAATCCTTTCCGAACACGCAGATGAATACGACGCCGTCATGGGCCATAATATGTGGGGTGTGCACGAATATTTTTCTCGTAAATACATTTATTTTTCTGCAGTCCGCGAACCTATCGAACGTATATGCAGTTACTTCAACTATTTGCACACAAGCCCAGCCACCAAGATGCACAGCATGATCAAAGGAGTCCTCACCGATCTCAACGACATTAAGCGGGAGACGTTTGATACCATCCCACCTCTTGGGCATGGCTGGCGCAATGCCATGTGCAGGGCCTACACGGGGTTTGCTGACGTCACCCGACGGGATTGGGATGACATCTGGCCCATCATCAAGCACCGCATGGATAACGACCTTCTCCTCGTCAAAGACCTTGAGGGGATAGAACACTGGTTGCGCGAGCACGGGATGCTCACCGGTGATCTCAGAAAGCAAAAAGTGACTAAGATCCACGCGTTCGATGATTATGAAATTGCGCGAGTGGAGACGCTGACCCCACGCACCATCAATCTCCTGCGCGTCTCAAACTCCCACGATCTTCGCCTGATCGACGCGCTGCGGGAGCGCGGCGACGTCACAACGTTTTAACGCGCTGACGAGCATTGCAGCCTAAGAACAAGGCGGTCACTCCAGCGTGATGGCGTCGCCCGGCTTCACTGTCCCGCCCGAGAGCACCTCTGCGTAAATGCCCATATCCGCATGGCCGTACTCGTCCATCAGGTGCTTTGGGATGAAAAGATCACGCTGCGCGGTGGCAGGGTTGACGGTGGTGGCAGCGCACCGCTGTGTCCGCAACAGCACTTTGAGCCGCACGTCCCCGATGGCAATCGTCCGCCCCTCACCCTCAAGCTCGGACCACGCAGGCCAGCCATCGAAGACGATATTCCCCCTGAACCTTAACGGGTCCACCTGCGCGCCGATGCGCCTGCCAAGATCGCGCACGGACGCAAGGTTGATGAGCGAGATGGCGTTCATAAAGGTCTCAGACACCACAGACACATCCGTAAAGCGATGCGCGCCCCCCCGCACAAGGCGAGGTCGCGCCTCATCAGGCAGCGAAAGCGCAGATTGAATGGCTCGTTCGGCGCCGGACACGCCCTTAGTTGTCGAGAGGTCATACGCCTCACCCGAGCCGTTCCTTTCAATGGTCAGCGCGTCCGACTGAGGGTCATACCGTGTTGAAAGCTGAGCCAGCGCAGCATCGCGCGCCAGCATGTAGAAGCAGGTCTTTTGGAGCGACTTGGGCGCGGCCTCGTCAAAGGGGATATGCGGGCGCAAAAAGCCGATGGTGCGATCGTGCTCGACGCCTTCTCCAGCCATGAGCGAGAGCGCGTCCACCCGCTCACCCGAAAGCCCCTTCACCGGATAGCGATAAAGCCCCTCGACTGATCCCTTGCTCATGTGCCGGAGCCACCCTTTGAAATAGTCGCACGCGTTCCCCAAGCCCCTACGATGGGCTGCCGCGCCAATGCAACGCCCCCAAACCAACCATGCCGTGTGCGCTTTACCGTCAAGCAGTCGGGGCAATGTTTCCAACGGCGCATCTCGAGGAAGGTCAAATCGTGACCATTCTTGCCGCGATGGTGCCGCATACGCTTGCTTCAACGCCTGCCCGATACGGTCCCAGGCAAGGGTAAGCGATTGAGCCCAGGAGCAAGACCAGTTAAAGCGCGCCGGCAAAGCTAAGCTTAAGCCCGCACCCATGTCTCAAGGACACATGAGCCCCACGACCCCGCCTCAAGACGATCTCCACGCCACCGCGCTGTGGTGCCAAACAGCCGGCCAATACGCGCTGTTGCCGGCAAAGATCACTCCGACAGATGGGGCTGCGGTGATGAACGCGCTCGCCTCAGCGATCAGCCGCGGGACGGAACGCTTGGTGTTGACCGGAAACGTCCCGAAGAGCGAGGCGGACAGGATGACTTGCCCCCACCAAGAGGGCCAGTTCCCCTTTCCGGTGAAGTACGGCTACGCACTTGTGGGCCGGATTGTCGCAGGACCGTCGCATCTGGTAGGACGGATGGGCTTTGCGCTTCACCCCCATCAGACGCGGGTCGCGCTCGACCCTGGCGCCATTGTGCCCATTCCAGAAGCGATCCCCCCCGAGCGGGCAACCCTTGCCGCAAACATGGAAACCGCCCTCAACGTTGTGTGGGACAGCGGCGCCAGCCTTGGAGATGACGTGCTTGTGGTGGGGGCAGGTGTTGTGGGCCTCCTGATCACCCGCCTTTTGGCCCGCATGCCAGGCGTACGTGTCACCGCCACGGATGTGGACCCCAATAAAGCCCGGATCGTTGGCGCACTGGGCGCACGGTTTTGCCCGCCCGACGCGGTGGGCGAGGGCTACGATGTGGCCATCAACGCCAGCGCCAGCGACCGAGGTCTGGCGCTTGCCATTGAAGCGGCAGGGCTCGAAGCGCGCATTGTCGAAGCGAGTTGGCATGGGGCGCGGGACGCAACGGTGCCGCTGGGCGGGGCGTTTCACTCCCAAAGGCTGACGATTGTGTCTTCCCAGGTGGGCCGGCTCCCGGCAACACGCGCGCCACGCTGGACCCATCGACGCCGTATGGAAGCCGCGCTCGGCCTGTTGGATGACACAGCACTCGACGCACTCATCACCCACCGGGTCCCATTCCTATCGGCCCCGAGCGACCTTCCCCCGCTGATGGATGGCCATGGCCCTCTTGCCATCATTTTAACCTATGACGATGCCGCGGGATAACGCGAGCGCGCATCCCACAACACACCGCTTGAAAAGGAATAGGCCATGTTCGCCTTAGAAGTCCGCGACCACATCATGATTGCCCACAGCCTCAAGGGCGAGGCGTTTGGCCCTGCCCAAAAGCTGCATGGGGCAACCTTTGTGATCGACGCGGCCTTTTTCTCCCCTCAACTTGGCCCCAACGGCATCGTCATCGACATTGGCCTTGCAAGCACCGCGCTGTCAGAAATTCTTGCCCCCATCAACTACCAAAATCTTGACGATTTGCCCCAATTTTCTGACCGCACATCCACCACCGAGGTGCTGGCAAAGTATATTTTCGATCGCCTCGCCGAAGCGTGCGCTGCTGGCACTTTGGGGGAAGACGCTCAGGGCGTGAGCCGGCTCAAGGTGACGCTCAACGAGTCGCACGTGGCACGCGCATGGTACGAAGCTGACCTGCCCAATGCGTGATATCGCCTTCGCGGTACCAGGCGACATCAACACCCCCACCGGCGGATATGGCTACGACCGAGCGCTCATCTCAGCGCTCGCCCGGGCTGGCCACACCATCCACCCCATTGAACTGGGCGATGGGTTTCCGGCCCCAGACGAGGGAACTTTGGAGCGGGCGGGAGAAACGCTCAAAGGTGTCCCCAACGCGGCAGTGCTTGTTGTGGATGGGCTGGCCTACAGTGTTATGCCGACAGAGATACTAGAGGAGATCAAAGCGCCGCTGGTAGCCCTCATCCACCACCCGTTGTGCCTCGAAACGGGCCTCAACGATCAGGATGCAAAACGGCTCGAGGCGGCGGAGCGAGCAGCGCTTCAAAAGGCAAAAGCCGTTATTGTGACCAGCCAAGACACGGCGCGGCGGCTCACCGAACTCTTTGGCGTTCCTTCCCACCTTATTCATGTGGCCTCCCCGGGGATCAGCGCCGACTGGCGCCAGTTGCGCAGAAAGCCGGTCAGCCCGCCCAAAATCGTCTCTGTGGGGAGCCTTTCCCCGCGCAAGGGCCATGACATTTTGATTGGCGCCCTCGCGCTGCTCGCCGACCTCGATTTTCACTGCGACATCATCGGCCATATGCCGCCAGAAAGCGGCACCGCCAAAGACATCGCTGCCCAAATCGATCACCTTGGGCTTGGAGATCGTGTCCGTTTGCGCGGGCCTTTGGATCAAGCCGAGATTGGCCCCGCTTTTGAGGCGGCGAGCATCTTTGCCCTTGCCACCTACTATGAAGGCTTTGGGATGGTGTTTGCCGAAGCGATGGCGGCAGGGCTTCCCGTCGTGGGCACCACCGGGGGCGCGGTTCCAGGCGTTGTCCCTGTCACCGCAGGTCGTCTCGTTCCCCCAGGCGATCCGGCAGCTTTTGCAACCGCACTGCGCGCTCTTTTGAGCGACGAAGCCTTGCGAATGCGCCTTGGTGAGGGCGCACGTCTTGCCGGCCAGCGCTTTGGCGATTGGGACTCAACAGCCAAGATCGTCTCCCAACTGGTCGAGGCACAACCATGAGCGATAGCGGAACCTTTTCGGCAGACTGGCTGGCCCTTCGCACAGCGGCAGACGATCGCGCCCGCTCACACGAGCTTATGGACGCCGCTGCCACATTCCTCGCAACCCAAGGCGGTCACGCACAGGGCGAGCAGGATAGCCAACGTGGCCCCACTCACATCTGCGACCTTGGCGCAGGCACAGGCGCAACCCTTAGGGCGCTGGCTCCGCATCTGCCGCCCCCCCAATCATGGACACTGGTGGACCGCGACGCTCGCCTTCTCGCTGAAGCCAAGCGCCTCTTTGCGCAAAACCCCATCACAGGCGTCACCCTCACCACAGCACAGCGCAACCTCAGCGATAGCGGTCCACCCTGGGCGTCCACGCCCGACCTTCTCACAGCGTCCGCCCTTTTTGACCTCACAGGCGCTGAGATCATCAATAGACTGGCCCGGGCGTGCGCTGCTGGCGGCGTTGCGCTCTTTTCCATGCTCACCTTTGATGGCGTGTTGGAGCTCTATCCCCATCACCCCAGCGACGGTCTCATGCGCGAGGCGTTCAACACCCACCAAAAGACGGATAAAGGCCTCGGCCCCGCTGCCGGCCCGGACGCTCCGGAAACACTCGCCTCAGCCTTTGGCGCCCACGGCTATGAGGTCATCAGCGCTGACACGCCGTGGGAACTTTTGGCGTCCCGCGATGGTGAGATGATTGAGGCCATGCTCACCGGTTGGGCGGGCGCCGCCCTTGAGCTGGGACACCTCCCACCCGCCACGATCGAGACGTGGCTTGATGCGCGCCGTGGTACAACGGACCGGCTCATCGTAGGCCATCGCGACCAACTCTTTCTGCCCCCATCGAGAGCATAAAGCGACCTGGCGCACGTCGCCCCGCATGAGGCGCGAGAACAATACTTGCCCCTCTGCCGCCTACTCGAACAGATGAGGCTCTGAAAGGCGCAGCGCCATCAAGCACATGAGGGCCTTTCCGTCCATCAAGCTGCCCTCTTCTTTTGCCGCCCATAGGGCGCTGAGGCTCCACTCCTCCACCTCAATCATTTCGTCCGCATCGGCGCCCGTGTCACCTGCCACCTTATCGTGCGGCCCGTAGTGGGCGAGGAAGCACGACATCTGTTCTGTGACCATGCCGGGGATCGGGTAAAACGTTGCCACATGACGCAAATCGTGGACTGTGTAGCCCAGCTCCTCGCGCGCCTCGCGTTTTGCAGCGGCGGCAGCGTCAGCGTCCTCCGGGTCGATGAGCCCGGCGGCCACCTCCAACAACAGCCCATCGCCTGAGGCAGCGTGGACCGGTAGACGAAGCTGGCGAGCAAGGAGCGCGGTGCGTCTGGAAGGATCGTAGGGCAAAACCGCAGCGCCGTGGCCGTGATCGTGGACCTCTCGCGTCACATCAATGCGGCGATCGTCCATCCAGATCGACGCCTCATAGATATCAAGGTTCATGAAGCCGCCGTAGGCGCGCCGGGTAAAGCGCGCGTCATAACGCTGTCGTGGCACCGCAGTCTCCTTTGAAACGCGAAGGTGCTATACCGGGAGCGCAGTCGGCTTGTCATGTCGGGAGATGGAGCCATGGCTCAAACGAGCGTCATCAACGATCTTCTCAACGCCATCACCGACACTCGCCTTTTTGGCGAGCGCCGCCGGCCCCGCAGAACTAGCCGCGATGCCTTGATCGAAATGATCGAGGCCCTTCTCGCCGGACGCGGCGAAGCCTCCTCCACCGACACCGCGACAGAGTTTTTAAGCGCCTACCGCGATCTCGACTATGCCGGCCGCACCTTCGTGTTTCGCACCCTTGCGGCCGACTATGGACCGGATGCTGAGACATTAAAGCGTGCTGCAGAAACCTACCTTGCCGAGCCCAACCAGCCCAACGCCAAAGCCCTCCAAAAAGCCGCAGAACCCCGCCGCGTGGAACTTTTCAGGCGCCTCAACCTCGTTCAGGGCGGCACCCAAGCGCTAGTCGCCATGCGGCTGGAGCTTGTGGAGAGGATCGCCAACCACCCAGACCTTTGGATGGTAGACGATGACCTCCGCCGCCTGTTCAACGCGTGGTTCAACCGCGGTTTCCTGGTGCTGAAGGAGATTAACTGGCAAACCTCGGCTGCCATCTTGGAAAAAATCAGCCGCTATGAGGCGGTGCACGCCATTACCGACTGGGACGATTTGCGCCGCAGGATCGACGTGCCGGACCGTCGGCTGTTTGGCTTCTTCCATCCGCGCCTGGGCGATGAGCCTTTGATTTTTGTGGAAGTGGCCCTCACCGATGCCATTCCCACCGCCATCGGGCCCATTCTTGCCGTTGATCGCAGGCCGCTTCCCGTCGAAGAGGTCAACACGGCCGTCTTCTATTCCATCAGCAACTGCCAAGATGGGCTGCGGGGGATCTCGTTCGGGTCATTCCTCGTCAAGCAGGTGGTGAGCGACCTTCAGCGCGAACTCCCCAACCTTAAAACCTTTGTCACACTCTCGCCGGTGCCAGGCTTTGCAGCGTGGCTGCGCGCAGAGGCCGCCCGTTCTGGCTCCATGCTCGATGACAATGAACGCGCCCTCATCGCCACCTTGGACGGAACGCCCGACTGGCTGGATGACCACACCCTTGTGCGCGATGCCGAGGCGCTGTTGATGCCGCTCCTTGCGTATTTTCTCACCCAAGGCCGGGATGGGCGGGGCAAAGTGTTGGACAGTGTCGCGCGGTTTCATCTGGGCAACGGGGCGCGGCTCGAGCAGCTCAACTTCGGCGCCGACCGATCCGAGCGCGGCCTTGCCGCAAGCTACGGGATGATGGTCAACTACCGCTACGTGCTTGCCGACGTGGTGAAGAACCACGAGGCCTTTGTGGGTGAGGGACAGGTGGTCGCGGCCCAGCCCGTGCAGCGCCTCGCCCGTCAGGTCAAACGCCAGCCCAAAGCCGGCGAACAGACCCAGGCGCCCGCGTCTCCGACCGCCGAAGCGGCCCATTTTTGACGCGCTTTTCAAACTGCCATGGACGGTCATCGTGGCGCGCAGTTGAGCTTCACCATGTTGGTCTTGCTTTTGTGTGCTCACCATCATGCGGCGCGCAGTTGAGCGAACACCCTCAATTGGCTAAACCGCCCGCCTCAGGGAGTACGTTATGGCCAAGAACAAGGCGAACCGGCTGAAGCCACGCCTTCCGAAGGGGTTTGCCGACCGCTCACCGGCAGAAATCAGACGGTCGTCGGCCATGATGGACACGATCCGCACGGTTTATGAGCGCTGGGGCTTTGAGCCCATCGAAACCCCGTTCATCGAGTATGCTGACGCTTTGGGCAAGTTTTTGCCTGATGCAGATCGACCCAATGAGGGCGTCTTCGCCTTTCAGGACGATGATGAGGCGTGGCTCGCCCTACGCTATGACCTCACCGCCCCACTTGCGCGCATGGTAGCCGAGCACTTCGATAAGATCCCAAAGCCGTACAAAAGCTATCGCGCCGGCTGGGTGTTCCGCAATGAGAAGCCGGGCCCGGGGCGGTTCCGCCAATTCATGCAGTTCGATGCTGACATTGTGGGGGCAGCATCCCCCTTGGCGGATGCCGAAGTGTGCATGATGGCCGCCGACACGATGACCGCGCTGGGCTTCTCGCCGGGCGAGTTCGTCATCAGAGTGAACTCACGCAAGGTCCTTGATGAGGTGCTCACCCAGATTGGCCTTGCTGGCGATGACCCCCGGCGGCTGACGGTGCTGCGCGCCATCGACAAGGCCGACAAGTTCCCGCTCCCCGAGATCGCCAAGCTTTTGGGCGAAGGCCGCGAGGATGAAAGCGGCGACTTTACAAAAGGGGCCGGGCTTGATGGGACCCAAGCCCAGACGGTGCTCGCCCTTTTGGACCCCGCCACGCCCAAAAGACTGACCGACGACCTTAAGGCCATCGCCGACCATGTGGGTGCTGCGGGGTACGACAGCATCACCATCGACCCCTCTGTGGTGCGCGGCCTTGAATACTATACTGGCGCTGTCTTTGAGGCAGAGTTGATGGCCCCCACAGCAGACGGCAGCGCCGAGCCCAAGCGATTTGGTTCGGTGGGGGGCGGTGGCCGCTATGACGGCTTGGTGGGCAGGTTCAGGGGTGAGAACGTGCCCGCCACGGGCTTTTCTGTCGGCGTCTCGCGCCTTGCCGCAGCCCTCGAGGCCCGCAGCGACACAATCCCCGAGCGTGGGCCGGTGATTGTCACCGTCCTGGATCGGGACAACCTTGCCGCCTATCAACGCATCACGGCACAGCTACGCTCTGCGCTCAACACGGGAGGGCAAAGTGTTCCCGTGGAAATGTACATCGGCGACAGCGGCATGAAGGCCCAGCTCAAATATGCAGACCGCCGAAACGCCCCTTGCGTCATCATCCAAGGCTCCAACGAGCGCGAGGCAGGAAAGGTCCAGATCAAGGACCTTGAAGCCGGCAAGCGCGCCGCTGAAACCATTCACAACCGTGCCGACTGGGTGGCCGCCCGCCCGGCGCAGGTGGAGGTGGAAGACAGCATCGAAGCGATGACAGCCGCGGTGAGGGCGATCCTGTCATGAGCGCTGAGGCGTTGATGGCGCGCCTTGATGAGGCGAGCGACGACTGCATTTTGCCCCCGCTTTTGCAGCCGGTGGACCGGTTTGTGGCGCTCGCCGGCGAAGAGTTCAGAAAGCGCCTTTTTTTGACAGAAGGGCCCGAGGGGGAGGCGCTCTGCCTCAGACCCGACTTTACGATCCCGGTGTGCCTTGAGCACCTGTCGCGGGGCGGCAGTGCGCCTGCACGCTACAGCTATCGCGGCAAAATTTTTCGCAAGCGGCGCATGATTGGCCTACCCGAATTTGAGCAGGCCGGAACTGAGTGGATCGGCCATCATGACGAGATAGCCACAGATGCTGACGTCTTTGGCCTTGCAGCAGAGTGTGCTGCCGCCGTCGGACTTTCGCCCAGCATCAAGGTGGGTGATGCGCATCTGTTCAATGCACTCCTTGATGGTTTGGATCTGCCGCCCACCTGGCGCGACCGGCTGGGGGCAGCCTTTGGTGATGATGAACGCCTGCGGGCCTCCTTGGCGCGGCTCAGCGCTCAAACCCCTGCTGACGGTTTGGCGGCACGGCTGGCCCCGGCCCTTGCCCGCATGGATGCGCACGAGGCCCGCGCCATTGTCGAAGCCGTGGTGGACCTTCCCCAGACCGCTGTATCGGGCCGCACGACCCAAGACATTGCAACGCGCATTCTTGATGAAGCCGCGCGGGCAGGCACAAAAGTCAACCAAGAGGCGGCACCGCTCATCGATCGGTTCCTTTCCATCCGTGTCCCGCTCAGCCAGGCGGCCGACGCTATTCACGCGTTCGCTGAGGAGGCTGGTATTGATCTTTCCCATGCGCTTGATGCCTTTGCCCGCCGCGCGGGGGCGCTCGGCCAAACCGGCGCTGCCGTCGACGACGTGGTGTTTGAGGCCCGTTTCGGCCGGCGGCTCAACTACTACACAGGCTTCGTGTTTGAGATGACCAACAAAGGCCAGCCCCAGGCCGAAGTCATTGCCGGCGGCCGCTACGACCGGTTGATTGAGCTTCTTGATCCGAGCCGCGCCCTCGCAGCGACCGGCTTTTCGGTATGGCTCGATAGGATTGCACCGTCCTCATGAGCGACTTGATTTTCGCGGTCCCCTCCAAGGGACGGCTCCAAGAACAAGCTTTGGACTTCTTGACCCGCTCGGGCCTCAAAGTGGAGCGGGCACGGGGCGGACGGGCCTATCGCGGCCGTGTTCCTGGTCTTGATGGGGTGGAGGTGGCGTTTTTGTCCGCCTCCGAAATTGCAAAAGAGTTGGCGCTGGGGAACGCCCATGTGGGCCTCACCGGTCTTGATCTCATCCACGAAGCAGTTGACGACGTGGAAGAGCGGGAGCGCCGGCTTCATGTGGTGACGCCCCTCGGCCTCGCGCCGGCCGATGTTGTGGTGGCCGTGCCCGTGGGCTGGATTGATGTGGATACCATGGCCGACCTTGCTGATGTCGCCGAGCTTCATGCCGCGCGCCACGGCAACACCTTGCGCGTTGCCACAAAATTCATCCACCTTACCCGCCGCTACTTCGCCAAAGCCGGGGTTGCAGACTACAGGATCGTTGAAAGCCTTGGCGCGACAGAGGGCGCGCCAGCGGCTGGGACGGCCGACCTCATCGTCGACATTACAACCACAGGGTCGACGCTGGTGGCCAACCAGCTCAAAATCTTGTCGGACGGCTTGATCCTCGCCTCGCAAGCACAGCTGGTGGCCTCACGGATCGCACCGTGGTCGGAGCCGACGCGGGTCCTTGCTGCCACCATTGCCGATCGGATCGCAGCAGAACTGCGGGCGCGGGGGATTTTGGAGCTGCGGGCGGTTCTGCCGGATCCGGCCGCCACACTCACCGCCGCGCAACAGCGCTTTGGTGCCGTTGCCCCCTTTGGCGATGCTGCCGTGCCTCTCTCGCTGCATGTGACGCGCCGCCGCGCTTCAGAGTGCGCGGGCTGGCTGCGGTCACAAGGCGCGCCGAGCGTGGTCATTACCCAGGTGGCCGATGTCTACGAAGACAACCCGCTCTCCCGCGACCTTCTGAGCAAAATCTAGCTCCCATCACAGCACACGCCGCGTTTTAGAGCGGATCACAGCCGGATGGAATCATCCGGCGTCCCGCGCACCCGCGGCTGACAAGTGTAGCCTGAGCGCGGTTCGCTTCCGCGGAAAGCGTGACGCGGTTTAGGCCGTGGGCCGCTGAAAGGCGGCGCGCGCTGCCTCCACCTTTGGCCGGGACGCGCAACCGGCAAAATGATCGTTCACGATGCCGACCGCCTGAAACATGGACGTGATGGTGGTTGGCCCCACAAACCGCCAACC
Source organism: Pseudomonadota bacterium (assembly GCA_038745295.1). GTDB lineage: Bacteria > Pseudomonadota > Alphaproteobacteria > Rhizobiales > Amorphaceae > Acuticoccus. The sequence goes on along the minus strand of JBCDLN010000003.1, from coordinate 7,785 downwards.
GCGTTTGCGCAGTATTTTGGAAACCGTTGTCGCCTCCTTCAGGATCGCACGCGCGGCAAGGTCCGCCATGGTCTCCGGCGCGGGTGCATCATCAGGCTCGTGGGCCCATAGGAAGGCTGCCAGCGATCCCTCATCCTCAATGAGGGATTCAGCTTGGCGCGCGTTGTTGATGGTCGCCTCGATTTTGCCGCGGTGGCGCACAATGCCCGCATCGGTGAGGAGGCGCGCCACATCCGCCTCGCCAAACCGCGCCACCTTTTCAATCTCAAAGCCCGCGAACGCGCGCCGGAAATTCTCCCGTTTGCGCAAAATGGTCAGCCACGAAAGGCCTGACTGAAAGCCTTCCAGGCAGATCTTTTCAAAAAGGCGCGTGTCGTCGCCGACCGGATAGCCCCACTCGTTGTCGTGGTAGGCGAGGTAATCGTCATGACCTTGGTACCAAAAGCAGCGCATCGCACCGTCGGGGCCGGCACGCAGGGGTGACGTGGTGCTCGGCGCCATGAGTGAATCTCCCGTCAATGGTCAGGGTTAACCAAACGTTACGATTGGCCATTCCATCCGCCAGTCGCCGCTGTAGGTTAGCGGTCATCGGCGATGGCGGCACTGTGAGGAAGCATCGAATGCACAAAACTTTGTTGGCAGCACTGGCAACGCTTGTTTTGAGCCTCACCGCGACGGGGGCGAGTGCAACGCCCGGTGGGCCTTCGGCAAGGGCTGTCGCCGACGGGTTTTTTCAAACCGTGTTCGGCCTTGAACACGGCCATCACCCCGACGCCCAAAAGGTGAAGCGTTACACCGGCGTCGTGCGCTTTCATGTGAGCGATCGGTCCGGCCGCAATCGCCTGCCAGCCGCGCGCCAGTTTCTAACAAGCCTTCCCAAGCGCATCCGTCACTTCAAAGGCGTTGAGGTGCAGCGCGCCCGCGACGCCAACTTCCGCATTCTCCTCGTCCGTGGCGCGGACTTTGTGACCACCGTGCGGCGTGAACTGAGGACCGATGCAACGGCCATGGGGGCCCGCTGCATTGTGGGCGTCACCACCCATAACGGGCATATTGGCGGGTCTGTCGCCATCATCGTGGCCGATGACGACTACTTGTTTGCCCGCTGTCTTGTGGAGGAGGTTCTCCAGGGTTTGGGCCCCATGAATGATAGCAACGAGCTGGCCGGCAGCGTGTTCAACGACAGCTCGCACCACACGGTCTTTACTGAGTTCGACGCTGGGATTTTGAACGTCCTTTACCACCCAGCGATCAGGCCTGGGATGAGTGGTCGGGACGTTCACCGTGCCCTACCCATTGCGCTGAGGGACCTTGGATACCGATAAGGCTGGTTCCCTTAAAGATCGGCCCATCTCGCACCCATAAACGCCGAGCCACCCCTTGAGCGGTTGGAGCGTGTCACCTGAGGCATTGCGCGCCCATCAGCCGACAAGCACTGACATGGCCTCGCAGCCGCCAATGCTGCTCAAGCGACATAAGTCATGCAGCTTGCGCGGCGGGCCACCACCACTTGCCACCGACCACTACGCCGACTGAATCGATCTTCTTGTCGCCCACCATGTGCTCGCCGGTGACATCAACATAGTCGAATTCGCCTTCGCGGATGGCAAGAACGGTCGCATCACCGGCCGAGCCTGCCGTCAACGTGCCAAGATCGGGCCGATGCATGGCCATCGCCGCATTCACCGTTGAGGTCTTGATCACGTCCGGCAGCGTCATGCCCATGCACAAAAACTTCGACATGGTGGTGACCTGATCGAACGCAGGCCCATCGATACAAAGGGTGTGCACGTCGGAGGAGATGGTGTCGGGCTCAAACCCGTTGGCCAGCATGGCGCGGGCGGTCTTGAAGGCAAACGAGCCTTTGCCATGACCAATGTCGAAAAGGACGCCGCGGCGGCGGGCTTCGTGAACGGCCTCTTTGACGGCGCCCTGGGCATTGCACGGCGCGTTGGGAAACGGCCTGAAGGCGTGGGTGAGAATGTCACCCGGCCGCAAAGCACCGATCACGTCTTCATAGGTGGGCGGGGGGTGGTCAATATGAGCCATGAGGGGCAGGCCCGTTTCGTCAGCGGCTTGGAGGGCCATCTGAAGAGCGTTCCACCCCTGTGTCCCCGACGCGCCACGCCCGCAGCGCACTTTAATCCCCACCACCACATCGCGGTGTTGATCAGCAACGCGCGCGCAATCGGCGGGGGCCATCAGCCGCACTTCTTCGCCCTCCCCCACCATCACAGTGTTCGAGAACCCGTAAATCCCGGCAAACGACACGTGGAGGTAGGCCAGAATGCGCACCTCGCTGCGCTCAATCACATGACGGCGAAAGCCCATGAAGTTGCCGGGGCCAGCGCTGCCGGTGTCGACGGCGGTGGTCACACCTGAGCGGCGGCAGAAGTCTTCAGCGTCAATCCCGAGGGAAGTGCCACCCCAATAGACATGGGTATGAAGGTCGATGAGGCCGGGGGAAACAACGTGGCCCGAAACGTCCCGCACCTCGGCTGCCTGGCCGCGCAAGCCTTCGCCGACGCCGGCAGCCTTGCCGTCCTTAAAAGCCACATCCATGACACCATTGACACCAGCCCCCGGATCGATGACGCGCCCACCTGTGAGTACAAGGTCAAACACAACGAAGGCCCCTTCCCTATACGCGCCCGGTGGGCGGCTCTGCCCCTGTGCGCTCCACGATGAGGCCGTACGCTTCGGTCCGTCGGTGGGCCGCAAAGTTGAACACTGTCCTTTTGAAGGATTGACACGCATCCAGGTCGCACTGCGCCACAATCAGTTCATCGCCCAGGGTATGCGCCATGGCGATGGTCTCGCCCGATGGTGCAATGATCTGCGATTGACCGATGTGCAGCACCCCCTCTTCGGTCCCCGCCTTTGCCACGCCCACCACATAGGTGCCGTTTTGATAGGCACCCGCCTGCATGGAAAGCTGATTGTGGAAGTTGGAGAGCGCGTCATGGCCGGGCGCAGGCGGATTGTGGAGCGGGGTGTTGTAGCCAAGGAGGATCATCTCCACGTCCTGAAGGCCCATGACGCGGTACGTCTCAGGCCAACGGCGATCGTTGCAGATACACATCCCCATATTGCCACCAAGCGCCTGGGTGACAGGAAAGCCAAGGTTTCCCACCTCGAAGTAGCGCTTTTCCAGATGCTGGAAGGCGCGCCAGGGTTCATGCTCAGCATGGCCAGGAAGGTGTACCTTGCGGTATTTCAAAACAATTTCGCCGTTCTTCTCCACCAAAATTGATGTGTTAAATCGGCGTGTTTGCCCCTCTTCTTCGCACAGTTCGGCATAGCCAAAGCTCATGCCCATGGAAAGGCGCGCTGCTTCGTGGAAAAGGGGCGCTGTTTCGTTGGAGGGCATGGAGCGTTCGAAAAACGCATCGATGGCGTCCTGATCATCTTCGAGCCACCAGCGCGGAAAGAAGGTGGTGAGGGTGAGCTCTGGATAGACGACCAAATCGCAACCGGCGTCTTTGGCGTCGTGCATGAGTGCGATCATGCGCTTGACCACAGCGCTGCGGGGCTCATCGCGGGAAATGGGGCCCAATTGCGCGGCGCCAACGGTTAGTATGCGGCTCATCAGTCGCTCTCCTCACAGCAAAGGTCCCACAGCACATCACCCAGCACGCTCACCGCCTTCTCAATATCCTCTCGGTGGGTGGCTTCGGCAGGATTGTGGCTGATCCCGTCGATGGATGGCGCAAAAATCATCGCGCTCTTCGAGGTGCGGGCAAGCATCTGCGCATCATGGCCCGCGCCAGAAATCAGCCGCCTCATGGGAAGGCCCCGCGCCTCGGCAGCCAAGGCAATGCGCTCCTGAAGCCCCGCGTCGAAGGGGACTGGGCTGAACCGCGCAAGCTGGCGGGTTGCGTGTGAAACGCCTGCGGCCTGCGCCGCTTCGCGCGCGAGCGCACCAACGCAGTCTTCGGCCTTTTGAAGCGCGGCGTCATCAGGGTGGCGAAGGTCAACGGTGATCGTTGCACGTTGCGGTATCACATTGATGAGGTTGGGGACCATGACGATGCGGCCCGCAGTTGCCAGGAGGCCATCAATCTGAGCCGTCAACGCGTTGAGCGTGTCTCCCAGTGCCAGTGCGGCGCGGCCAGCATCCTGGCGCAAGCGCATGGGCGTGGCACCGGCATGGTTGGCCTCGCCCTCAAACGTAACCTCCTGCCATGAGATGCCCTGGACCCCCTCCACGACACCAATGGTGAGACCCTCAGCATCGAGAATGGGTCCCTGCTCCACATGGAGTTCGATGAAGGCAGAGGGTGTGATGGCACCGGGGGGCATCGGACCGGCGTAGCCGATCTCGTCAAGGGCATCGCCTAAACAGATGCCATCAACACCGACCGTGTCACGAGCCTCGCTGACAGAGAGGCCGCCCACATGGACGAGCGAGCCCAGCATGTCGGGCTGGAAGCGTGCGCCCTCCTCGTTGGTGAACGCCGCCACCACAAGGCCCCGTGGCAAGGTTTTGCCCGAGGCCTTCATCGCCTCAGCAACGCCTAGCGCCGCCACCACGCCGAGCGCGCCGTCAAAGCGTCCTCCGGTCGCAACAGTGTCGAGGTGGGAGCCGCTCATAACCGGCTCGAGGTCGGGGCGCGCCCCATGGAGGCTGGCAAACATGTTGCCCACCGCGTCGACTGAAAGGGCGAGCCCCGCAGCCTGCGCCCAGGCGGCGAACTGGTCACGGCCGGCTCTATCCTCAGCGGTGAGCGCAAGCCGGCACGCCCCGTCCGGCGGCAGCGGGTTGATGGCAACGAGCGCGTCGAGGCGACCGTGAAGGACGTCCATATCGACAGCGGGCGCGAGGGTTTCAACGCTCATGGATGGGCCGGCGCGACGGTCTCGGCGGGGCGGCCCACAACGCTTTGGTAGATGGCCGGGTCCGTTGCGCCTTCTGTGCCTAAGACGAACACGCGCGCGCGTTCATCGAGGCCGAGCGCCGCTTTGAGATGAGGGTTTTCTTGAAGCGCCAGCAGCGCGCCGATGGCGCCCCCCGCACACTCGCCAGCCACGACGGGCGGGTCGGCCCCCGCGGGGTCTGCAAGACGGCGCATCCCCTGAAAGGCCCAGTCGTCCTCTAGGATAATGGCAGCATCGGCCCCTGTCCTCAGCACGTCCCACGCCACCTCCGACACTTCACCGCAAGCAAGCCCGGCCATCGCCGAGTGGGTATCACCGTGCAGTGTCACCCTCTTGCCCGCCTCGAGGCTTCGGGCAACGCACGCTGCGTTTTGAGGCTCAAGGACAATGAACTTGGGCCGCTCTGGGCCGTAGTGCTGCCAAAACCGCGCGCAAATGGCGCTCGCAACCCCGCCCACACCCGCTTGGACAATCGCGTGGGTGGGCGGCGCTTCAAGCGCCTCAATGGCTTCTTGGGCAATGAGGCCGTAGCCGTGGGAAATGTCGATGGGAACATCGCGGTAGTCCCCGAGGCTGGTGTCCTGCACCACAGGCCAGCCGTTTTCCTCTCCGGCGCGGAACGCTTCGCGCACTGCATCATCATAGCCGCCCGCGCAGATGATTACCTCAGCGCCGAGGGCTTTGATGGCTTCCCGGCGGCCACCGCTCATCTGATCGTGGGTGAAGATTTTGGCCCTCGCGCCAACCCGGCGGGCGCCCCACGCCACCGCGCGGCCGTGATTGCCATCGGTTGCAGAGACGAGAGTGATTTCGCCCACCTCTTGCGCCCAATCGCCCGACAAGAGTGCGCTGAGCGCGATCCCTTGATGGCCCCGGGTCTCCAACACCCGCGCCACGGCCCTTGCCGATGCGTAGGCTGCACCCAGTGGCTTAAAGCTCGAAAGGCCGAAGCGCCCCGCCTCGTCTTTATAGTGGAGCGCGCCGACCCCCACTTGCGCTGCAAGATCTGGGAGCGGGGTGAGCGGTGTCGGGCAGTAATGATCCCAGCTGGTGATTTCGCCCGCTGCGGCCTTAAAGCCATCCGGCGTGAGCGGGCCTGCTACCGGGTCGCCACGCGCCGCCGCGTTGGCGTTGAGGACGATCTCCACCGCGCCGTCCGCACTCTTGAAAGGTTCACCTGTCATGATGGTGAGGCTAGAGCATATGACGGACAGCTGTACACACTCCCAGTTCCGAAACCCTGCCCCCTTGGCAAGAGGGGACTTCTTTGATGTTTCAGCAGGCATGGCGCACGAGGGCTGGCGCAATCGTGTTAGCCAAAGGTCGTGCGCCGCGTGGAAGATGAGGCAGGGCGCGTCGCGCCAGCAAGAAGGGGGCGTGGGTGGATAAAGTTGCAGTGGTGGGGCTTGGCGCCATGGGCCTTCCGATGGCGCACACATTGGTGCGCAAAGGGCTGACGGTCAGCGGGTATGACCTTTCGATGGATCGCAGAGCCGCGTTCGAAGGTGCCGTCCAGAGCCTTGAAGAGCTTCCCAATGTGGATGCTGTGCTGCTCTCCCTCCCCCACGATGCGGCGGTGGACGCAACCGTCGGCACCCTCGTCAAACACTTGCACAGCGGTAGCGTCATCATCGACACGTCGACCATTGCGCCAAAGACCGCGCGGGCGATGAGCGAGAGCGCCAAGTTAGCCGGCATTGGCTACCTCGACGCGCCCGTATCAGGGGGTGCAGCGGGGGCGGCGAGCGGTAGCCTCCTGATGATGATCGGCGGGGTCGCCCAAGACGTGGAGCGGGCCGCACCAGTCACCTCCGCCCTGACAAACGCCGTTGTCCACTGTGGGGGCCCCGGCGCGGGGGCGGTGGTGAAGCTTGCTAACAACCTCCTGTGCGCTGGGCACTTGGTGTTGGCTGGAGAAGCGCTCCGCCTTGCCGAAGCGGGTGGAGTCGCCCCTGACGCGCTGTTGGAGGCGGTGAACGCCGGCTCGGGCCGAAGCGGTGTGACGGAGGTCAACCTGCCCAAATGGGTGCTTTCCGGCGCCTTTGACAGCGCCTTTACCACGGGGCTGATGGCAAAGGATGTGGGCCTTGCGGCAGGCGCTGAGGGGGCAGGGCCCATCGCAGCTGAGCTTGCCGCCCGCTGGCAGGCGGCCGCGACCGACCTTGGCGCCGAGGCGGACTTCAACCGCATTGTGGAGCAAAGCCAATGAGCGCTGCAGCACAGGTCATTCGCCAGCACCTTGGGGTGGATGAGCCCCAAAGCCTCATCGACGGCGCGTTTGTTGCCGGTACCGGCGCTCCCGTGGTGATTGACGACGCGGTAAGTGGAGACATTGCACTAACCTATGCCGATGGGGGCGAAGCTGCGGCGAGCTCTGCCCTTGATGCGGCCCAGACAGGGGGGGTGCTCTGGCGCCGCCTCACCGCCTCCCAGCGGGGCGCGATCCTGTGGCAGGCCTCGCAACGCATCAAAGAACGCACTGAGGCGCTGGCGACTCTTGAGGCCATAACAGCCGCAAAACCCATCAGGGATGCCCGGGTCGAGGTACAAAAAGTCTCTGAGATGTTTGCCTATTATGCCGGCTTTGCCGACAAGCTCACCGGCGATGTGGTGCCCGTCCCCACCTCTCACCTCAACCTTGTGATGCGCGAGCCTTTGGAGACGGTTGTCCAGATCACCCCTTGGAACGCGCCGATCTTCACAGCCGGTTGGCAGCTGGCGCCGGCCCTTGCGGCTGGCTGCGCTGTGGTGCTGAAGCCGTCCGAGCTCACCCCCTCGTCCTCGCTTGCCTTGGCACGGCTCCTTCATGAGGCTGGGGTGCCGCAGGGCGCTGTCAACGTTGTTGCAGGCTATGGCGCGAGCGCTGGGCAGCGGCTCATTGGCGATGCGCGGGCGGGAAAGGTTGTC
>JBCDLN010000002.1:0-51426 GCA_038745295.1 Pseudomonadota bacterium | reverse complement strand
TCAAGCCGCGCCCCCATTGTTGTCCTGCCCCGCCCCAAGCCAATTGTTGTGACGTCCCGCTATTCCCCCGATGGCGCCGCCCCCGGGATCAGCGAAGTCACCAAGATCTTGGACGCCACAATTCTTGAGACCGCCCAATCAGATTTCATCAACACTGTGGTCCAAGATGACACTGAGGGTGACGGCCCCAACATCGCCGAAGACGGCATCACCGCCTTTGCCACACCGCCCGTCTTTGATCCTGATGACTTTCCGATCGTTGAAAATCCCGGCAACGTCGGCATCGTTCAGCAGGTGGACCTCACCCAATTCGGCGCTGAATTTGTGCGCAACGAAGAGGGCGAATTGATTGCGATCCGCGTTGGCGAAGATGAACTCCCCTTCCCCTCCGTTTTGGGTGAGACGACCATTGAGCCGTTCCGCTCCCAGACGCTCGATGTGGATGTGGACCTGCGCGGCACGGTCTTTCGCGGCGAGGATGACTTTGCGTTTTACTACGCCCAAGAAGATCTTGCAGGCGATGCTGGGGCAGACGAAGTCATCTATCTGTTGACCGGCAAACCCACCGAGGTGCGCAAGATATTTCCGGCCGAAGGGCGCAACGAAACCTTAGTGCGCAGCTACTCCTTCGAGGACGACTATCAAAAGCGCAACCGTGACATCGCCTCGGAGATGCGCCTCCTCAACCCCATCATCGCCCGCGAGTTCGGCGATGTTTTGGAGGGCGCATCTGAAACGCCCTTCTTTGTGGTCCAACCGCCCGATGGGGCTGTGCCCAAAACCCTTTACGCCGGTCTTGTCATCGACGGCAGCGGCAACGAGCAAGTCTCCGCCATCAACCTCGACATTGGCTTTGTGAACGCCAATGGCAACGATAGTGGGCTTGAAATTGTTGGCAGGCGCCGTGGCTCATACCGGGTGAGTGCCACAAACAGTGCCGCAGCGATGGAGGGCTCCACCGGCACCTTCAGCGCGTTCGACGATGGCGACTTTGCCTCCCTCTACGGCGAAAACGGCAACAACTTCGTTTACACCACGGGCGTGGTCCGCGGGCCGGCCAGCGAGGCGCAGGACCTTTATTTCGACAATCAACGTACCGACGGCGTGCTTGAGGAAGGTGAAGTCTTGTCCTCCAGCACGATGGTGGCGCAGCTCAATGGGGTGAGGCGCGGGCGCGCTTTTGATCGGACGAGCCGGATCGTGAAGGGGTTTGCTGCCGGTATCGTGGAGCCGTCCGCCTTTGGCACGCGGGTCTTTCGCTCCACAGAGGTGGGTGACTTATCGCTGGAGACCAATGCCACAAACGGGACAGTGGGCGGGCTCATCACGGTGCGTGATGTGTTGGAAGCAGATCCTGTCATCCGCTCGATGACACTGGCGTTCGGATCCGACGGACTGGGCGGCGATGTTTCGGACACCAGAAGCACATTTGTCGACGATAGCACTTTCGGCGCCGTTGCCAGTGGCACGCCCGGCGAACCCGGGAGCCCGCAAACCACCATTACCACCAACAGCGGCCGGGTCATCGACCACGACAATTCATCACCCGCCACGTACTTGGTGTCATCGGACGCTGTGCCCCAGTCCCAACTTTTTGAAGCGGCTGGCGTCACTGAGTGCACCTGTGCGTTCTTAGACTGGGGTTGGTGGGGCACCGCAACAGACTTTGAAGACGGCTCCCTCGACCAAAACGTCAGGAACAACGTGCACCTTGGCACCTGGGTCGCCGGTGACGTCACCCGCGAACAGGATATGCCCACCGTCGGCAGCGGGAGCTATGAGGGCCATGCCGCAGGCACCGTGTCGGCAGGCAACCCTGATGGGACCCGCTCGCGTTATGTGGCTGTTGGTGATCTGCGGGTGGACTACAACTTCGGCGCCCGTTCCGGCACGCTGGAGATTACCAATTTCGATGGACGCGATTTTTCAGGCACCATCGCTGGATCGCGCGCAGCTGATGGTGTGAGCAACCAGTTTAATGGCCTCCTTGCCGGCTCAGACGTTAAAGGCAGCACCAACGGCGCGTTTGTGAACAACGGCAACCGCATGGCTGGTGGGGTTCTTGGGGGATTTGACGTGCGGGGCCGCAGCTATCGCGCCTCGGGAAGCTATGTGGGTGCCCGAATTCCTTCAGCAGCGATGACGGGCCCAAACTAGGCAAACACGGCCCTCCAGGGCTGCGCTCGCAATATGTGACAGGTGCGCGGGCCAATCGCAAATTCGGTGGCATCACCAGCGCTGAGCGCAGCACGGGCCTGTCATGACACATTGTGTGTCTTGTTGGGGCAGATTGCAGTCACAACGGCATCCGCCGGAGCCATGCGCATTTCATCAATCTTGGCGAATGGCCGATCATCCTTTGAGCGGATCGGTCGCGTGGGGCGTTTGCGTGGGCGCAAGGACCTGGCGGCGGGTCACTCGCTCACCGCACGGGGCAAGCAGTGGTCCTTGAAGATTCACCCGCTTCAATATTCACGCCTCAGCTGATGCCGCGCAAAGCTCGTTCAGCATCTGAGCCCGGCTCAACGTCCTCCCCGGTGGGCGCGAAGATTGTGATCACCGCCACTGCCTGATCATCATAACCCAGGCACGGCCGAGCAAGTGTGAAGATGCCCGGGCCCACGCGGCTCCCGTTGGGATCCGGCCTGAACACCATTTTATCATCCATCGTGGAGCGGATCGCTTCTGGCGTGGACGCCAATTTTGGCGCTTGTGCGCGCATGACCGGCAACACCAAGCGGTCCGGCAGATGGCATAGGAACGCTCGGCCCGTTGCAGTCGTCAAAAGTGGTAGAACCGTGCCGATCCCAAGGATGGTGGTCATCGGCGTTGCGCCATATTCCCAGCGCACCACCGTCGGACCGCGATCGGTCCACACCGACAGCATGCAGGAGAGGCCTATGGTGTCGGCCAACTCAATCATCTGCTCGGTGTAGTGGTTGATGAGGTCCACCCGCGTGACCGCCGCCATACCGATCTCACCAGCAACGCGGCCAAGATCGTATTTGCCGCTGCGCCGATGGGACACCATCCCAGTTTCCACGCAGCTCACCATATAGCGGTGCACTTTGGCGGGAGGCATATTCACGGCTGCGGACAGATCGCGCAAAGACATGGGCCCCCCCGCTTTGGCGAGGGCCGCCAGAAGCTTCACCGCCGTTTCCACGGATTGGACGCCCCTGGGGCGCGCGTCGGAAGCCACATCACGATCATCGTTTTGCGACGGGACCGGTGTGGCCTCGAAAATATTTGACGATTCTATGGCCTCTTCCTCCACTAAGCCCGGCAGCTGCCAGAAACAGTCGTTAGCCCCGTGGCGAAACCCGTGCATAGCCCGCCTCACATTAAAGCAGATTCTGCCTCTTGATTATGCAACTCTTCCAACAAAGGGCACTGATCACAAGGTCTGGGATACAAGTTCGTCTTTGCACAGAAACTATCATGATGTGATACCGCTGTCTGCACTTTCGTTGACGCAGTGTGGAAAATCAAAGCTGATGTGACAGAAAACCTGGACCCTTTCGGTCATGCGGTGCCCGATACACAGCTCAAAAACGATACTTGCTCACAATCGCGCATCGCTCATCCAGAAATCATTTGTATGTATACAAACAAGACTGTTCATTCTCAAATGGCACACTGATTGGATACAAGCTGCTAACGGATCCATCAGTTGAACGGACAGCATAGCGCAGGAGACCCACCTTCACGCACCCATGCCCGCCCAATTTCCGCTGCATTTGATATGCACTGAGTGCACCTTCGGTTGCCTTTCGCGCTCGTGAGCCGGCACCGCGCCGTGGCTGGGCGCCGCCCCACGCAACACACCTGGCCAAGCCGCCCCAGCTTCAGCCGTCGGGGTAGCGGCTGCTAGTATTTTGGCAAACTCTGGTAATATTTTTCGGAGACTATGATCTCTTTCCAGCGCGCATAATCGGCAATGACCTCGTAGAAGCACCTCTGCTCGTTGATACGGTTTTTGCGCTAGGGCCCGGGTCAGGATTGAAAGTTGGATGGGATTCACGTCAGACAGGGGTTGCGATTCAAGGCTGATTTTGCACGATCGCCTTGAACCGAGCGAGCCATGGTGATGACTTGACGAACGCCCATTGGGCGAGGCTTCAGCCGCTAATGCCAGGGGGATGCAGGGGCGAGCGCAGCGCGCGAAGCGACAATCGCCGGCTCATGAATGCCATCTTTTGGATGGCAAGATCAGGCGCGAAGTGGCGGTGTTCGCCAGATCGCTTCGGCCGCATGGGAACAGTCAAACAACGCGACTACGAATAGGTGGCCGGAGACATCTTTGCGCAAATCGTTGATGCGCTGAATGATGACCCCGGTTTGGAATGGCTTTTCGTCGATGCCACTATCACCAGGGGACACCAGCACGCAGCTGGCGCGCTGCGGAAGGAGGGGGATCTGAAGCCCGCGCGATCGGTCGTTCCAGGGTGGCCTGAGCAACAAGCGTCACGACGTCTGTGATGGTCTCGGATTGCTGCAGCGCCTTGTGGCGAGCCACTGCCATCGCGCCGAGCTCATCGACAGCTTATCGCCGAAGTACGTTATTGCGGACCGCACGTACGACGCGGAGCATTTCCAAGACGCCATCGGGGACCCAGGCGCAACTGAAGTTTCCCGCCACGACCGAACCGTCGGCAACCCCGTGGCTGCGCCTGGGCGCTCTTCAAAAAGCGCGACCTAATTGAGCTGTTGTTCAACAAACTCAAACACTTTCCCCGCGTCGCCACCCGCTAGGAACAGCTACTAAACAGCTTCATTGGCCTCGTCACGCTCGCCGCAATCCACATCTGGCTGCGATAAGTGAAATGGAATCCACAGCCTAGCGGGTTGGGACGGGTACGTCACCGCGATAGTCGTAGAACCCGCGGCCGGCTTTGCGGCCAAGCCAGCCCGCTTCTACGTACTTCACCAAGAGTGGGCAGGGGCGGTACTTTGAGTCGGCCAGCCCGTCATGGAGCACCTGCATGATGGATAGGCATGTATCAAGGCCGATGAAATCTGCGAGCTGGAGGGGGCCCATTTTGTGGTTCGCGCCGAGCCGCATGGCAGTGTCGATGGCCTCAACGGTGCCCACGCCTTCATAGAGCGTATAGATGGCCTCGTTGATCATCGGCAGCAGGATACGGTTCACGATGAACGCGGGAAAATCCTCTGCCACCGCTGAGACTTTGCCAAGCCGCTCCACAAAGCGGGTGGCGACATTGAACGTCTCGTCCGCCGTCGCAATCCCGCGAACAAGCTCCACAAACTCCATCACGGGGACGGGGTTCATGAAGTGGATGCCGACAAAACGCTCCGGCCGATCCGTAGCGGCGGCAAGGCGCGTGATGGAAAGGGAGGAGGTGTTGGTGGCGAGCACCGCCTCAGGTTTGAGAAGCGGGCACACCTGCGCATAGATCTTGCGCTTCACCTGCTCGTTTTCTGTGACCGCCTCGATCACAAGATCGGCATTGGACAACTCGTCGAGGTTTTCAGCAACCCCAATCCGCTCCACCGCCGCCTTGCGGTCCGCATCGCTAATCCGCCCGGCGGCCACTTGGCGGGCCATGTTGCCGGTGATGGTGGCAAGACCCGATTGAATTCGCTCGCGCGCCACGTCGTGCAGCGCCACACCATAGCCGGCAAGAGCGGCCACGTGGGCAATTCCGTTGCCCATCTGGCCTGCACCGATGACGCCGACACTGTCAATTTCGCTCATGAAGCCTGCCGTCCGGGACGAATACTTATCGTCGATGAAACCAGCCTTTCCTGGAACGTCAAGCCGGTCAACAGGGCCGTTGGAGGCAGCGCGGTACACCAAACCTAAGAACTCTGTTTTTCCAACTCGGCCTTCAGCTCAGGCAGCACCGTGAAAAGGTCCCCCACCATGCCGTAGTCGGCCACCTGGAAAATGGGCGCCTCTTCGTCTTTGTTGATGGCAACGATGACTTTGGAATCCTTCATACCAGCAAGGTGCTGAATGGCGCCTGAGATACCGGCAGCAATGTAAAGGTCTGGGGCGACCACCTTGCCGGTCTGGCCCACTTGCCAGTCGTTGGGGGCGTAACCAGCGTCAACTGCCGCGCGTGAGGCGCCGATGGCGGCGCCCAGCGCGTCTGCCACCGGCTCGATGACTTCGCGGAACTTATCGTCCGAGCCGAGTGCACGGCCGCCCGAAATGATCCGTTTGGCGCTTTGAAGTTCAGGCCTGTCGCTCTCAGCCATTTCCTCGCCCACGAAGGACGATAGACCCGGGTCATCGGGAATGCTGGCGACTTTGATGGGCGCAGATCCGCCCCGTTCGGCGGCAGCGAACGCTGCCGTGCGCACGGTAATCACTTTGGTCCCATCGGTGGCCCGAACCGTCTGGATGGCGTTGCCGGCATAGATGGGGCGCACGAAGACGTCGGGCCCTTCAACGGCCATCACGTCAGAGATTTGCATGACGTCCAGAAGGGCGGCGACGCGGGGCATTACGTTTTTACCGAACGTTGTGGCCGCGGCAACGAGCGCTGAATACTCGCCCGAAAGCGCCACGATGGCCGCGGCGAGCGGTTCGGCGAGCCCATAGTCGAGCGTTGCCGATTGGGCGGTGAGGACCGCATCGACGCCAGCAAATGTGGCGGCATCTTGAGCTGCCCCATCAATGGCATTGCCGGCAACCAGAATATGGACGGGGCCAGCGAGGGCTTTTGCAGCGGTCAGCGCTTTGGCGGTGGCATCACTGATGGTGCCGTCTTGATGATCGGCGATGAGAAGCGTCGTCACGCTCAGGTCTCCTGTTGGCGAACAGGCCGGGTGCGCAGTTCGCGAAAGCAATTGTCCTTTCTGGTCCGCCGAGGCGGGCGCTCTGGTCCGCTAAGGCGGGTGCGTGGCGCCCCCTTAAAGGACGCCAGCTTCGTTCTTCAGCTTGTCTACAAGCTCGCTCACGCTCGACACTTTGACCCCGGCTTCGCGGGTTCCGGGTGCTTCGGTCTTTAAGACTTCAAGCCGGGCCTTCGGGGTGACCCCAAAATCTTGCGGCGTCTTCTCGGCAAGGGGTTTTTTCTTCGCCTTCATGATGTTGGGAAGCGATGCATAGCGCGGCTCGTTGAGGCGCAGGTCCGTGGTGATGATGGCAGGCAGGTTGAGCAACACCGTCTGAAGTCCACCGTCCACTTCCCGGGTGACGGCGATCTTTCCATCTTGCACGTCCAACTTGTAGGCAAATGTGCCCTGACCCCAACCAAGAAGAGCTGCTAACATTTGGCCGGTCTGGTTGCAGTCATCATCGATGGCTTGTTTACCCAAAATAATCAGCTCTGGTCCCTCTTCAGCCGCAACGCCTTTGAGGATCTTGGCCACATCGAGCGGTTCGGGGGCGTCATCGGTCTCCACGAGGATCGCCCGATCAGCGCCCATTGCAAGGGCAGTGCGCAAGGTTTCAGTGGCCTTTTTCGGCCCGATGGAGACCGCGATCACCTCGCTTGCCGTGCCCGCTTCGCGCAACCGGAGCGCCTCTTCGACGGCGATTTCGTCGAAGGGGTTCATGCTCATTTTCACGTTCGCGAGATCAACCCCGCTTCCGTCAGGTTTCACGCGGATTTTAACGTTGTAATCGACCACGCGCTTCACGGGGACGAGGATCTTCATGGCGACTGAACTTTATATGAGGGTGGAGAAATCTTGCGCGACGCTATCGATGGGTTGAGGGGCTGTCAAACACGCTGTGGTGTCAAACAGACGGTCGCGTTTGCATCGGGTTATGGGGGCGCCGTCTGTTACCCTCACGCGCTCCTGCTTTGGCCTGGCACCCATAGGACATCATTCTTGCCGCTGTTATTGGCAATGCGCGATGCCACGAACAAGAAATCAGATAAACGGTTCGCGTAACGCAGCGCGGCATCGCCCACAGGCTCTTTGGTGGCAAGCTCAACCATCAGCCTTTCAGCGCGGCGCGAGACCGTGCGGGCCAGGTGGAGCTGCGCCGATACGGCCGAGCCACCCGGCAGCACAAACGATTTCAGCGGTTCAAGATCCGCGTTCAACTCATCGATCTCGCGTTCGAGCCGGTCCACCTGGGCGGGCACGATGCGCAAGGGCTCGTAGCTGAGGTCTGGGCTGTCGGGGGTGGCAAGATCGGCACCAAGGTCGAAAAGGTCGTTTTGGATGCGGGCCAGCATGGGATCGAGCCGGCCGTGATGGCCTGAAGCGCGCGCGCAGCCGATGACGGCGTTGGTCTCATCGATGCTGCCATAGGCTGCGACCCGCAAATCGAACTTGGAGCGGCGCTCCCCGTTGCCGAGCGCGGTGGTGCCATTGTCGCCAGAGCGGGTGTAGATTTTGTTGAGTGTGACCATAGCGGACGCGGGCAGCTCTCAGTTGGTGGAGAAGTAAAGGGCGGTCATGACGACGACGATCGCCACGAATTGAAGCATTACGCGCATGCGCATGAGGGATTGGCTGCGACTTGGCGAGCCCCCTTTGGCCATGTTCCACAGCCCCATTATGAGGACTACAGCCACGGCCGCCACCGCAACGATGATGAAGAAGGTGAAGATGCCTGACACAGGCTGCTCCTTGAGCGCGATCGGTTCGGAACGGCGTCTCAGATCGCCTCGCCGCGCATCAGACGGGGCACCTCGCCGGTTTGGCCCGCCGCTTCGCCGATGAAGAGCGTCTTCAAATCGTCCCGCCGCTCGACAAAGCTGAGCCCAATGGAGCGGACAGCGCGCAAGAGGTCGGACCGCCGGGAGAAGATGGCGTTCAGACTGTCGGTGACTAGGGCCATTTGTGTGACATCAGCCCTGCGCCATTTGCTGTAGCGGGGCAGGGCAAGGCTCACGTCTTCGCCGTTGCGGTGAGCATCGATCAAAACCTGCGCAAGAGCGGCCACATCGCGCAGCCCCAGATTGAGGCCTTGGCCGGCCAGCGGGTGAATGACGTGGGCGGCATCGCCCACCAGCGCGAGACGGCCTGATGCCATTTGCCGCGCAAGCATGGTGGTGAGCGGGTGGGCCTGGAGCGGCGGCTCCACGCAAAGGCGCCCTAAGGAGAGGCCGAACACGCGCTCGATCTCGAGGGAGGCCATGGCAGGGTCCATCGCCACCAGTGACTGGGCGAAGGAGGGGCGCTCGGTCCACACCATGGAGGAGGCCTCGCCAGGCAGCGGCAAGAGGGCGAGGGGCCCGTTGGGCAAAAAGTGCTGCGTTGCCCGGCCATAGTGGGGCCGCGCGTGGGTCAGCGTTCCCACAATCCCATACTGGTGGTGGGAATGGCTGACCGTTGCAATGCCCGCAATCTCCCTGAGCCGTGAGCTGCGCCCGTCGGCCGCCACAAGGATGGCCCCTTGCGCTGTGCTCCCGTCCGAAAGGGTAGCGGTCACGCTATCCCGATCCTCGGTGAAGAGGGTCACGCGCTCGGTGATGTCGCGAATGCCCAGCGCCTCGCAGCGGGCCTTGAGGGCTGCATCGAGCGCTGCGTTGGCCACCACGTGGGCAAAGGCGTTGGCGCCGGCTTCCCCTTCGAAGGTGAGGATCTCGGGACGGATGGTGTCGTCGGGCGCCGAGTCGGTGATGGTCATCGTCTCGACCGGCTGGGCCGCTTCGGCAAGGTGGGGCCAGACCCCAACGCGCACATAAAGCTTTCGGGCAGCGGCCGCGATGGTGCTTGCCCGCTCATCCGCCGGCCTTGGCGGCCCTGACAGCAAGGTCACATCAAGGTGGGATTGCGTTTTGAGCGCGACAGCGAGGGTGCGCCCCACAATGCCCCCGCCTGCGATAATGATGGATGTGCTCATTGGTCTTGCCGTTCCAACCGTCACTTTCTTGTTCGGACCATTGAAGGCGGGGGGCAACTCGTGACAGCGTCGCAGCTCTTTTGTGGGGCCAGAAAGAAGCCTGATGCGCGCTGCCGTTCAAGAACTTTTACAGACGCTCGACCTTGAGCCCCTGGAGCGCAATCTCTTCAGAGGTCGAAGCCCCCAGGTGGGCTGGCAAAGGGTGTTCGGCGGACAGGTGATCGGGCAGGCCCTGGTGGCGGCCACCCGCACGGTGGAGGATAGAAGCGCCCACTCTCTCCACGGCTACTTTATGCGCCCCGGCGACCCTAAGGTCCCCATCATCTATGAGGTGGATAGGATTAGGGACGGGCGCTCCTTCACGACCCGCCGCGTGGTGGCGATCCAGCATGGCGAAGCCATTTTTTCCATGAGCGTCTCGTTCCACATCGAAGAGGCCGGCCTCACCCACGCTGTCGATGCGCCTGACGTGCCCGACCCGGAGGACCTTCCCGACGAAAACGTGTTGCGCGACCTTGTGCTCTCCCAGGGCACGCCCTCGATGGTGACGTATTTTCAGCGGGAGCGGCCCATTGAGCTGCGCCCTGTGGAGTTAAAGCACTACACCACCAATGAACCGCTGACCCCGATCCAATATGTGTGGGTGCGCGCGGTTGACCGTCTGCCCGATGGAACCGACTGCCACCAGGCCGTGCTTGGCTACCTGTCGGATATGACGCTTTTTGATACAGCCCTCTTCCCCCACGGGCTTTCGGTTTTCAACCGTGAGATCCAAGTGGCAAGCCTTGACCATGCCATGTGGTTCCATCAGCCGTTCCGCGCGGACGAGTGGTTGCTTTATGCGCAAGACAGCCCGTCGTCGTCGGGCTCTCGGGGGTTTTCGCGCGGGCTCATCTACACGCGCGACCGGCAGCTTGTGGCCTCCACGGTGCAAGAGGGACTGATGCGCAAGCGCACCCGTTAGCTCTGGTGCCGGCCGTTGATGTCTGAGCGGGTGCGTGGTCGGCCGCCGCGCTGGCGACTGTGAGAGAGGGTCTACTCGCCCGTGTACGTCCAACGGTAATGGGGTGGGGTGGGGCCTTTGTTGCGCTCTTCTCGGGTGGACTGCTCGTAGGCGTGTGCGAGTATGCCGACCGACCTTGAGAGGCAAAAGAGCCCACGAGCGAGGGCTGCCGGAAACCCGAGTTCTGCGTAGATGACGGCGGTGGCGCCATCGATGTTCATCGGAACGGGCTTGCCGCGCTCTGCCCGCAGCGTTGCCTCGATATGTCGGCCGATGGCCGCAAACCGTCCGCTGACAGTGCCGCTTGCGGCAGCCTCATCCACCAGGGCCAAAAGGCGCGGGGCCCTTGGGTCGGTGGGCTTGTGAAACCTATGGCCGAAGCCGGGGACAAAGCGGCCGTGGCTTGCGCGCCATGTGGCCAGTGTGTCGACGGTGGCGTCGGGGCCACCAGCGTCACCGATGGCGTACAAGAGGGTAGCGCAGGCTTCACCAGCCCCGCCATGGACATCGCCCAGCATGTTGACCGCGCTTGCCATGGCATTGTTGAGGCCGAGCCCGCAGGTGACGGCCATGCGCGCTGCTGCAATGGAGGGGGCTTGCGGCCCGTGGTCCACCGCTGCCACCAACGCCGCCTCAAGAAGCTTTGCTTGGCCTTCAGCGGGCAGATCCCCCCGCGTCATGAGCCAGATCATCTGGGGAAAGCTGATGCTGCCGATGAGCGATTCGATCGGGTGTCCGCGCAGGCTGATCTTACCCGGCGCCATGTCGATGATGGCGGTCTGCCACCAGTCCGAAACGTCGCTGGTGGGCGGCTCATGGCTCATATGACACCTGAGTTTTTGAGCTTTTCCAGCTGCTGTTTGCTGATCCCGAGCTCATCGTAAATCTCGTCGTTATGGGCGCCTAGCGTTGGGGGCGGGCTCGTGACCTGCGGTGCCTCACCGTCGAGCTTGATGGCGGGCCGGACAACCGCAGCATCACGCCCCGGCCCAGCAGCGCCCGGGAAGTGTGCCACCAGCCCGCGATCTGCGATTTGTGGCGCGGTGAGCGCATCGTCCACGGAAAGGACCGGTCCTGCCGGAACGCCGCGGGCGGTGAGTGCGTCCACAAGGTCAGCGGCGGGGTGGTGGCTGAGGAGGGCGTTCAGTTCATCCCGGAGGGCAAAGCGGTTGGCCTTTCGTGCCTCGCGGTTGATGTAGGCTGGGCGCTCAGCAAGGTCCGGCCGGTTCAAAAAGTCGACCAGGGCGAGCCACTGCTCATCCTTATTGGCGGCAATATTGATGAGGCCGTCTTTGGCGGTGAAGGTGCCTGAGGGGGCCGAGGTGGGGTTCTCGTTGCCCTGGGGTTCGGGCGCAACGCCTGCGGTGAGGTGGTTTGAGACAACCCATCCCATGGTGGCAAGCACGGCCTCCATCATGGATACATCAATGAATGTGCCGCGCTTTTCGGCGTTGAGGGCGGCTGCGATGGCAAAGGCGGCTGTGAGCCCGCCAATGGTGTCGGCAATGGGGTAGCCGACGCGAGTGGGGGCACTTTGCGCGTCGCCCGTGATGGACATGACGCCGCTCATCCCCTGGATGATCTGGTCGTAAGCCGGCCGGTCCCGCCATGGCCCATCCTGCCCAAATCCAGAGATCGCGCAGTAAATGAGCGCGGGATTTTCCGCCTTCAACACCTCGTAGGAAAGGCCAAGCCGTTCCATGACCCCGGGGCGGAAGTTTTCCACAAGCACATCGGCATCTGCCACCAGGTATTTGAGGAGCAGTTTGCCTTCGGGGTGCTTGAGATTGAGCGTGATGGACTTTTTGCCGGCGTTCTGCGCCAAGAAAGAGACACCCATGCCCGCGCGGTTCAGCTCTGGGTCGGCGCCCAAATTGCGCGCCAGATCCCCGCGGACGGGTGCTTCGACCTTGATCACCTCTGCGCCCAGGTGAACGAGCTGATGGCAGCAAAACGGCCCCGCCAAAACGTTGGTGAGATCTAGGACTGTGATGCCGTGCAGCGGTGCCGTGTTGGCCATGGGGCGTTCCGTCGTCGAGCTTTGGCGCCGGCGGGTTGGCTCAAGGGGAGGAGACAGGCGCTGGCGTTCACTGTGCGGCCCGGCGGCGCGGTGTTGTCAAGGCATGGTGAATGCCGGCTCCATCACTGAGATGGCCCCGTTGATGGCCGTTTGTGTGGCAATCTCATCAAAAACGAGCGCTGAAAGAGACCCATGCTTTTTCTGGTCGAAGGCATGGGTCACCCCGTCAAAGATCTGGGTGGTGACGGCGCGGCCGGCCTCGCGCAACTCTCCCACCACCTCAAGACAATCATCGGCGGGGGCGATGGTGTCGTCTGTCGCCAGGATGAAGTGGATGGGGGCGTCTTGCGTCCAGGGTTCGTGGCGAGCTCTGTTGGCAATCCCGCACCAGGGGTAGACGAGGATCACTGCGCGGATGGCGCCCAGCCCGCGTGCGGGCATCTGCGGCATGGCGCGCAGGTTGAACGGAAGGTCCTGCGGCAGATCAAAGGCCATCAGGTCCATAATCGACCAGCCCCCGTGGGACATGCCGATGACGGCCAGACGATCCGGATCCACGAATGGCATCTGCGCCGCATCGGCCACTGAGACGAGGACGTCGCCAGCCCGCTCGCCACCCGGCATGAGCTGGGCAAAACACACAAGGCGCCACAGCACAGGATCATCGAACCCACGGGGGGTGTGGCTGTCGACCACAACGACCGCCCAGCCTTTTTCCACCAACGGCGCTGCCCAGGTGTCCATATTGTCCATCGGTCCATCACACCCTGAAAACAGAAGCGCGGTGGGAAACGGGCCATCCCCTTCAGGCTTGATGACGCGGTCGTAGGGGCGCAGGAGGCTCGACACGGCTTCCGGCCGCAACCGCTCCGACTTGAGCCCCAACACCCCGGCCAGAGCGTTGAGAATAACCACCACAACGATCACCCCGATGGCGAGGAGAGCGAAGCCCAAAATGCGGCGGAGGCGGGATCGGCGTTTGGGCATTGTCATCCGGTCTCAGTTGGTGTGTCGGGTGAGGGTTTTGTTGGTGCGCGTGGGCAGATGCACTTTAAGTGGTGCCGGTTGGGTGCTGCGCGGTGAGAGGCGCGCGTTGAAGCCTTTTGCCGGATCTGCCAGGTTTGGTGGTGGTGGCGTTGTGGTGAAGGGCGCAGACGCAAGTGGACTCCATACTCGATTTCCTTGCCCCGCTGCCCATCGTGCTGCGGGTCGTTGTTGTCTTTGCAGCGTTTGCTGGAGGGTTCGCTCTCCTTGTTTGGCTGACCACCTTTTTGACCGGTCTGCGCGAGGCCATGGTCCTTTGGTTTACTGTGGTTGCTGTGGCGATGGGCGCGGCATTTTTGCTGCCGATTTACACCGCGTCCATTGTCTCCCAACCCCGGCCGGCTCAAACCTATGAGGAGGCGCTTGGCCGCTTTGCCATCGAGAAGACGCGCGAGCCCACCCCGCTGAACCCGTTATGCGATCCTTACATCTTGGGCCACGGCAAGAAGACCCCTGTGGCTGTCGTTCTGATTCACGGCGTGTCGAGCTGCCCGCGGGCGTTTGTGGACTTTGCGCCGCTCCTGTTTGACGCGGGCTACAATGTTCTGGTGGTGCGCATGCCCCAGAACGGCTTTGCCGACAGAGCGACAGATGCGTTGAAGGATATCACCGCGGAGGAGCTCGCCGCATTTGGCGATTCGAGCGTCGATATCGCAGCGGGCTTGGGCGAGGAGGTTTATGTCCTGGGAATTTCCGCCGGCGGTACTGTGGCAGCCTGGACCGCCCAAACTCGTCCAGAGGTGACGCGGGCAATGCTTGTGGCGCCCTTTTTCGGTCTTCACGCCGTGCCGGCTTGGTTCAATGTCTACGTCACCCGTGCGTTGGTGTCCCTTCCCAATTTGTCGGTGTGGAAGGATCCGGTTTTGAAAGAGGGGTTTGTCGGGATGCCCCACGCCTATCAGCGCATGGCAACGCGGGGGATCGGTGAGATCATGCGGCTTGGACGCGCCGTTGAGCTCTTCGCGCAAACGACTGCGCCGGCGGCGCCGGAGATTGTGGTCGTGACCAATGCGGCCGATGAAGCCGTCAACAATGCTGTCACCGATGAGGTGGTGGCCACTTGGGCTCAGTGGCCGCGTGCCATTTACTCCTATGAGTTTCCAGCGTCTCATCAGCTTGGCCACGAACTCATTGATCCGATGGAGCCGGGCGCCGATCCAGCGCTCACCTATCCCATCATCTTGGATCTTCTGATGAGCCCTGGTCCGGGGGAGGGGAACGGGGACGCTGCCGCACCGCAAGAGGATCGGCCAAACCCTTAAGCCTAGGCGGTCCCCCTAACAGGAGAGGCGGCGGATGAACGAGCCCATCATCATTCCAGATTTCATCGCCTTCACCCTCGGCATGGTTGTTTATTTTGTGGGGGCTTGGCTCACCAGGGTCAGCGCCTTCTTGCGCAACTACAACATTCCTGAGCCCGTGGCGGGCGGGCTTGCGGTGGCGGTTCTCATTTTTCTGTTTTACCTCGCGAGCGGCCGCGAAGTGGACTTTGAGCTTGGCAGCCGCGACACGCTGTTGGTGATGTTTTTCACCACAATCGGGCTCAATGCGAAAATCTCAGATCTAGTGAAAGGTGGCCGGCCGCTGGCGCTCCTCTTGGGCCTGACGGTGGTGTTCATGGTGCTCCAAAACTGTGTGGCGCTGTTTGGGGTGAGCCTTTTTGGTATTCCGACCGCCGCATCGGTTCTGCTGGGCTCGGCCGCTCTCATTGGTGGGCATGGGACAGCCATTGCCTGGGGGCCCGAGATTGCCGCGCGCGGTGTTGAAGGCGCCGCCGAAATCGGCATTGCAGCTGCAACCTTGGGGCTGATTTTCGCCGCGCTGATCGGCGGCCCCATTGCGAAGTACTTGGTCTCTCGTCATCAGTTGACGCCGGACCTTGACGAGGCGGCGCCCGTTGTGGGTCTCAGCGGCGCCAAAGCAAAAGCCGCCCACCTTGATTATGTGGGCCTTATGCAGGTCCTCCTCACCGTCAACGTGGCGATTATTCTAGGTTATGGCGCCAATACGGTGATTGGGGAGGCTGGTCTGAAGCTCCCGCTTTTTGTGCCCTGTCTTATCATGGGGATAGCGTTTGCGAACCTCCAGCCCATCCTTCTGCCAAAGCTGAAAGTGGTGACGGGGACGCCGATCCTTGCGCTTGTGTCGGAGTTTTCCTTGAGCGTTTTTCTGTCCATGTCACTGATGAGCATGAAGCTTTTGGACAATATTTGCGCTGGCCGGACCGCTTTTTGCCATTGTCGGTCTCCAGGCGGCGCTGACGGCAGCATTTTGTATTTTCATTCTGTTCAAGGTGATGGGGCAGAACTACCGGGCGGCGGTGCTGGCGGCAGGTTTTGGCGGCTTTGCGCTGGGTGCCACACCCACAGCCGTCGCCAATATGACGGCTGTCACCAAGAGTTACGGACCGGCCCCGCTCGCCTTTATCATCTTACCTTTGGTGTCGGCATTCTTTGTGGATCTCGCCAACGCCTTTATCATCCAAGTATTTGTTTCAATCTGATAGACTAAGGGCTTTGATACCGTCGTGATACCGTCCCCACACAATATTTCCCGCCTTATCGCTGGTGATGAAGCAAAACTGCGCAGCCTCATGCAGGTCTTTGCAGATGCCTTCGAAGATGAGGGCACCTATCTGCAAGCTCCGCCGGAGAACGATTATCTTGCTGGCCTCTTGGCAAGGGAAGACTTCATTGCCCTGGCGGCGGAAACTGAGGGTGCGGCATTGGTGGGAGGGCTAACCGCCTACATCCTCAAAAAACCTGAGCAGATGAGGAGCGAGGTCTATATCTATGACCTCGCCGTTGCCGCGCATCACCGACGAGAAGGTATTGCAACGCGCTTAATCGGAGCGCTCAAGCCCATCGCCAGGGCAGCGGGGGCTTGGGTGATTTACGTGCAGGCCGATGACGGCGACCGACCTGCCGTGGCGCTTTATGAAAAGTGTGGCCGGAAACAAGCCGTTCTCCACTTTGATATTCCCGTGGAGTAACCCCGATCAGCGGATAAACTGGTCCACGAAATCGCCGCCCAGACCCACATCTTCATAGTGGTTGCGGCACATCTCGATCTTGGTGAAGACGTCTTCGTAGCCGAGCGTCTTTCCCATGGGGTCGACGTAGAGCATCACGCCGTTCACCTGGAAGTAGGTGATCATCTCGTCCACATCATCGGGCACCACAAGGGTGTGGGTTTCCCCTGGAGGCTCGAAGACATATCCGCCCTCTTCAGCCACCCAGTCGTGCTCCAAGTAATGCCAGCGGCCTTTGAGGACAAAACCATGGACGGGCTGGGGGTGGCGGTGGCGAGACAACACGCCCGCTTTGCGCACCCGTAGCAAGTTCATCCAGTAGCCTTGTGAGCGGTTCAGGCACAGCGGTCTGAAAGACACCCGATCGGCTTGAGGCACCCACAGGCGCTCGTCATCGGCCGCAGCGTTGGGGATGACGATCTCCTGCTGTGCATCCTTGGGGAACGGGAGTTGATAGGGCGTGAGTGGGCTTTTGTCGGCGGCATCAAGCGGCATGGTCTCCCCCAGTCTGATTGGCTCTGCGTTGTCACATGGCTGCGTAGCCGCCATCCACAGGCAGAACTGTTCCAGTTATGAAACTTGCTTCGTCAGACAGCAAGAAGGCGACCATCTGTCCCACTTCGTGGGGCTGACCCCAGCGGCCGAGGGGGGTGCGGCCCATGAGCTGTGCGTTGCGCGCCGCGTCAGTGCGCAGGGGCGCTGTCATCTCGGTCTCAATCCAGCCGGGGGCGATGGCATTCACCCGCACCCCATCGGCGGCCCACCGGCCTGCCAACGCTTTGGTGAGTTGGGCAACGCCGCCTTTGGAGGCCGAGTAGGCCGGCACCAAGGGCCCACCGAAGAAGCTCAGCATGGACGCTGTGTTGACGATCGCGCCGCCGCTTGCCTTCAACAGTGGGTGGGCTGCCAGAGCAAGACGCATGGTGCCGGTGAGGTTGACGCTGATGACACGCTCAAAAACGGCCATGTCATACTCATCGTCCCGGGCGAGGATCCCGGCACAGTTCACGAGCCCATCAAGCCGGTCGAGCTTGTGGAAAAGACCCGCAACGCCGTCAGCGTCGGTCACATCAAGGACAGCTGTCTCAACTGCGGGGCCATCGGCATCGGAACCGCCGTCAAACGCCGCCACTTCGGCCTCTGAGACCCCGGTGGCAAGAACCGACCAACCTTTGTTTTGAAGGGTTTGAGTGATGCCGGCGCCAATCCCGCGGGTGCCTCCCACCACAAGGGCGCATTTCATCGGTTGGGACGCCTCACCAGCGGGCAACCGGCGATAGGGGTCCCTTCGCCGCTCACGTCCATGGATTGGCCCAATGGTTGGGCGTTCGTCCGCTGATCACTTTGGCCACATCCTCTGCGGCATGGGTGCGCAAAATTTCGATGGTGCGCTGGGAATACCTTGAGGTGTTGTCGCTCAAAATGGTGTTGGGGGCGGTGAGGAGGGGGTTGTCTCGGCTGGGGGGCTCGCTGCTGAACACATCGAGCCCTGCGCCGAAGAGGGCGTATCTGTTGAGGGCGTCGGCAAGGGCTGGCTCATCCACACAGTCCCCCCGACACACGTTGATGAGGATTGTGGTGGATTTCATAAGCGCCAGATAGGCCGCGTCGATGACATGGAGCGGTTTCTTGTCAATCGGCAGATCCAGCATCACCACATCAGCGGTTTGGCAAAGGGTGGTGATGTCGGTGCGCGCGATGCTGTGGTGGGCTAACGTTTCATCGTCGATGGTGGGATCGGCGCAAATGGTCCGCGCAAAACCCAGAGCGGCAAACTTTCTCGCCGCTTCAAGCCCAGCAGGACCACAGCCGACCAGACCCAGCACAGCCCCTAACCGACCAGGGATCGGGTCGGCGTAGCGCTCTGAACGGCGTCCTGCACGGGTGTGGCGATCGCGGGGGACAATCCGGCGCTGGAGTGCCAGGTAGAGTGCGAGCACGTGGTCGCTTTTTTCGTGCTCGGCGCCATACTCCGGCACCGAGACCACCGCCACCTTGTTGCGCGTTGCACTTGCAAGGTCGATGTTGCTGATATCCTCGCCATAACAGGCCACCACCTTGAGTGCCCCGGCGGCCTCCAACAACGGTGCCCCCACCCGTTGGCGGCGGACGAAAAGGGCTTGCGGATTGATGGCCGCCACCGCCGCGATGGCGCTTGACGTTGCGCCGACCGTCACGACGCGGCCACCCAGGGGTTCAAGGATTGACCGTTCGACGGCGGTATCTGGCGCCAGTGGCTCCAAAATGGCAACGTTAAAAGACATGGTCATGGTCCCGCGCGCAGGTCGGGCACGTGGGCGTCCGACCTCGTTTGGCCTTGTGTCGCAAGAAGACGGATATTCAACTTAAGATTGTTCACAGCATCTGGTTGAACAGGGACTACGCTTGATTGCGAAGCCGATTGAATACAAGCCATTGACGCAACGATTCGGCCCGCACCGGCATGTTTTGAGACGTAGGGTAACGTCCCACCGCGTGCGTGCTGGCCGGCACACAACACAACCGTCCGGCCCAATCGTCCAATGTCTGACTTTTTAAACCGAGCAGGCGCAAAAGAAGTTCCGCCTGGGTTCGCAGCCGCGGCGAATTTCCCCCGGACCGACCTTTGAGTAGCACGGGCACCCGCATGAGCCGAGAGCACGCTTCGTCGCGCTGCGCGGATCATGTCCTGCCCCTTCGCTGCGCCGCAAACATAAGACGTGGAGGTGAGGCGGCGGTTCCAAGAACTCAGGTTGACTTGACCTTCACAACCAGACCGCAGAAGCTTTGCGCATCGAGCGGAGGACAAACATCCGCCTATTCAGGGAGCGAAACATGCGCACATTATTCCTCAGCGCGGTGGCGTCACTCGTTGCAGGGGCACTTGCCGTTGCAACGCCAGCCTCGGCCGCCGACCTCAAAATCGCAACGTCTGTGCCGAGCCTCGGGTTCCCGTTCTTCGTCCACATGCAAAACGAGCTCAACGCTGGGGCAGACGCGCTGGGTGGTATCAGCGTCACCAATAGCGACGGGCAAAACAGCACCCCCAAACAAACTGCCGATCTTGAAGCCGTCATCATTTCGGGGATGGACGGGCTCATCATCAGCCCGCTCGATAGCGTTGCTATGGCGCCGGCCGTGCGCCAGGTTGTGGAGGCTGGCATCCCTGTGGTGACCATTGACCGAACGGTGGAAGGGGTGGACGGCATTCTTGCCCATGTGGGCGCCGACAACGTGTTGGGCGGTGTGGCTCAGGGCGAATTCGTCATGAAGATGTTTCCTGATGGGGCGCAGATTGTGAACCTCCAGGGCCAACCTGGGGCAAGCCCTGCCATTGACCGCAACAAAGGTCTCCACCAAGCCCTCGATCCGCATTCGGACAAATACACGTTCGTGGCCGAGCAGACTGCAAACTTTGCCCGTGAGCAGGGGGCTTCAGTCACAGAAGCCATCCTGGCAGGCCTCGATTCCCCGCCCGACGTGATTGTGGCCGCCAACGATGACATGGCCCTTGGCGCCATGCAGGTGGTGAGCGAGCAAGGGCTCGACATTGCCATTGTCGGCTTTGACGCGCTGCCAGAAGCGCTAGCGGCCGTGCGCGATGGTGGGATGACGGCCACCGTGGAGCAGTCGCCTGGTGGGCAAAGCCGTGCTGCCATGGAAGCCCTCGTCGGTCACCTGCGTGACGGTAAGACCCCCGAGCCAGTGCTCCTGCTGTCGCCTTTTGTGGTCACCAAAGACAATCTCGATAAAGCTGAGCGACTTGGTGAGGTGAACTAGCGGCAGACATTGCCGTGAATGGCACTCCAGCCACGACAGGGCATGGGCCGGTTCACCGGCCCGATGCCGCATCAAGGGCATCTTGTTGATGCACCCGCCCGACACACGCCCACCCCTTGATGCTGTTGGGCTTTTGGCCCGTTACGCAGCACCCCTTTTCCTGCTTGTCCTGGTGCTGCTTTTTGCTCTGCTCGAGCCGCGTTTTCTTCACCCCCTCAACTTGATGAACATCCTGCGACAGGTGTCCATCTCGGGCCTTGTCGCCGTCGGAATGACCTTCGTCATCCTCACGGCCGGGATTGACCTTTCGGTTGGATCGTTGGTGGCGTTGTGCGGCTTGACGGCGGCATATGTCGCCAAAGGCGGGCTTGATGATCGTTTCGCGGTCGGAGCGGCCACTGATGCCGGCAACCCTGTGGTCTTTGCGATCTTGGCTGCCGTGGCAGTGGGGATGGCGGCCGGGGCCCTCCAAGGCCTTGCCATCACCCGCCTTAGGGTGCCGCCTTTTGTGGTGACCTTAGGGGGGCTAACAGCGTTCCGTGGTGCGGCGCTCTTGCTATCGGGCGGCGGGCCCATCTCGGGCTTTGACATGGGCTATGTGTGGTGGGGGCAAGGACGGGTGTGGGGCATTCCTGTGCCCGTCATCGTGTTCTTAACGGCGGTTGTCCTTGCCCAAGCCGTCCTCAGCCAGAGCCAGTTTGGCCGTCACGTCTATGCCGTGGGTGGCAATGTGAGGGCTGCCGAGCTCAACGGCATCGACGTCAGGCGAACAACTCTTTCAGTTTATATCATCGTGGGGTTCTTCTGCGGTATCGCCTCGTTTTTGCTTTCGGCCCGGCTGAACTCGGCCGAAGCCGTTGCCGGGATCAACCTTGAGCTTGATGTCATTGCTGCTGTGGTGATTGGCGGCACCTCCCTTTTTGGCGGAGTGGGGTCGATCTTCGGCACGGTGGTGGGTGTCGTGCTCATTGGTGTCTTGCGCAATGGCTTGGTGCTGTTGGGGGTATCGTCTTTCGTGCAGCAGATCCTCATCGGGCTCATTTTGGTGCTCGCGGTGGCCATCGATCAGCACGCGAAATCACGCACCCGATGACCCATCCTCCGCGCACCCGGGAGGGCGGGACAGTCTCAGTATGCCTGGCGATTTGGCAGGCGTCCGTTGCTGTCTAGAGCCGGTCACAGCCGGACGGAAACATACCGCGTCCCGTGCACCCGCGATCGACAGGTGAAGCCTGAGCGCGGCCCGCTTCAATGGAAGCGTGACACGCTCTAGCTGTCATTTCCATCAACATTGTTCATGGCGGAACCGCCGTAGGGGGCCGTGCCTCACTGCTCCCGCCTGTGGTCAATTCTCCCGCGGTGGGCCTGATGCATCAACCCACGCTTCGCTCTTCGGGGTTGACCCATCAGACCCACCGCGGGATTCTGAACGCGTCGGCTCCGGAGGAACGTCGCTTTTTGGTGTCCCACCAAAGGAACATGTGAAGGGTTCTTTGGCGACACCTCTGAGTTTTGCTGGACCTCAGAGTGAACAACCTTCAACGCGTCTCCATCTAGCCCCAGAAGGTTTCGCTGCGCCGAAATGTGGTGAGCGCCGTTTGAGCGCCCTCCCAGGCGTCTTCAGAGCGGGCGAGCCGCCGCCCGATGATCAGGCCGGTCGCGCGCTGTGCGGCAGGGTCGGTCCGGCATGGGGCGCTGGCTCCCATTAAGATCTCTTGGGCCACGGAAAGGTCGTTGAGGTCGCCAAATAGCTCCTGGAAGGCTTTCACCTTTTTGATGAAGCGGCCGGTCCGCTTCTTGTCAAAGACGGGGGCAAAGAATTCCGCTGTGTAGCGCATCTTCTTCAGCTCCTTGCGCAAAATGTGCCGCGCTTCAATGGAGAGTTTGGCAATGCCCTTGGAGCGTTTGCGCACATGGGTCAGGCGGCCGTCGAGGGCCCGCTTGGCAAACGGTGCAAGCGGCTCAGCAAGCCGGGCGGTTTGAGCCAGATCATTGGGGGATAACCAGCCGCGCGTTTCGGTAAACTCGGCAAGATCGAACACAAACGCTTGGGCCCGCTCGCCCATCAGCGTAGCGCGGACGGTCCGGCGGGCCACATCGCCGCTATTGCGCAGGCTTGTTGCCAATGTGGCAAAGCCAGGCTCATCCGGAAAAGCCGCTTGCTCGGGTTCCAGGATGTCGTTGATGGTCACATCAAGGTCGCGCAGCTCACCCACCACCTGGCCAAGCCAACGGGCCTCATCTTTGAGGTGGTCCAGCTGGGGTGAGGCGAGGGGCTCGCTAAACGCTGACAACGCCGTGCGCAGACGGCGCAGCCCAATCCTGAGCTGATGCGGCCCCTCCGGATCGTCTGAGTGGCAGACGACGCGCCCATTGACGAGGATCTGCAAAAAACACTCTCGCAAGATCGCGTGGGCTGCCTCTTCGGTCGTGTCTTGCGCTCGCACTGGGATGGCAAACGCGTGGCGCGGGGTGATGGTGTCGTCTATCTCAAGGCCGCTGGCCAGCCGGTAACCCCGTTCTGCCTTGGTCAGCTGCGAAATACTGAGGCCGCAATGGCCCACAAGGCGCCGCGCGCAGGCATAAAGGGCCCGGCGCGATCCCGACATAAGCTCAAACTCCACCTCGCGCAGCTCCGCCGTGCGGTTGCCGGCGTGGATTTCACCGTCATCAAGGGCAATTTCTACCGCTGATCCGTCCGTTTCGCGCACAATTTGGGCGCGCCGCTCGATGATTGTTTCAGCAATGGGCGCGAGGGGGGCGGTGGCGCAAAGCCTCATCAACGCTTCGCGCACGGAAGGTTCAGGGATTTCCTCAAGCCTGATCTCGCCGCTGGGCACCGGCGTCGTAAATTCATCGGACACAAAAACCGCACCGCCGGCCCGTTTGACCTTAACGGTTTGCTCCCAAGAGTGTCCCTTTTGGCGCAAACGCAGCGCCGTGCCCTGGGTGGCAAGATCGTGCGCGTCAGTGTCAAAATAGATAGTGCGCAGGAGGTCCGGTTTATTGCGCGCGCCCCGATCACGCAGTTTGCGCATCTTGGAGGACACGTGGCGCAACTCACTCTTGGTGAGGAGGAATTTAAGCTCGATTTCTTGCATGTGACAGTTCTATGACAGCCACAACATCATCCGCAAGGCGCACACCGTGCGGTTTTGCCGTGGCTCCACATGGTCGTCACGGTGACCGTCACACCGCGTGGATCGCGCTGCGAGGAGGCGTGCCCTGATCGCGTGCTCAATGGCTATGCGGCGCGGCCGCGTGAGCGCGCCACACGGCGCGACCGGGTGGAGCAAACCCGGCCGCGCCGCCCGCCCATCACCAACCACTCCAACACAGGTTGGCGACCAGCCTCAGGATTTGACGCTTGCCTTGGCTATATCGATTTTGGTGAGGCCGTTGCGCGTAACAACGCGGACGTCGTCCGCAAGGTTCACGCCTTTGCCATCGATGATCTTATCGATGGTTGCACTTCATTTGTTTGCCATTCATATGTCCCAAGCTTTTCCACCTCTGTGCTTTACATTTTTGAGTACATGAATGGGTGTTCAGCTCGGTGGATTTGGTTCACTTGGTGATGGCAAATAGTTTGGCGTGCAAATCAGGCTCCGGAGAAGGTGGCGGCGCCTGGGTCGGACAATGGTTTAGCAGTCGGCGGCGTTGCCTCCACGGGCAACACTGACCACGGCCAGGCAAGCGTCGAGGCCGCCGCGGGCGGCTTGGCGCAGGGTGCTGCGGATCTGTGCTGGCGCAGCGGAAGGACGGGCCTGTTTGATGAGCGCAGCCACGCCCGACACATGCCCTGCCGAAATGGATGAGCCGGAGCGGAACCCATAACGCCCACCGGGCAAAGTGGTGAGCACATCGGTCCCCGGGGCGGGAACGCGCCCGCCGGACCCGCCGCGGCTATCAGCAGCAATCACGCCAGGAAGGTTCGCCGGAAAGCCCGTACGCCCCCGCGCTGAAACCACAACGATGTTGCGCGAAATTGCCTCCTCAATGAGGTCTGCCACCAAAGGGTCGGACGGACCGCCCAGGCTCAAGTTGATGATGGACACACGCTGCAAAATCGCAAAGTTGAGAGCGCGGGCGAGGGAGAAGCTGGTGCAGCGCCCACTTCCGCCCTCTTCCCAGCACGCGCGCAGCGCGAGCACCCTTGCATCGGGGGCAACGCCTACAATTCCGCGGCCATTGCGCCCGTCAGCCGCCAAAACCCCGGCGATGGCGGTGCCATGGGCTTCACGCGCGGTCGCGCCACGCCCGTCGTCCACAAAGTCTTTGGCCATAGAGATGCGGCGGCGCAGGTCGGGATGGCCGGTGTCCACCCCTGTGTCGATGACCGCAACGCTCACCCGCCGGCCCGTTGCCACCTCATGGGCGGCAGGGATGTTCATCCGCCGCATCGCCCGCTGTTTTTCAAAGAGTTCATCGCGATAGGCTTGTTGGCTGACGCGGAAGGCGTTGACGGGCTGGACAATGCGCACACCCGCTTCCGTGCCCAGCGCACGAATGGTGGCGGCGACCGAGGCGCCGTTGCGCACCCGCACCACAAGACACTGGATGGCAATGGAGCGCAGGGGCCACACCGTCACCGGTTCCACAGGATGGCGGCCGGCGAAGTCATTCATGCGTTGAATGGCCGCCCGCCGGTTTGCTGCCGTCACCGCGATGATGAGATGGCGCCCGTCGAGCATCTCAGGGCTTGCGTTATTGAGGTCTTGTGCGGCGGTCGGCGCAGGAAAAAGAGCGGCCAACATCAGCGCCAAAAACACTGCGAACCCTGGAATGCGCATCATTTCACCGTTTGCTCCACGAACTCCACCTGAGGGTCTGCCGCAAGAGCCTGCGCGGCCGCCTCAAGATCGGTCCCATCCTGAGGGGTGAACGTATAAACGCCACCGTCTGACGGACCGGACAAAATGGCAAGCCCATGGGACTGCGCTAGCGCCGACACGGTCTCCGGCGTGGTGCCGTCTCCCACCAAGACCCGCAGAGCACCCGTGTCAGCGCCTGGGGTGGTCAGGGTTTCAAAACCGCCTTGATCCACCTGCGGCACCACCACAACAACAAGGCACGCCGTGGCGACGGCCACGGGAATGAGCCAACGTTTCAGATCGCCTTGTAGCCAAGACGCAAAGGCCGCCAGCGGGTTGGGCCGCGCACGATCCCGTGAAGGGCCAAGGAGCGCGTCGGAGGGGCTGGAAAGGGGGGTAAACTGAGGCGAAGGCGATTGTGCGATGCCAGCTGAAAGCGCTTTTTCCGCCTCAAGCGCGTCGCGGAAGGCAGGGGAGATGGCCAGCTGCCGCTCAATGGCGGCCACGGTCTGTTTGTCAGCCGTGCCGTTGAGGTACCAGGGCAGCTCCATGAGGAGGGCGTCTTGCGCATCTTGGGCGTGCTCGGCGTCTTGGGTATCCTGCGCAGAGGGGCCGATCTTCCCATTTGCATCATCTTTAGCCATCGCTGGCGCCTCCGCTTTCGCCAAGCACCTGGTGAAGACGTCGCCGCGCTGCAAGCATGCGGGTCTTCACTGTGCCGGCCGGACAATCCACAATGTCAGCCACCTCAGCCACGCTGTAGCCGAAGTAATAGGTCAGCTCGATCACCGCGCGCTGCTCGGGCGAGAGTGTGGCAAGGGCGCGGGCCATGGTCTCACGGGCAATCACCTCATCTGCTTTTGCCGGAACAGCACCTGCCGTCCCCAGCACCTCATCCTCCAGCGGCGCATCAGCATCAGCTTTGCGTTGCGCGCGCATCGCATTAAGCCCGCACCGGTAGCCAACGCCGAAAATCCAGGTTCGCACCGTCGAACGACCCTCAAACCGTGCTGCCGATCGCCAAATCACCAGCATGGCCTCATTCACCACATCGTCCACCAGGTCAGCGCGCCTGGTGGTCTTCAACACAAACGCCGACAGCGGGCCGTGATAGCGCCGATAAAGCGCATCAAAGGCCTTGCGATCTCCCCGTGCGATTGCCCCGATTAGGGCCCGATCATCGTCACCGCGCGATGCAATCATCGCGGCTCCTGTCGGCGGCAATCCCATGGACGACCTGCATCGTGCGCCCTGTATCCTTGTCTGTGTCTCAGATCACAAAAATGGTTCATTCTTTTTTTGGTCAATCGGCGGGAAAATCGATTTGCCCGCATGGTGGGCATGGTTTGGGCGCGCAGCTCGTCCTCGTCCGATGATTTTTTGGCGAATTGGCGGCAACCGGTTTGCGTTCCGGCGGGCAGGGGCGGGCAAGGTCGTTGACGTGGTGCACAGGTGGATCGCCTGGGTCGCAACGGCGCGGGATAGGAGAGACGGCTCACCCGCCCCACGCAGTGATCCGCATCGGCCACCCAATCACAAAACTTTTTCCGGGCGGGTTGGCCCTCAGCGGTCGGCCTCTTGGTGGGGCGGGCGGTCCTAACGGGCGCTCACAGGTCCGCTGTTGAGCTTCCCACAGGTAAAGTCGCCCTCATCATCTGGGATGCAGAAGTCCGGCCAGCCGCGCTCGCGCCAGTAGTCGACAAGGCCAATCGCATCAAGGTCCTCCTTGAACTCGGCATTATTGTTGAGGTCGGCCACTAAGATCCAAGGCACAGAAAAGAACGGCGAACGGGGGTACTGCATCACGCTTGTCATCGTGAACACCTTCAGCACCGCATCGAGCCCCCCCACCGAAGCGATGAATTGATAGCCGAACAAAATATCGTCGTGGAAGGCGCTGATCACATCGTCGATCTGAAAGGCTGTGACCATATCAAGCATCGTGAGCGCTCGGGTGCGCAGGTCCTCGTCGCACTCAGTGCAGTTATCGATGATCTGCCGTGCCTCTTCCGGCCGGCCTGCTGCGTAGTAGTGGCCGATAATGAGGCGCAAGGTACGGGTGCGGAAGGCCGCACTCTCGTCAAACAGCTCTCTCACGGGAATGAGCGAGGTGTCACTCGGGTCCTGGTAGTAGGCAAGGGCTGCCGATGTAAAGCGGTAGAGGTCACTATAAGGATTAAGGGCAATGGCCCGTGCATTGAGCTCAATTGCCTTTGAGTGCTTGCCGACGATGCGCATCAGCACCGTGTAGTCATGGAGCAACAGGTCGTTATTAGGCTCAATGGCGAGGGCGGCCTCGTAGCCATCTTGTGCAGCGCTCCACTGGCGCTGCCGCCGTGCCGTGTTCGCCGCAGCTTGATGCACAATCGCAAGGTCAGGCGCCAGCTTTTCGGCGCGCATCACTGCATCTTGTGCTCGCCGGTACCAAACACTCGGTATGACCGTCCGCTCATCGAC
This sequence comes from Pseudomonadota bacterium, assembly GCA_038745295.1. GTDB lineage: Bacteria > Pseudomonadota > Alphaproteobacteria > Rhizobiales > Amorphaceae > Acuticoccus. Next base: position 23,520 of record JBCDLN010000002.1, on the reverse strand, counting down.
CACATCAAAATAAAGGGGGATTAGGTCGTAAACGAGCGAGAGCGCGGCCCACGCCGCCGCAAATTCGGGCGCGCGGTCAACGCTTTCTTCAAGGAGTGTCCGGGCCTTCAAAATAGGCTCACCCCGCGCGCTGATGAGCGGGAGAGCGCTTACAAAATTGGAGTAGGCCTGAGGGTCTGTGGTGCGGTTGGCCGCAAGGGCCTCTGAATCGATGTTGAGCGGGGTCGCCAGCGCCCGGCCGATGGCCTCGGCGACATTTTCCTGCGCCTGGAAGAGGTCGTTCATGGTCTCTTGGAACGCGTCGGTCCACACCGTCACATCTTCGCGGGTTTCCACAAGCCGCGCTTCGATACGCACCGACCCGCCGGACCGGCGAACGCTGCCCTCCACCACATAGTCCACCGAAAGCCGCTGCCCCAGCTCCTGGAGGTTCACCGGGTTGCCCTTATAGACGAGCATCGAGGTCATCCCCGGCATCCTGAAAAGGCCGGTGCGCTGCAGCGTGTTGGTCAGCTCAATGGTGAGACCGTCGGCAAAGGTATCTTCGTCGTCCGCGCCAACACCCTGAAAGGGCAGAACCGCCAACGAGATCATCCGGTCCTGGGTTTTAGGGGTGAACTGTTGGTCGACTGCATCCACCACCTCACGCCCCACACCGAAGACCAGGATCACCGCAATGCCGGCCAGGGCGGCAAAGTCGACGAAGCTGCTTCCGGGTGGATCGGCACCGGTAGTGGTTTGGCGCTTTGCGCGTCTGAGCCCGTCGGGGCCCACCTCGAATGCCCAGGTGACCGCGCAGGTCACCAAAAAGCCCACGCCCAAAAGCAACGCCACGAGCGTGTCGGTCCAATCGGGCAAGCGCAGGGCCGCTGCCATGATGGCCACCACCTGCATGGAAAGCCAGGAGGCGATGACATAAACGCCCGCCACTTTGACCACGTTGCGCCGGCGCAGCTCGTAGAAAAAGCCACCAACCGCGCGCCGCGGCTCCGCCTCGTCCAGATTGTCGTTGGAGGTGACTTCTGCAGGCGTGGGGCTTCGTTGCGGCCGCTCATTGCGCGGGACCACTTCGGCCGGCTGCCGGCCGGTGTCCGCTCCGCCTTCGCCCATGAAAAACGGCACCCCGTGCTTGGGCCATTTGATGCGGTTGAGCTTTAAAAAGTCTTTGAGGTTGGCGGCGGCATAGGTGAAGGCCATTTTGCGCGCTGTGGCGCTCATCTTTTTGTGGGAGAAGTTGAGACCGGCGGCAACACGAGCCAGCAGGTATTGGTTCTCCATCGCAGGAAGCCGGTTTTGTTCGTGCCCTTCCACCCAGCCGGTGATCCCTCCACGCACGGCCCTGACCAACTCAACGAGGCCCAGATCGTCGGTGCGCATCCCGGCGCGCTCCTCGTCAGGGTCGGCTGACCGTCTTAACTGGCTGAGGATGGCATCCCAAGTTTCCGGCGCGACATCGCCGCGGGCGGTGAGGAGGGTGGCCAGCTCCAGATAGGCGTGATCGTAAAAAAGCGGCTGGTCGTTGTCGTAAAACGCGAGGTCGATGAGGTAATAGGTCGGGGATGCGGTTTGGACGCGCCCGGTCAAGATGTTGAGGCCATGGAGGTCGCCATGGGCCCGGCCGGTGATGGCGCGCAGGTGAAGATGTTCCGGTATCTCCCGCGCGCCGAGCGCAAACGCCAGCGGGTTCGGATACCATTTGCCCTCAAACACAATGGATGGGACGAGGGGGTCCAGCCCTTCATCATCGGCCAACAAGCTGTGGATGCGGCCGCCATCGTCGGGGTTGAGTCGGTAGTCGAGCCACCGCTGTAAGAGCTTGGCCGGACCGACCATGCCATCAGTGAGGGTATAGTCAGCGTTCCAGTCCTCCAGCAGCTCCCGGCTGAGGCGCTGGAGCACTTGCAGTCTGGGCTGGAACGGCGCTGCTGACCAAGGCTCGGCATACTCAAGGCCGCCGTTCACAATGGTGGACAAAATCGCCAGATGATTGTCGTCATGGAATGAGCGCAGGAGCTTAGGAAGGTGCGCTTCAGCGAACTTTGGGGCATCGCTGAAGGCCATTTGGTGGAGCTTGGCCTCGTGGCGCTCTTCGGCGGCTGCGTTGCTGGCGTTGTCCAGCTTCAAAATGGCGTGGCCGGCAAAATCAGCGCAGGTGACATCGACCGCGTAGACAAGCGCGCCTGATTTGCCCCCACCCAGCTGACGGCTGAGGTAAACGTTGCCGTTAATCTGCCATTCTTTGCGCAGCACCTCCAACAGGTCGCCATAGGCGTCAGGCCACGGCAGCCCGGGCTCAGCAAGGTGTTGATCGATGGGGCTGCTCAACGAGGCGGTCTCCAAAACTCACCGAGGATCGGTACCCTGCCGATGCATTGTGTGTCTGTTACCGGGGTACAGCTTTCCTCCCCGTGCAACAAGGTGACCACCTGACAAGCCACGGCTGATGGCTCACACCAAGACCCTGGCGTGTGGGTGGCACAGCCGCCACCACTCACCATTTTATGGCGACGCCGCGCTGGCGACCACCGGAGTGTGTGCCCATGGCCGACCTATCCAAACTTATCGCTGATCTGCCCAAAGCAGAGCTTCACCTTCATCTTGAAGGGACACTTGAGCCCGAATTCATGATGGAACGCGCTGCCCTCCACAAAATTTCGCTTCCATTTAAAAATTTGGAAGAAATCAAGGCTGCATATAATTTCTCAAACCTTCAAGATTTTTTGGACATATACTACCAGGGCATGGCCGTTCTGCGTGATGAAAGTGATTTTTACGCACTTACTGAGGCTTATCTCAAAAAATGTCAGCTCGATAACGTCAAACACGTTGAAGTCTTTTTTGACCCACAAGGTCACACCTCGCGCGGTGTTGGGTTTGATGTTGCCGTGAGCGGCATTCTGGCCGCTCTGGATGAAGCGCCGGCACGGTTCGGCATCACTGCCAAACTCATCATGTGTTTCCTGCGACATTTGAGCGAAGAGGAGGCGTTTCAAACGCTGCACCAGGCTGAGCCTTGGCTCGGCCGGATCGCGGGGGTGGGTCTTGATAGCTCCGAACTCGGCCACCCGCCTTCCAAATTCCGGAAGGTCTTTAAGGCGGCCAAGGAACGGGGCCTACATCTGATGGCGCATGCGGGAGAAGAGGGGCCGCCGGACTATGTGCGTCAGGCCCTCGAATTGTTGCAGATTGAGCGGATCGACCACGGCAACCGCCTCCTGGAAGACGAGGCGCTGGTGGCACAGGTCAAATCCTCCGGCATGACGATGACGGTGTGTCCGCTCTCTAATGTGGCGTTGAAGGTGGTGGATGATCTTGCCCACCATCCGATGCCCAAAATGCTGTCCCTTGGGTTAAAGGCGACCATAAACTCAGACGATCCGGCCTATTTTGGCGGCTATGTGGGCCAGAACTATTTGGAGACGGCGCAGGCCACTGGGCTGACAGCGCACGACGTGGTGAGTCTTGCGCGCAATAGCTTCACGGGCAGCTTCTTAGCACCGGAGGCGATCGCATCTCACCTTCAAGACATTGATGCTGTTGCCCGGCAGCACGGGGTCAGTTGACCGCGTTTGGGCTGAAAGGTTGCAGCTGTGGCGTTGCGTGGGTGCGGCCCATGGCCCACGGCCACTGCCAGCCAATTGTCGGCGTCCAAAGCGTTTGAGAGCCGGCTGTGGTTTTGGGGCGCAGGTTGGTCAACAACCCGGTATGGTGAGGGCGTCACCCATAAACTCACGCGTTGCTGACGCCTTCCAGAGCAAGAGAAGATGCCCCTGCCTCTTTCCCAACAAGGACTGGCTGAAATCACCAAAGCCGAAGTCCCCCGCTATGATCGCTCCGCGCTTTCGCCGGGCATAGTCCACTTTGGGGTGGGCAATTTCCATCGCGCCCACCAGGCCGTTTACCTCGATACGCTGTTCAACGCGGGGCGGGACCATGAGTTTGGGCTTGTGGGTGCGGGGATGAGGCCAAGCGAGGACGAGATGCGGGCCGCGCTCTCGGGCCAGTCGTACCTCACAACAGTGGTGTCCCAGTCCGCTGAATTGAGCGAGGCGCGCGTGACTGGGTCGATGATTGATTTCTGCCCCGTGGGCGATGCCAATGCCATTTTAGCAAAGCTGACCGATGAGGCCACAAAAATCGTGTCGCTCACCGTGACCGAGGGCGGCTACTACCTTGATGCCGCTGGGCGGTTCGAAGCTGAGCATGCCGACATTGTTGCCGATGGCCGGTCCCTTGATGCGCCGCGGACCGTGTTTGGGTTGATTGCGGCCGGCCTGTCCCGGCGACGCGCTTTGGGTCTGGCGCCGTTCACCGTCATGAGCTGCGATAACATTCCCCACAACGGCGCCGTGGCGCGCGCGGCTGTTGCCGGCGTGGCGCGGATTGATGACCCCCACCTTGCCGAATTTATCGAACGGGACGTTTTATTTCCCAACGCCATGGTCGACCGGATCACGCCCGCCACAGGCGAACGCGAGCGTCAAATCCTCAAAGATACATTCGAGATTGACGACGCGTGGCCGGTGTTTTGCGAAGACTTTACCCAGTGGGTGCTGGAAGATCAGTTTAGCGCCGGTCGCCCGGCCTTTGACGAAGCCGGCGCCACATTTGTCTCTGATGTTGCTCCCTTTGAAACCATGAAAATCCGCATTTTGAACGGCGGTCACGCGGTGATCGCCTATCCTGCCGGGCTTTTGGGGATCACCTTCGTCCACGACGCGATGACCGATCCCATGATCGCGGCGTTCTTGTCAAAGGTGGAGAAGGACGAGATTTTGCCCACTGTGCCGCCTGTCCCAGACACGGATTTGGCGGATTATTTGGCGCTCATCATCCGCCGCTTCGCCAACCCTAAGATCGGTGACACTGTGCGCCGGCTTTGCCTTGATGGGTCCAACCGACAGCCAAAGTTCATTGTGCCGACTGTTCGTGACCGGCTGAGCGCAGGTGCGCCCGTGGAAGGGCTCGCGTTAGAATCGGCGCTCTGGTGCCGCTATTGTTTCGGTGAAGATGAGTCCGGGGCGACGATTGCCCCCAACGATCCAGCATGGTCCGAGTTGACCGCCCTCAGTCAGGCGGCCCGCCACAACCCATCGGCATGGCTTTCCCTTGACCGTGTTTACGGCGATGTGGCGGCCGCACAGCCCTTCAGGGATGCTTTCGTGGGGGCGCTTCATGCGCTTTGGCGTGATGGGACGCGCGCCGTTTTGACCCGGTACCTGAACAGCGGCTCAGCGATTGAGGGTTGATGGATTGCAGTCGGCGCAAAGCGCCGGCTTCATGTCGACGGCGAGGGCGTTCCTCCCTCGCGCTCCCTCCACCTCGCCGGCAGGCAGGTGTGCAGCTGACCTTTGCCCTTACGGGCATAGGACATCCACACACCTTTGTTGAGCCTCGGCCGGGCGCAGCCCTTGTCAAGGGTGAAGGCTTCGCCCGGTCCTGCGGCCCGCCCTTGACAAGGGCTGCGCCCTCATGGGGTGGGCGACATGGCTTTCGTTGGCCGGGTGTTTTCAGACAGGACTGTTGCGCGATGGGGCGGCCCAAGTCGGTGGCATCATGCCTGCCGGGGACGGACAGGTTTTGTGTTTGGCGAAGCGGTTTGAATAGTCTGCGGGGCTGAAAGGTATGGGCGTCGGCGCCTCGGCGAGATCCCGGCCGAGCCCAATCAGCGTTCCACCCGTTTGTGGAGGAGAAGGTCGCCGGGGGCGAGCCCCACATCGTCAGCAACGCCGGCATTGACCTCCAGCACGAACCGCGCCTCGCCTTCCGACGGGATGCTCTCAGTGGAGTAGGGCGTGGTGTTCTTTGCGATCGATACCACCCGACCATTGGCGCGAACATAAATGATATCGAGTGGCAGGGGCGTGTTCTTCATCCAGAACGCGCGGAAATCTTCGCCGCCAAAGTCGAACAGCATGCCATGGTCGCGAGGCAGGACCTCCCGGAACATGAGCCCGCGGCTGCGTTCGATGGGGTCATCGGCGATTTCGACGGTGAAGAGATGGCGGCCACTGCGGGTGATCAGGGCCACCTGATCCGCCCGCGCGGGGATCTGTACGCCGGCAGGTGTGCTGGTGTCTGTCCCAGCGGACGCTTGTGCGCTCGCCCCCGGCACAAGCGCTACAAAAAGGGTGAGGAGCGCAACAATCGCGACGATGGATCTTAAGCCGCAGCAGGACGCGCCCGCGTTCCTGACGGACCCCAACACCTGACGAGGTCCTCTAAGGCGATGACACCTTGAAGGCATGCTGCGAGACCTTTTTTGCAATGGGTCGTTCAGTCAACTGATCCCTATCAGCTGTGGCACCATCAGCAAGGCGCGGGATCCACACTTTAGCGCTCAAACAGCGGAACGTGCGATCGAACCCCGTCCGCCACTGTTCGACGTTAGAACGCTTCCGCTCCTTAATGGACCAAAGGCTGCCGCCCTTAGAAAGTTCGAGCGCTGCCGCTCTTTAACAGGTCGCACGCCACCGCTTTTTGGAGGCTTTGACGCTGCTGAAAAGACGGCCGCCTGGGGTGGGGGCCCCATAACGCCATCGCGGCAAGGGTGATTGCCTTAGCCTATCAGGCGATACCGTCTTGATGCAACGAAGTGCGGTGATGCGAACCCCACGTTAGTGAGACTGGGGAACGCTCGTGCCCGACTCGGGTAAAATTTCGGCAGCCATCAACCCCTTGGGGCCAGTTCCGAACCTGACTTTCACCACTTGGTTGGGGCGCAACTCGGTCACGCCGAAGCGGCGCAGCGTCTCCATATGCACGAAGATGTCTGGCGTGCCATCACCACGGGTGAGAAACCCATAGCCTTTGCTGCGGTTGAACCACTTGACCGTGGCCGTTTCGGCAGGCCCTTCGGGTGTGACCTGGATATAGGCCCGTGAGGGTGGCAACTGAGAGGGGTGTGCTGCGGTGGATTCGTCCATCGAAAGGATGCGGAACGCTTGCCTGCCCTTTGGTCCTGACGTGACCTCGCAGACAACGCGCGCCCCTTCGTACGCGCTCTGGTACCCATCGCGCCGCAAACATGTGACGTGGAGCAAAATGTCTGGCCCACCAGTGTCGGGCACAATGAAGCCGTAGCCTTTGCCAACATCGAACCACTTGATGCTGCCAGACATTTCAGTCAGCCCCTCAAGACCATCAAGTCCTTGGGCGCTTTCTCGGTCGGCGACGGTAAAATCGTCGTAGAACCGCATAAACTTGTCTTCGCTCACCACTCTAATACCCGCCGCCTGAGAATCGCCGCAAATTCGACAGGTCGAATTGCACGCTGATGACCTAACATTACCATCCCTTCACCCTTTCCGCGATACCTGGGCGTCTCCGCGCGTGTGTGTGTTGCTCTTGGGACACATCAATTTAGTTAAATGCTAAGTTCTCAAGGTGTGCGAATGTCTCAGCAATGGGCGAGCGAATGATCACCTCGGCAAGGTCGTCTTGCTCTGTTGCAGCCTGTGACGCGATCATGACACGAGCGCCACTTTGTTGCGCAAATTGGGGCAGAAACGCCACAGGATAGACAACAAGAGACGTCCCCGCAGCGATGAAGAGATCGCACGTTGCTGCGGCCTCCTGCGCGCGAATGAACTCAGCCTCAGGCATCGGTTCGCCGAACGAAATGATGGCCGTCTTCAGCAATCCGCCACAGATATTGCAAATAGGCGAGGTGCCGGTCTCTTCGATCTGCTGCTGCGCATCAGCAATTTCGGCGCGGGCGCCGCAGGTGAGACAGCGGGCATGTGAGGTGGTGCCATGGATTTCCACCAGCTTTTCAGATGGTGTTCCTGCCCGTTCGTGGAGGCCGTCAATATTCTGCGTGACGACAAGATCCACTATGCCGCGCTCGGCAAACGAGGCAATGGCCCTGTGGGCGGCGTTGGGCTCGGCAGCGGTGAAGAGCGCCGACATTTCAAACCGGCGCCGCCAGTCTTCCAGCCGCGCGTCCTCATCGCTCAGGAAATCATCGTATTCGATGGGCTCCATGCGCGACCAGATTCCGCCGGGACTGCGGAAATCGGGGATACCTGACTCGGTTGATAGGCCCGCACCGGTGAGCACAACAGTACGGCTTGCCTTTTTCAAAGCATCGGCCAAGACCGCCGCCGCCGCCTGCGGCTCCGTGAGAATGTGCGCACCCATGGCGAAATCTAAAGCCGGACAGGGGGTGTCCAGCAAGTGGGTTTCGTATGCCATGGTTACGACGCCGCTCGGAACGCAAGGGCTTCGGCCATGTGCGTGCGGTCCACGCAGTCGCTGGCAGCAAGGTCGGAGATGGTTTGGGCGACCTTCATCACCTTGTGGTAGGCGCGGGCCGTCAAATTTCGCTTTTTGGCAAAGCTATCCAGCAGGGCGAACGCATCGTCTCCGACCCGCATATAGGTTTCGATGAGGTTTGGGCTGCACTCCGCATTGGTGAGCTGATGCGATGTGTCTTGGTACCGGCGCGATTGGCGCGCGCGGGCTTCTTGGACCCGCGCAGCCACCACCGCGGACGGCTCACCGGGAGGGGCGCGTAAGTCCTGAGGCGTGACTGCGTTGACCCTGACTGTGAGGTCGATCCGGTCAAGCAGGGGACCAGACAGGCGAGCTTGGTAGGCATCGGCGCATTTCTTACCCCCCTTACAGCTCTGACCAGGCTCGCCCGCCATGCCGCAACGGCAAGGGTTCATGGCCGCCACGAGCTGAAACCGGGCCGGATAGCTGACTTTGTGTTGAGCGCGGGCGATGACGGCCTTGCGGGTCTCCAAAGGCTCCCGCAGCGCATCGAGCACCTGCGGGGCAAACTCCGGTAGCTCATCGAGGAACAGGACGCCGCCGTGGCACAAGGACACTTCGCCGGGACGGGCGCGCGGTCCGCCCCCCACGAGCGCAGCCATAGACGCGGAATGGTGCGGCATGCGGCATGGCGGCGCTGCTGTAAGCTCGCCGTCGCTCAAGTCGCCCGCCACTGAGCGGATCATGGCGCTTTCCAGCAGGGTCTGTGCGTCAAGCTCGGGCAAAATCGTGGCAATGCGTTGGGCAAGCATTGACTTTCCCGTGCCTGGCGGGCCGACCATGAGCATATTGTGGCCGCCCGCTGCAGCAATCTCCAAAGCGCGCTTGGCTGTCTCTTGGCCCTTCACATCGCAAAGATCGCGGGAGGGCAGAGTACTGGGACGGATCCTGGGCCGCGGGCGGGACAGCATCTGTGACCCTGCAAAATGGTTCACCAGCGCCGGTAGGCTCGACGGGGCCAAAATCATCAACTTGTCGGATGCCCACGCCGCTTGTTCGCCATCTGCGGCGGGGCAAATCAGCGCTTTCCCAAACATGGTCGCCCCGACGGCAGCCGGAAGGGCACCCGCCACGCCAACGATCCGCCCATCAAGGCCAAGCTCACCCAAAATGACACAGTCTTCCACGGCCTCTGGCGGGATTGCGCCGAGTGCTGCCATCAAGCCCACAGCGATGGGCAGGTCATAGTGGCTGCCTGCTTTGGGCAAATCTGCAGGGGCAAGGTTGACCGTGATCCGGCGGGGCGGCAGGGAAAGACCGACAGCGGCAAGGGCAGCGCGCACACGCTCCCGGCTTTCCGCCACCGCCTTATCGCCCAACCCGACAATGGAAAACGCAACCGAACCTGGCGCAACCTGGACCTCTACAGCCACAGGGACAGCGTCAATTCCGCGAAACGCAATCGTTGTTACCCGGCTCAACACATCGACCACCGACCATGCCATCATGAGCATAAAACAACCTATAGTAGATATGCGCAAATCGAGCAAGATTGCAATCTAAAGTTTCTGCAGCGGCCACACAGCGCCGACAAACCATTGCGCCAAACGCTCCGCCGCAATAACGTCATGATGTCGGCCGTCTGACCCCATGGGGATGCGGCCCGGGCAACAGAGGGCGCTATAAGCAATGCGATTGTTGAGGTCGGCGGCGATGCGGAGGGCAGGCCGTTGATTGGGGACCTGCGCAGTCGCCGTAAAGGGCGCACCGGCGCAAAGCTGCGATTGAGCCCTGTTGTGCGCCGTTTCGTCCCGCGCAGCAGCACATCACGACCCAGCTTCGGGCCCTGGCTCGGGGTCCGCCCCTACGTGCCCGGCAAGCGGATCGAGCCGCTGGACCGCAAAACACCCACATTCGGCCAGCTGGGGACGCTTGAGGTGCGCCTGGCGCGCTCTGCCGGTGAGATCAAGCGCGCGCAGCAAGTGCGCTACCAGGTGTTTTACGAGGAACTGTCGGCCAAGCCCGATCCCTACGCCATGGCCACCCGGCGCGACCGCGATGCGTTTGACGACATCTGCGATCACCTGCTCGTCCTTGACCACAACAAGGTTCGAACGGGACGGTTTCTGCGCCATAAGCCGCAAATTGTCGGCACCTATCGGCTGCTGCGCCAAGAAATTGCCGAAAACCATGGCGGGTTTTATTCGGTGGGCGAGTTTGACGTCGCGCCGCTGCTCGATCGCCACAAGGACCGACGCTTTTTGGAGCTGGGGCGGTCGTGCGTGTTAAAACCCTATCGGGATAAGCGCACTGTTGAGCTGTTGTGGCATGGGGCGTGGGCCTATGTGTTGCGCCACCGGGCGGATGTTTTGTTCGGCTGCGCCTCGCTTGCCGGAACCGACCTTGATGCCTTGGCGCCGGCGCTGTCTTATCTCCATCACCACCATCTTGCGCCGGAGACATGGCGGGTGAGGGCGGTGGAGTGCCGCTACCAGACCATGAATAGGATCGCCGCGGAGGATATTGACGCCCGGCGCGCTTTGCGGGCGCTGCCCCCATTGATCAAAGGCTACTTGCGCTTAGGCGCTTACGTTGCGGACGGTGCGGTCATTGATGAGCAGTTCGGCACCACGGACGTGATGATTGTCCTACCCGTGGCCGACATCTCCCACCGCTACATCAACTACTATGGACCCAACGCAACGCGCCATGCCTGACAACGGCCGTGCCAAACGGGTGGGCGTCTTTGCGGACGCAGACAAAGCGCTGTGCGACCGCAAGGGCGGGCGCCGTGCGTCCCTTGAACACTGCGGGCGGGGCAAAGGCCAATGAAGGTGGCGGTCATCGGGGCGGGCATTGCCGGGGCAACGGCTGCCCGCACCCTCATGTCGGCCGGCCATGATGTGGTGGTGATCGACAAGTCGCGCGGGCCTGGCGGACGGATGGCAACGCGGCGTGTCACCACCCCAACCCACACCATCACCTTCGACCATGGCGCCCCCTTCACAACGGCTGCGCGCGCCCCCTTTGCCGCCTTTTTGAAGGCCGCGATGGATGACGAGCAGGCATCCCACTGGGCCGGTGCACCAACGCCAGATGGTGTCGTAGGCGTTCCAGGAATGAGCGCGTTGGTGCGCCACCAGCTTGATGGGATCGAGACAGCCTATGGGGCAAGGGTCACTGCGCTGTCCCGCGGTCCGAACGGCTGGTCGCTCAGCGGTGAGGATGCGGCCATTGCTGGGACGTTTGACGCGCTGGTGCTCGCCATTCCCTCGCCGCAGCTTGTCCCCCTTCTGGCGCCGGTGCTTCCAGAAGCCGCTCACCAGATTGCCGCGGCGCGCTATCATCCGTGCTGGGCGGTTCTGATGGAGTTTGAGGCCGCCGCTCATGACGCCCTCGCGGCCCTTCGCCACGACGAACTAGAGGCGATGGGCATCGCCCTCATTGCCTATAACGGCGGTAAACCGCAGCGTCACGGCGCAACACTCGTGATGCACGCCGACCCTCAATGGTCGCAGGACAACCTGGAGCAAGACGCGCCGGACATTGCTGCGGACATCACATCACGCGCTGTGCCGGCCCTTCACCTTCCCGAACCCATCAGCGCAAAAGCCCATCGCTGGCGCTTTTCCCGTGTCGCCCATGCGGTTTCGCTCCCCCGCTGGTTTGACGAGGCTTCGATGATTGGCTTTGCCGGCGATTGGTCGTCCGGCGATACGATTGAGGCTGCCTACGAGAGCGGGTTGCGTGTGGGCGAGGCGGTGGTGGAGGCCGGCCGCTGACACGAGCGTGGCGCCACGGCGAAAACCGCCGTCACGTCACGCGGCAGGAATAGCAAGGCGTTGGCCCCAGTGAGCAGGAGGACAGGCCCTTAAGGCCCTTCGTGCGGGGCGGAGTGAGCTGGTGGACCTGGCTGACCAAGAGCGGCGACATCAAGCAGTGCGGTCTCTTGCTTTACCGGTTTGGCCGATTTGAGCGCAGCGAGGCCGGGCGAGAGTACTCTCAGCATGACTATGGAGAGCCAACCTGAAGCGAATTGCTCATGGATCGGAGGCGCAGGCGGTCTTTTGCGAATTGACTGGGTTCCGGTCAGATCAAATCGGCGCTAGAGCGCGTCACGCCTCCATGGAAGCGCGCCGCGCTCAGGCGTCATTTGTCGGTCGCGGGTGCACGGGACGCCGGATGAATCCATCCGGCTGTGACCCGCTCGAGCGCATCTCTCGCTCGATCTGGATCAGATCGAGCGAGGAAACCATGCGCGCTCTTCAGGGGCGAGCACGTTGTTATCCGCTCAGTTTGATTCAAACTGAGCGGATAACAACGTGCTCTGGGGCGGTTCCCGATCAAATGGCCCGGTCGGTAGATCGCTCACCGATGTCCGCTTCTTCCATTTGGCCACGGTCTTCTGGTTGATCCCGGTGCGTCTGGCGAGGACCCTCAGGCTCTCTTGACCATTTTGTTTTGCAGGGCGGACCGCCTCTGTCGTTGAGGCGCTCCCATGTAAAATCTGTCCCATAGTGCTGCTTTCCATTCGGGCGAAAGCATCGCAGCATCAAAGCACGGGATCAAACACCTAACTCGGACCTCACTTCTAGGTCTGCCAATGGCCAGTCGACTAGATTTGAAGGCGCCTCACTAATAATATTGATCAATACGATACAAATCGTACTCATTTTTTTCCAAAACACTGATCGGACAAAAATTCGTAATAACCTCCGACTACCACAGCTCCATTTTCGCGTGGTAAATACAGTTCTTTCGGCTTGCAGTATAATTGAACTGTGGCGTGGCAAGAAAGCGCGTCCGCTATCGATTTTGCATGATCAGAATCTGATTTAATATGAAAGCCATTAGGAGAGTTTAGATATTTCATGCATCCTTCCAAGCTCTCGACTTCATCACCTCTGAATGTAAAGTGGTAATTACGTAAACTCTTTTTTGATGGTATGCCTGCCCCTACAAAATAACCAAAAATATTGACAAAAATTTCAGGGCCAAATGCCGACTTCTGCTGCTCTATCAAGAAATGTATTTCCGGAAAATCGATCTCAATTCTGCGTCTCAGGCATTTAATTTTAGTCGGCACTTCCAAGCTGAACATCCTCCGGCTGAATCGGTTTGAAATAAACCGCGGGACTTATCGCCAAAGTGGGTCATAGGTCCGCATCTTAGAGCGCGTCACGCCTCCATGGGAGCGCGCCGCGCTCAGGCTTTGCTTGTCGGTCGCGGGTGCACGGGACGCCGGATAATTCCATCCGGCTGTGACCCGCTTTAGTCGTCGGGCGGCTCGGGGGCGGCGCGGCTCAGCTTCAACCAGGTGACGCGGTTGCGCTCGCGCTCGGCCACCTCAAAGCGCACTCCGTGGAAGGTGAAGGCCTGCTCCACGTCCGGGATCATCTGGGCCTCGTGGATGAGGAGCCCCGCAGCGGTCGTCGCCTCATCATCGGGCAAGGTCCAATCGAGGGCGCGGTTGAGATCGCGGATGGTGACGGCACCGTCCACCAGCACGGACCCGTCCGCTTGGGGCAGCACCCCTTCCACCTCAACGTCGTACTCGTCCTCAATTTCGCCGACGATTTCTTCTAAGATGTCTTCCAGCGTCACAAGGCCCATCACCTCGCCATACTCATCCACAACGAGCGCGAAATGGGATTTGCGCTTGAGGAAGGCGTTGAGCTGATCGTGAAGGCGGGTGGTGTCGGGGACGAACCAGGGCGGCTTGGCGATGGCTGTGACGTTCACCTTGTCCATGTCACCAGAGGCGGCCTGCACCGCCCGCAACAAATCCTTGGCGTGAAGAACGCCGACCAGATTGTCGGTCTTTTCGCGCCAAAGGGGCAGGCGCGTGTAGGGCGAGTTGAGCGCGTCCGCCACCAGCTTGGCGGGCGGATCGTCAGCATTGAGCATGCGCATGCGGGTGCGGTGCACCATCACGTCCGACACGTCGATCTCGGCAAGGTCGAGGAGGGCGCCCAAACGGTCACGGTCATGCTTATGGAGGCCGCCTTCGGCATGCTGAAGGTCCACAGCACCTCGGATTTCTTCCCGGGCTGACTGGACAACGGCCGCATCCGCGTTGACGCCGAAAAGCCGCAAGATGAGGCGCACAACGGTTTGGACGGCGCCGGTGACCGGCGCGAAAAGGATCACAATCACCCGCACCACCGGCGCCACGAAGACCGCGAACCCTTCAGGGCGTAAGATGGCGTAGGTCTTGGGCAAGACTTCCGCGAAGATGAGCACCATCGCGGTGAGGAGGAAGGTGGTGTACACGACGGCCGCCTCGCCAAACACCTCAAGCAGCGCGCTGGTGGCAAGCGCTGACGCTAAGATGTTGACAAGATTGTTGCCCACCAGGAGCGCCCCGATGAGCCGCTCCCGGGTTTGCATCAGTTTGGCGGCAATGGCGGCGCGGCGTGACCCCTGCTTTTCTAGCCGGTGCATGCGCGCCCGGGAGGCCGCGGTGAGCGCGGTCTCAGAGCCCGAGAAGAAGGCCGACATGGCGAGCAACACCACGATCGCCCCGAAGGTGAGCGTCAGTTCCATGGCAACGCTCATCAGACCGCCCTCAGACGGCGCGAGGGCATCATGATGACGGCAGACCCTCGTCGCTGAGGAAGGCGGCGACGATATCGGGGCTGACACCGTCGGAGACGAAGGCTTGCCCGATGCCTCGCACCAAGATGAAGCGGATGATGCCGTCCTTCACTTTTTTGTCCTGCGCCATGGCGGCTTGAATGCGGGGGCCCACGAATTGGACAGGAACGTCGCCGAAGGTGGTCGGCAGCCCCACTTGTGCGAGGTGGGCCACAACCCGCTCCGCGTCAACTGCTGGGGCAAGACCGAGCCGCACCGAAAGGCGGAAGGCAAGGCAAATTCCGAGCGCCACAGCCTCGCCATGGACGAGGCGGCCATCATAGCCCGCCGAAAGCTCAAGGGCGTGGGCAAAGGTGTGGCCCAAATTCAGGAGGGCGCGTTCGCCAGCCTCCTGCTCATCGGCAGTCACGATTTTGGCTTTGGCGAGCACCGCCGTTGCGACGGTCTGCGCCAAATCCTTTGTCAATGCCGCGCTGCCAAGGGCCTCAAGACGGCCAAAGAACGCGCGGTCATTGATGCAGCCCGCCTTGACAATTTCAGCATAACCGGACCGGCGGTGGCGCCCTGGCAAGGTTTCGAGCGTATCTAGATCAGCCAACACCAGCTGGGGCTGGTGAAACGCCCCAATGACGTTTTTGCCGTGGCGTGAGTTGATGCCGGTCTTGCCCCCAACGGCCGAATCCACTTGCGCCAAAAGTGTGGTGGGGACTTGCACCAAAAGCATGCCGCGCCTGGAAATGGCCGCCGCAAAGCCGGCAAGATCGCCCACAACCCCGCCGCCGAGCCCGATGATGATGTCGCCGCGCTCAAGCTCAGCATCAAGGATCGCGTCCACCACCTCACGCAGAGCCTCCCAGGACTTAGAGGCCTCCCCCTCAGGCACCACCATGGTGGTCGGCGCAATGCCGGCACCGGTGAGAGAGGAGGTGAGGCGTTTGAGGTGAAGGGGGGCCACAGCGTCATCGCTCACCACCATGGCGCGGCGCCGGCCACACACCTTGGCAATCTCCTGCCCCGCAGCATCGATGAGCCCGCGACCGACCACAACATCATAACGGCGACCGGGCAGGGGAACCTCCACAATGCGCTTGTCATCGCCGGGCAAACGGCTTTGGACGGGGCGCTCTTCGGTCAGCATGGCTTTTGTCCCAATCGGGTGCGTGAAAGGTGGCCTTGAGCGCGCAAGGCGTTGATGATCCTGTTGACGACTCTGTCGTGCGGACCTGCTGAGGAGGCAATGCGCAGGGTCGCCTTTGCAAAGACCGGATCGCGCGCGGCCCTCAGGTCGAGGAGCTTTTGCCGCGGATCGACGCCATGGAAGAGCGGCCGGTGGGAGCGTTTCACGATCCGCGACAACAAGACCTCGGTGGAGGCATCAAGCCACACTGAAATGCCGTGCTGTTTGATGGCTGAGCGCGTGGCTTCCGACATGAAGGCACCGCCACCGGTGGCAATCACCATAGGCCCTTCACGCATGAGGCGCGCAATCACGCGCTCTTCCCCTTCGCGGAAGGCAGGCTCTCCATGGGCTGCGAAAATATCGGCGATCGACATGCCTGCAGCGGCTTCGATCTCGGCATCAGCATCGGCGAAGGGCAGCCCAAGACGCGCAGCAAGCCGTTTGCCCACGCTTGATTTTCCAGCGCCAGGCAGCCCGACAAGAACAATGTTACTATGCCCGGCGCCATCCTTCACGGACTTGCTCGAGCCTTCTTCTATGAGACGTTGTGTGTCCATGCGGTTCAAATGGAAGATCGCGCTGTCTTCATAGCCCACACGACACAATTGCGGCAGCAAGCGCAAGCCCACCCCCCATACTGGACCGCCACTGCCTCCTCAGGTGGCCTGTCCCTGCGCGTCACATCAAAGATCAACTTGTTGACGCAGCATGCACCTTTCAGAAATGGGGCGTGCGCTAGGCTGCCGTTGCAACGCGCTGTTCGGGGGGCTTGAGTGTCGGTCACATCGTTCCTGGAAATGATGGCGGTGGAGAAAGATGCCTCCATCCACACCCTAGCGGCCTACCGCGGCGACCTTGAAAAATTCGCCGCTCACTGCACGCGCCGCGGCACGCATCCTCATCAGGCCAGCCGCGAAGATGTGGCCTCATTTGCCCAATCCCTTCACGCTGCAGACGAAGCGAGCGCCACCCAAAATAGGCGCCTGTCGGCCGTGAGGCGCTATCTGCGCTTCCTCTACACCGAAGGGTTGCGTGGCGATGACCCCGGCGGCGATGTCAAAGGCCCAAAACGGCACAAGAAGTTGCCCAAAATCTTATCCGTTCAGGAAGTTGATCAACTATTGGGCACCGCGCACGCAGATGCCGGCACCGGTGAGGTCCAGGCGGTGCGGCGCCTCGCGTTGGTGGAACTTCTTTATTCATCAGGCCTTAGGGTGAGCGAGCTCGTATCGTTGCCTGACCGGGCCATTGAGCCGGGCGCCACCCACATGATTGTCAAGGGTAAGGGCGGGCGGGAGCGCATTGCACCCCTCACGGGCGCGGTTCATCGTGCCGTGGCGGCGTGGAAGATGGTGAGGGGCGCGCAAAGAGCCTCATTTTTGTTCCCCGCGCAGTCCAAAGCCGGCCATCTGACACGGCAGGCCTTTGCCCGCGAACTCAAAGTCTTGGCCGGGCGGGCCGGGCTTGCGGCGCACCATGTCTCCCCGCATGTGTTGCGCCATGCCTTTGCCACCCATCTTGTGGCGCGCGGGGCCGATTTGCGGGTCGTGCAAACGCTCCTCGGCCACCAAGACCTGTCCACCACGGAAATCTACACCCACGTTCAGGCAGAGCACCTCGCCGGGGTGTTGGAGGACTGTCACCCCCTCGCTGGACGTTGAGCAGGGCGGCGATGGACGGCCTTCTCAGCCCCAGCGCTTGACAGGGCAGCCTTGCCTCAGCAGGGTCCGCGGCCGCCTGTTAGTCCCTTTGAGCCGATGAAGCCATGCGCACTTTTTTGGAGTTTGAACGCCCTGTCGCCGATGTGTTCGGCAAAATCGCTGAGCTGCGCGCCGTTGGTGATGAGAGCGCGGTGGATGGCAGTGACGAGATCGCCAAGCTTCAAGACAAAGCCGAAAAGGCGCTGGCGGAGATCTACGCCAAGCTCACCCCCTGGCAAAAAACTGAAGTGGCGCGTCATCCCGATCGGCCTCATGTATCGCGCTATATTGCGAAATTGATGGAGGATTTCTCGCCTCTTGCGGGCGACAGAGCCTATGCTGAAGATGCGGCCGTCATGGCAGGGATTGGCCGGTTTCGGGGCCGGTCTGTCGCTGTGATGGGGACCGAGCGCGGCGCGGACACCGAAAGCCGGCTCAAACACAATTTCGGCATGGCACGGCCTGAGGGGTACCGCAAAGCCAAGCGCATCATGGCGCTGGCAGAGCGCTTCAACCTTCCTGTGGTGACACTCATCGATACCTCTGGCGCCTACCCAGGGGTGGGGGCCGAAGAGCGCGGCCAAGCTGAAGCCATTGCCCGCACCACAGAAGCCGCCCTCCAACTTTCCGTGCCCACCGTTGCGGTGATCATTGGGGAAGGGGGGTCGGGCGGTGCTCTTGCGCTGGCCACCGCCAACAAGGTGCTGATGCTGGAGCATGCGGTGTACTCGGTGATTTCACCCGAGGGGGCCGCGTCGATCCTATGGCGCGATTCAACAAGGGCCCAGGAAGCGGCCGCCAGCATGAAGATCACCGCGCAAGATCTGCTAAGGCTTGGGGTGATCGATACCATCGTGGAAGAGCCCATCGGCGGGGCGCACCGCGATCCGAACACGGCCATTGAAGCGGTTGGTGCAGCTATTCAGGCGGCCATCGACGGGCTGTCCACAACCGAACCCAGTGCGCTCAAAAGCGCACGGGCCCAACGTTTTCTGGATATTGGCCGTACGCTTGACAGTTAACTGTTGCGGCTTTGTCACACCGTGCCCCGGCCAGGCGCCAAAGCTCTGCACAAGCTGGATCGGTGATTTGTTTTCCGCGCGGGCTCAACCTAGGACTTTGTGAGTGGCGGGGTTTCCGTGTCGCCATGAAGGCTTGGAGTGATGCATGACTGTGCCGTCAGCTGCCCAATCGTTGTCTGACAAGCCGCGCTTCAAGAAAGGGCGGGCCGTGCGCGCGCTCCTTAGCGCGAGCGCCCTCGCACTTGTGCTGGCCGGCTGCCAAGTCAGCGAGTTTGCGCACGAGGCGGCGCATCTTGCGCCCATCCCCGCCGGACTAGACCGTAAGATTGACCGTATGGGGATGCGAGCAGGCTCGCCCATCCTGTTGCGGATCTATAAAGAAGAAAGCGCGCTTGAGGTTTGGAAGGAAGATAAGTCGGGCCGCTTCCAGCTGTTGAAAGAGTATGAAATCTGCGCCTGGTCCGGCGAGCTTGGCCCCAAGATCAAAGAGGGGGATCGTCAGGCGCCGGAAGGGTTCTATCACGTCACGCCAGGGCTGATGAACCCCAACTCCAGCTATCACCTGGCGTTCAACCTTGGCTTTCCCAACGCATTTGACCGCAGCCATGGGCGGACAGGCTCCCACCTCATGGTCCATGGCGACTGCTCGTCCCGCGGCTGCTACGCGATGGAAGATGACCAGATCGAAGAGATCTACGCCCTCGCGCGCGAAGCGTTCCGCGGCGGCCAACGGGCGTTTCAGGTCCAGGCCTTTCCCTTCAAGATGACGCCTGAAAATATGGCAAAGCACGCCGACAGCGAGCATTTACCGTTTTGGGAGATGCTGAAGCGCGGCTCGGACCACTTTGAGGTAACCCGCCAAGTCCCGCGGGTGGACGTGTGCGGCCGCCAATACGTCTTTAACGCCACGCCCGAAACCGGCGCGTTTTCTGCCCGCACCGAATGCCCCGCCTATGATGTGCGCGATGATGTGGAACAGCTCGTCGCCGCCAAATGGGACGCTGACCTTAAAAGGCGCGGCACCGTCATTGCCCGCAATGCCGCCCGGGACGAGCGTGAGCAGCGCTGGGAAGACCGCGAACAGGCCATCGCCGCCTTTTTCGACCGCGGTGGGCGAGAAGAGGACACAGCCGAACCCGCGCCTTTGAGCGAAACGGAGGCGACTGCCCTCGCGGTGGCGGGCGTTCCTGTACCGCGCAGCGCGCCGGGTGACCGGGGCAATGGCCGAGCAGCGACCGAAGGCGTCGGCTTCCGCCTGCCCAACCCCTTTGCCCGCCGCGATGAGCCTGTTGCGTCTGTGGCTGGTGTGGTGGAAGAGGCCGAGACGGTTTCCCCCACAGCGCCTAGCTCGACGGCGACCTCAGTGGCTCAAGCCCCGGCTTCCCCACGTCCTCAGGCCGCTGAGACGGGTGTGACCCCCACGGAACCGCTCGCCTACGCTCCCGCCGAAAAAGACACGGGCTTTTTTGCCAGCATGGCCGAAGGGAGCCGTGGGCTCTTCCGTAAGGCAGGCGCGATTTTCAAGTAGCGTTTCGGAGCGACCTGTCCGCTTGGGCCAATGACATCGGGTGCTGGCGTCATTCGGTGGAAGCGTTGACAGACCGGAGGAAAACGGTTCGCAAACGCGGCAGGCTGGTGTGCGCCTGAGCATTTGCACGCATGAAACGCACCATGTGGGCCTTAGGAATGCGGGCCTTAGGTAGGTCGTTCACGCATGAGGCCGAGCATGGAACAGGGTCCCGCAAAGCCTCGGATTTACCAAAATCACCATTTTGACTCAACGCGTTGGCGGTGGTTCACCCCACGCGAGGACGACATTATCATCGCGACTGCGCAAAAGTCTGGCACCACGCTCATGCAGACCATTGTCGCCAATCTGATCTTTGAGGATGGGAATTTTCCAGACGCGCCTTTGAACCTTTCCCCTTGGCTTGATGCGCGTATGATGCCCCTCGAGATCGTCCTGTCCCAACTCGACGCTCAAACCCACCGCAGGTTCATCAAGACCCATCTCCCCCGCGATGGAATGCCATACCACCGGGCGATGAAGACCCTCTTCGTCACCCGCGATCCGCGCGATGCCTTTATCTCCCTCCTCAACCACTGGCAGCACTACACCGACGCGCAGTACGACCTCATCAACACCATCCCAGGGCGGGTTGGCCCGCCATTCCCGCGGTTCGGCGGAGACATCAAAACCCTCTGGCGGGACTGGATCACCAAACCGAGCTTTGCGGGCGACATTGGCGGTTACCCCTATTGGTCCCACATCAGCAACGCACTCACCTACTGGCGCGCGAGGCACGAGCCGAATGTGCGCCTGTTTCATTTTCGCGATCTCATCACCGACTTAGAAGGCGGGATGAAAGAGGTGGCGCAGTTCCTTGAAATTGCGGTGCCAGCAGCCACCTGGCCACAGCTCGTGCGCCGATCAAGCTTTGCTGAAATTAAGAAAGCGCCGGAGAAGATTGTCGGCGAAAAGGTGTCAAATATCTTTGTGGGGGGCGCAGCCACCTTCATCCACAAGGGGACCGATGGCCGTTGGGTTGGTCTCCTCGACGAGGATGATCTGGCGCTTTTGGAGACCGCGCTTGCACCCCTGCCAGACGATTTTGTGCGCTGGCTGGTGCGCGACGCTCCGGGCGAAAAACGCCCACCTGCAACGACTTAAGCCGCGGCACTCTTATGCGCGGTTGCGGCCTGATCGTAGGCGAGGCGGAGCGCTTCGGCGCGTTTGAGCGCTGCCTCAGCGGCCCGCTCGCGCACAACACCATAGCCCTTTACGGTTTGAGGCCACTGTGCCCATGCCGTCGCCACTTCAATGCGGTCAGCGCTTAGGGTTTGGGCGATCTTATCGAGTGTCTCCTCATAGGCGGCCAGAAGCGCTCGCTCGCCCCGCCGCTCCTTCGTCCACCCGAACACATCAAAACGGGTGCCGCGCAGCCGGCGCATGCGCGCGAGGAGCGGCATGAACCGCAATATCGCACCACTGAAGGCGATCTTTTTGGGCCGGCCCGTGTCCGGGTCGCGCGGGGAAAGACCAGGGGGGGCAAGGTGGATGGTCAGCCGATCGTAGCGCTCAAACTGACTGGCAAGCTGTGCCTCAAAGGCACCGTCACAATAAAGCCGTGCCACCTCGTATTCGTCTTTGATGGCCATGAGGCGGTAAAGATTGTCGGCAGCAGCGCGCACGAGCCCATCGGCCAAGGGCCCTGTTGCGCAAGCCCGCACCTGCGCGATCCGATCGGTAAACCGCTTGGCAAAAGCCTGGTTTTGATAGGCGGTGAGGCTTTGCGCGTAACGTTCGATTTGCCCATCAAGGGTTTCAGAGGGCACCCGGTGGGCCAGCACAGCCCCCGCCCGCTGGGCGAGCATCCTTTGAAAGGCTTCGGGGTCGGCAACACTCATGCGCCCCATGCGGAAGGCTGCGGTGTTCATGGCAACAGCTGCACCATTGAGCGCAATCGCCCGCTCGATGCTTTCCGCCGAAAGGGGGAGAGCGCCCATCTGATAGGCCGCACCCAAGACGAGGGTGTTTGCCGCAATGGTATCGCCAAAGAGGCGGGATGCGGCTGCGGTTGCATCAAGGGTGCGGGTGGTCGATTTCGCCTTCAGCGTTTCGATAATCCTGCGGCTGGGGAGCGAAAAGTCCACATCGCGCGTGAAGTCGCCCGGCAGTTGTTCGTGGGTGTTGGCCACCACCTTGGTGTCTGGTCCCAGAGCGCTCAGCACCTTGGCGCTCCCGGCAACGGCAATGTCGCAAGCAAGAACTGCTGCAGCCCCGCCTGGCCCCACCCGAATGGTGGTGACATCCTCTCGTTTTGGCGCAAGCTTGATATGGGAAAGGACCGCGCCCCCCTTTTGCGCAAGCCCAGCCATATCGATGACGCCAACACCGTGCCCCTCAAGGTGCGCCGCCATCCCGATCACCGCCCCCACAGTGACAACGCCCGTGCCGCCGACCCCGGTCACCAGAACGCCGATGGGCGCCTCAAAAGGTGCCCGTTGCGGTTCGGGAAACGTGGTTGGCACATCAGGGGTCTCAGCCCCTTTCAGCACCCCGCCATGGACCGTCACAAAGCTCGGGCAAAGGCCCTTTACGCACGAAAAGTCCTTATTGCAGACCGACTGGTCGATCTGGCGCTTGCGTCCAAACGCCGTCTCCACCGGTTGGATCGCCACGCAGTTGGAGACCTTGCCGCAATCGCCGCAGCCCTCGCAAACCCGCTCATTGATGACGACGCGCCGGTCGGGGTCGGGATAGGTGCCCCGTTTGCGCCGGCGCCGTTTTTCCGAGGCGCACGTCTGATCGTAGATGAGAACGGTGACCCCTTCGATGTCCGCAAGGCGCGACTGGACCGACAAGATGTCATCACGGTGATCCACCGAGGCGATGGAAACGTGGCCATACTTTTCCGGCTCATCGGTGACGATGGCGACGGCCTTCGCGCCTTCCGCGGCCACTTGAGTGGCAATGTCGAGAACCGCAAGACTGCCCTCCAGCGCCTGTCCGCCGGTAAGCGCCACAGCGTCGTTATAGAGAACTTTATAGGTGATGTTGACGCCCGACGCCGCCGCCGCGCGGATCGCCAAAGAGCCTGAGTGGTTATACGTCCCATCCCCAAGGTTCTGGAAAATGTGCCGGCGGGTGGAAAATGGCGCCTCGCCGATCCACTGCGCGCCTTCCCCGCCCATATGGGTAAAGCCTTCGGTGTCCCGGTCCATCCACTGCACCATGAAGTGGCAGCCGATGCCGGCCGCCGCCCGCGATCCTTCAGGAATGACGGTGGAGCTGGAGTGGGGG
>JBCDLN010000001.1:0-70503 GCA_038745295.1 Pseudomonadota bacterium | reverse complement strand
CCGGACGCGCCGGTGATCATCATCAGCGAGGCCCCCCTTGTTCTGGGCGACACGGTCAACCTGTCCGGCAACACGCTGATTGCCCACAGCGCCTACGACTTTGATGTTGATGACCGCGACGGGTTTGCCGGGCCCTGGTCTTATTTCAAGGTCACCAGCGACGACGCGGTGCAGACTGCGCTCATCACCATGGCGGGCGGCGAGACGCGGGGCGAGGCGTGGAACCCTTATCTCGGCAACCCCGGAACGCGGCCGCTGGCTGTGACGGCAGGCGCCGTTGTCCCTGTCGATTTCAACAACAACAGCGCCAGCCCGCGCAACGAATTTGCGATCCTTGAGCGCTTCACCGCGTCGGACGATGGCTTCGTGACCATCAACGCGTTTTGGGATGTGCGGGACAGCTCCGAAGACGGTGTGGTCGTTGAGATCAGCCACAATGGTGACCTTTTATTCTCCGACCAGGTGTTCAATCCGGCCAATGGGCATGTGCTTGAAGCAACCCTGTCGGGGATTGGCCTCAGCGCCGGCGACACCATCGATTTTCGTGTCGGTACGGGCGGCAACGCTGTTGGCGGGGACCGCACCGAGCGCCTGTATGAAATCATCTCTGAGACCCGTGTGAGTCCCGCCGCTGACAAAACCGTTGTCGACATCGCCCCCGATGCGCGCAGGGTGTTTGGATCGGACGAGGACGAACTCATCGATGGTTCTGGGCACGCCAATGCGCTGCGTCTTTATGGCAAAGCCGGATCTGACCAGCTGATCGGCAGCGCCCACAACGATGTGCTCATTGGTGGGACTGGCGCCGACGCGCTGATCGGCGGCGATGGCGACGACGTTTTCGCCATTGACGCCGCCGACATCACCGTGTCGGGCGGCGAAGGGCATGACAGGGTGCGCGTCAATGGGACCGAGGGTGTCCACCTTATCCTTCAAGAGGCCGCTGTGGAGGTGGTTCGAGGGGGCGCTGGCGACGATCACTTTGACGGCACCGGTGTTGCTGCGGCGCTGCGTCTTTATGGCGAGGGTGGCGCCGACCGGCTGATTGGTGGGAGCGGCCATGATGTGCTGGTCGGTGGGTTGGGCGCGGACGCGCTGATTGGCGGCAGCGGCAACGATGTCTTGGTGATCGACGGGACCGACGTGACCGTGATGGGCGGCGAAGGGCACGACAGGGTGCGCGTCAATGGGACCGACGGTGTCCACCTCGAGCTTCACGAGGCGGCTGTGGAGGTGGTCCAAGGGGGGATCGGCGATGACCACTTGAACGGCGCTGGCGCTGCGGTCGGGCTCCGTCTTCATGGCGGTGGCGGAGCCGATACGCTTCAGGGGGGCCACGCGGCCGACACGCTGATCGGTGGGACGGGCGCTGACACCTTTGTGCTGTCCGGCTCCAGCGCGCGCGACCGAATTCTCGATTTTGGCGCCGGCGACACCCTTCTCATCGCCTCCGCGCTCGCTCCCACCCTCGCCGATGTGGAGGCCGCGGCGGAAGAGGTCGCCCGTGGCCTCCACCTTCAGTTTAACGATGCCAGCATCATGATCGTCGATGCCGCTCGAGATATACTGAGCGATAGCGTCTTTATTGTCTAGAATTTGGTTGGGTTTAGGGTCAGTATATCAGCTAAAGCTTTGAAAGCCGATGACAATAAGACTAGTACCCCATCAGCTTAATCTCATCGTCAAAGAGTTCTGCGATGCGATCAATCTGTCGGGTGCTGAGGACTTCGTGATAGGGGCGACGGTCTGTGCGTAGTCCCCCCTTCGCCCATACCCCCAGGTCACCGTTAAAGGTGACGCCGCGATCGGCGAAAATCTCGTCAAGCGATTGGTTGAGCGCCTCATACTTGATGACTTGATCGACCAAAACGTTGCCAGTCGCTGGATTGCCATAGATGTAGAAATTTTTCGGAGGTGTTTTTTCGATAATATCATCAAGCGTTGGTGCTGTTGTACCCTTTTGGGGGATCTTCTGCATCATATGATACAGGGAGATGACCTTTTCCCCAAGGGTTCCGCTCCACCGAGAACTTAAAATAATCGTGCCACACGTCTGATGGAACGCGGTCTTTGACCTCTTGCGCCGACATGTGGTTGTAGAATTTATCGCGACGAAGAAAAAGCTTTCCGCGTCGGAGTTGATCTTTGATTGTGCTGCCGTTGACGCGGCTGTCATGCATAGGGTTGAAAAACCCTTTGTAGTTTTGGGCCTTATGACCATCCTCTGGTGGATATATCGGCGTTATGATCGCGTCGGGCCCGGCTTGTTTTGCGAGGAACACTTCGATGCTCGTGCCAGCTGTTTTTCGTGTCTTGATGAAAATCAGCTTATGCTTGTGAGATACAATCAATTAGAATCCCCTTTGGCATGCGAGCAAGGGTTGGTTTTCATGCTCAAGGTCGATCCGGCCTTGGGCCTTTAGAGGTTCTGGCCTGGTTCTCATGCGAGCAATCGCGCTGCGGGTCTCAGCCTGGGTTCTGGACTGGTTTGGGTGGCAATCTCTAGCGATTTTTGCGCGCTGTGGGTGCATCGCGGATCCTTGCAAGCCGCAAAGCATAAGGCCCAGCGCCGCCCGTCCACTGGGTCTCAATTGAATGCTGCATGACCCCAAAGACGGCCTGTCGCTGGCTGTGGAAGGTTGGTATTGCTTGCCCCACCCGCGATGGAGTCGTACTGCGGTTTGGTCATCTGATCGCCCCCATCCGCGTCGAGGGGTGCGGCAACCCCAAGTGAACCTCTGAAAAGCTGGGCTTTCGGTCATGAAAATTCTGATCGCGCACTACTGGCTTGTCTCCATGCGGGGCGGCGAGAAGGTCGTGGAGGCGCTCTGTGAAATGTACCCGGACGCGGACATTTTCACGCTGGTGGCCGACCCGTCTGTCCTCTCGCCCACCATCAAGCGGCACACGATCCACACCTCGTTCTTGCAGCGGCTGCCGGGTGTGAAGCGCTATTATACGTCGCTCTTACCGCTCTTCCCGTTCGCGCTCGAGGGTTTTGACGCCTCCCCCTACGACCTTGTGATTTCATCTGAATCCGGGCCTGCCAAAGGGATCGTGCCGCGGCCTGACGCGGTGCACGTCACCTATGTCCATTCGCCGATGCGCTATTTGTGGGACCACTATCACGAGTATCGCCGGGAGGCGGGTTTCATCACCCGCCTTGCCATGGCGCTGTTCAGCCCGGCTTTGCGCATGTGGGATGTCTCGACCGCCGCGCGTGTCGATACATTCGCAGCCAACTCGCACCACATCAAAAATCGCATCATGCGCTACTGGCGGCGCGAGGCGAGCGTGGTGCACCCGCCGGTCGCCACCGGCGACTTTGCGATCTCCGAAGACCGTGACGACTTTTATCTGTGTGCCGGTCAGCTGGTGGGCTACAAGCGCGTCGATCTGGCCGTCGATGCCTTCACCGAGACAGGTAAGCCCCTTGTGGTGATCGGTACCGGCCCTGAGGAGAAGCGGCTGAAAAAGCGCGCTGGCCCCAATATCACCTTCCTCGGCTATCAGCCTTTCAAGGTCTTGAAGGATCACATGGCCCGCTGCCGCGCGCTGGTGTTCCCGGGCGAAGAGGACTTTGGGATCATCCCTGTGGAGGTGATGGCATCCGGCCGGCCGGTCATCGCGCTCGCCCGTGGCGGCGCCTTGGAGACCGTGGTTGAGGGCACCTCAGGCATATTGTTTCACGACCAGAGCGTTGCCGGTGTGCGCGAGGCTGTGAGTGCCTTTGAGGCCCGCGAGGATGAGTTCGACCCCGAAGCGGTTCGTGCCCACGCCCTCACCTTCGACACTGAGCGCTTCAAGACCGAAATGGCGGCGCTCATCGACGCCACCATCGCGAACCACTACAGCCGGCGTCGCTAGAGATTTTGAGGTCAGTCCGCGAACACCCGCGGATCGACCACATTGAGCTTGACCACGACGGCGGTGGCCGCGAGGCCGAGAAGGGCGGCGGTGAACAAGCCCGCGCCGAGGGCGAGCGCTGTTTCCCCGAGCGCCCCGAGGATCGCCTGGTACGCGAAATAGGTCGCAGCCACATAGGCCATGAGCAAGACGATCACCTTGGCCGCGTTGATGACGGCTGCGTTGACGGCGACTTTCCCGAAATAGGCGATCACGAAAATCGCGCCGAATGAGGTGAAAATCATCGTGGCGGCCTGGGCGTAGGCGAGCGTTTGAAAGCCGAAGGGCGCAACGAAGAGGATCGTGCAGAGCATCACGCTGGTCCACACAAGGTCATGCCAGAAGGCAATGCTGGTGCGGTGGCGTGCGGCGAAGACCGGAACGATCAACAGGTTGGCCGAGCGCGCGGCCGACAGCAGGGCGAGCGCATAAACCACCGGCACGGCCGCGAGATAGGCGGGCTGGAACAAAACCGCCACCACGCTGTGGCTCAGCACCGCGATGGCGATCGCGGCGCCGCCCATCATGAAAATATTGGCCGACAAATACTGTGCGACCAGCGTGTCGAGCGAGGCATTGGTGCGCGCGGCATGACCAAAACTCTTCTCCGCAAAGCGTTGCAGGGGCTGGGCGACAATATCGACCGCGCCGTTGGCGAGGCGGTTGGCAAACCGGTAGAGCCCCGATTCAGCGGTGGAGAATAAGAATGCCAAAATAAGGTCGGTGCCAAAGCGGGAGAAGAAGTTCAGCAAACGCGCGCCGTAAAGGCCCGCGGCATAGCGCGTGGCCTGCTTGGCGAGGCTCAGATCGAACATCCACTTGGGCGATTGCGGCACGACAATGCAGAACGCAACCACCTTCAAGCCCACCAACACAATACGATAGACGACAAGGCCCAACAGCGACTGCCACCACAGCAACAGGCCAATGCCGATGACGAGTGCCACCAAATCGGTGATTGCGACGGTGATGAACAAGCGGCGCATCAACTGCGCCCTGATCAGCGCGGCGGAGGCCCAGCCGGTGATTGATTGGAACGGCTGCAGAAGCGCGAAACAGGCCAGAAGGAGCACGAGCTCTTCGTTGCGGAACAGGCGCGCCAGCGGGTCGGCGCCGACGAACAAGACCGTGCCAAAAACGGTGCCGATGGCGAGCATGATCCAAAAGAAGGTCGACAGGACGGACCGGTCATCGCTTTTGGAATTAATGATGAAATAGTAGTAGCCGGTGTAGGTGATGGTGATGTTGAGCTCGGCGAACACCAGCGCGAGCGCGTACACCCCATAGTCGGACGGCGACAGATAGCGGGCCGCAACAATCGTGATCAGCAGCGAGGCGATCTGCGGCGTTGCTTGTCCCAGGATCGAGATTGCAGCGTTGCCGCCACTGCGCATGAGCGTGGGTG
Organism: Pseudomonadota bacterium; assembly: GCA_038745295.1. Lineage (GTDB taxonomy): Bacteria > Pseudomonadota > Alphaproteobacteria > Rhizobiales > Amorphaceae > Acuticoccus. The sequence continues at coordinate 65,192 of JBCDLN010000001.1, read as the reverse complement.
TCTTCGTCATGGGTGCTGCGACTTTCGAGGTGGCTCATGAGGGCGCGGCCGGATCGAGGGGCATGTCATTCAGTGAATTCGGTCACTGAACGTCAAGACTTGGTTCGATCTCACTTTTTCCGAGAGTAAGATGTCCTCAGAAGAGTATTGTGCGATCATCTGTAGGCACGGATATGTGAGATCTTGCGCTTTTGGTCGGTTAAGATTTGGCACATCGCCCTTTGTGCCAGACTGAACCGGACCCTGTGGCGCAACGCCCGCTGGCGGCTCGCCAAGGACGCCAGCACAGGGGGGCACTCAGCACCTCCAGGCCGGACCCTGGAAGATCGAGCGGCGACAGCGTTAGCGTAATGGCTCCTCTGTTGCGACTGGGTGGCCCTGATCAGCGCGCGGGCTGGCCATTTGGATGAGTTGCAATGGCGGTGCCAGTGCATCGTTAGCTCGGCCGTGAGGCTGGGAGCCGTGACCTTGGCGTGATGCCCTCCGCTCTCAGCGGCTGCGCCATTCGTGTGGTGCCGACTGCGGTGACCAGACCGAGCACGAATGCGTTGAAAATGCCGAAATCGACGGTGCCGACGAACAGGCCCACAAATAGGCCCGGAATGATCCACCAGCGGAATCCAACGACAATGATGGGGCCATCGACACTGCCTGGCGGCGCTTTGCGCAATGCGGTTTGCAAGAGGAAACCATAGTAGAACAGCGCGCCGATGAGCCCGGTACTGGCAAATGTCGACACGACGGCGCTAGAGGCGCGTGTCGAGCCGACCCCAACACCGAACAAGCTGCTGTCCAGGAAGGCGGTCCAGGCCGTGAGGCGCCACATCCCGCGTTCCTCGAACGAAGTGGATTCGGCCTTGTTCAAGACCAACCGCTCAAACAGGGCGTAGATGGGCTCAAACACGGCTGGATTGGTCAAGAGCACGAGGAGAACGCTCATCACGCCGCCGAACGCGAGCCAAAATTCGGTGCCGATTCCAGTGGTGACCCGGCTACGTTTGCGGCCCCTCGCGGCGCGCAGCAGCCAGTCCAGCCCGGCCAGCGCGAAGGCGATGCACAAGATCACATAGGCCCCAGTGGACTTGGACAGCCACACCATCCCCACCAACATCACGATCAGAATCGGCGCCCAGACATCGCGCAGGCGCTGATCGTCGATGGCACGCCGGAAGAAGTACAGCGTCAGCGCGAAGGCGATGCAGATATTGCCGAACGCCGAGGCCTCCGATGTCAGGCCCACCACCCGCTTGCCGCCCAAAAGCGCTACATCAGTCGCGAGCGCGTAGCTGGCTGTTCGAAATGGCGCAAGCAGCGGGTCGAGCGGCAGGAAGCTGTTCAGATAATCGAGTACCCCTGTCGCAACGGTGAACACCCCACCCCACCAGACTGCCTTCAACGCGTGCTGCCGCATGACCGGTTTGCGCAAAATAAAGGCGAACGCCACCACGGAGAACACTGAGATCGTGACGTAGAAAAGCTGCGACAAATTCTGCGGTGTCGGTCGCAGCGGCACGGTAGTATCGACGCGGCCGCGGAACGTGACGACGTCGATACCACCCGCGAACAGGCGTGGCATGAACAGTGTCGTGATGTACGCAACAACCAGAAACAAGAACAGAAGCAGCATGCGGCGCGGGACGAGTACCGATGTGATGATGAATTGCGGCGCGTTGGGCGCCAGCGCGACACGCATGACCAGCGCCAAAGCAAACAGCGGGGCGGGTAGAAAGACAAAGCCCGTGACCGATGTCGGAATCGTTGAGAATGTCCCAAAACAAATGGAACACATTATAAGATAGACGATCCGATGGATCGGCGCGACAAAGCTATAAAGAAAAATACACCAGAAGACAGCGATCACGACAAATGTCACGGCGAGCCTCCTGCCGCGGCCACCATGGCCCGGCCCCGGCGTTTAAAACGCGCGGGCCAGCAATGTAAACTCAGCAGGTTGCAAACCCGCAGTCACAACGATTTTTGATGGGTGGACTAAGGAAAATAACAAAAACGGTAGTAAAGTACCTGCTTCATGAGCGTAACACTTTCGCCGCGTTCCCGCCAAGGTTGACCGTCTCGGGGCTCAAAAACCTTGAGGTTAACAAATCACATATTATTTTGGTGCTGCGGCCTGCACACTGGTTGATCGAGCTACTAAAATGTGCCAGTTGCAGCGCGCGAAAAGATTGCTGTTTATGGCCATTCTGTGCAAAAAATAAGGCAAAGACTGCGGCGATCTTTGTAACGAGTGGTAGATAGATTTAGTTAGGGGAAGATGAGTGATGCTGAACAAATTTGTCCTTGATGCAGACACTCCCAATTTCACCGCCGACGCCGTCGGCCAAGATGTTGTTGAGCAAGCGAATTTCGTGATCGGCTCTGATGATGCGAACACGATTGAAGCGGATGCTCAAGGTGACCGTGTTGAAGCCAACGGCGGCGACGACAATGTTGTCGGTGGGACCGGCGTCGACACTGTCCTGGGTGGAACCGGCGAAGACACGCTGAACGGTGGCGGCAGCGACGACAAGCTGCTCGGTGATGCTGACAACGACCTCCTCCTTGGGTCGTTCGATAACAACTCAAACGGCGAAGACACCCTGTGGGGCGGCGACGGCGAAGATGTCTTCGTTGGCTTCGCAGGCGATGACACCATCCTCGCTGGTCAGCGCAACAACTGGAATGGTAAGCTCGAAGATGGTCAAGACGTGATCGTGATCGACGCTTTGGCCGGTAACGACAAAGTCTGGGGATTCAGCCAAGCAGACGATATCTTCTTCATTAACAATGGTGAAGAGGGTGAAGGGTTTGCTGGTATTGCAGGCCTGGAAATCGAGATCATCAATGGCAAGCACACCTTGGTCACGTATCAGACTGAAGAAGGAACGGCCACGGTGAACGTTCGGAACGAAGTTCTGACCGAAGACAACTTCACCATTGACCTGGACGACCTGTCGCAAAGCGCGCAGGCTGCGATCGACTCCGTCCCGTCCCTCTAAAGAGTTGGTCCTATCGGACTGATGAGGGTGCTGGATCATTCCAGCACCCTTTTTTATGTTGCTGCTCGCGATCTGAGATAGAACGCCATCAAATGAGCAGCTCGCTGGACACCTCCTTCAGCTGAAGAAGTGTTTCAGCGTCAAAATCACCATGGATTTCGACAATTGAGAGTGCGTCTCCCTTTTTGTTGACGGCACTGAGTTGCACACCAGTCCCCCACGATAACGCCATGACGATGTCCATTGTGTCGAGGATGTTGTCCGGATCGAGCAGCACGATGGTGTCACCGTCGGCGGCCGAGAAGTCGGTGATGCGCTGCTTGCCGCCGAACGTATCGGCTGAGATGACAAACGTGTCCGCGCCCTCTTCGCCCACGAGCACATTATCACCAGCTTCAGCGATCAGCGTGTCGTCACCTTCGCCGCCGACCAGACGGTTGTTACCGTTGCCGCCTTTCAAAACATCGTTGGCGCCATGGCCGAAGTGAAGATCATCGCCCTCGCCGCCAATCAGCGTGTCCTGACCATCAAGACCAAGAAGGGTGTCATCGCCTGCGCCGCCGTCCAGCCATGAGTCGGTGCCCATGTTGCCCTTCAGGCGCTCTGCCCCCCCTTTGCCCAGGATGGCATCGTCCGGCGCTTCGCCCAGCCAATCGTGCGGTGTGTCATCGTCATCGTTGCCGGTGTTGTTCGGGGGAACATCATCCTTCGGCGTGTCTGCTGGCGGTGGTGGTGTGATGACGCTGGCGCCCCCGCTCCCCTGGCCGCTGTCTGGCCGGTCATCGGTATTGCTCACGTCCTCCAGAGCATCGACTAGGGCATTGTAGCCGTAGTTCACCCCATCCACCACGAAGGCTTCAATGCTTTGGATCAGGGCTGTGGCACCGTCATTGAAGGCGAGCGACAGTGTGTCGCCGATCAGTTCGAACGCACTGAAGGCGTTAAAATCAGCCTCAATGACGAGCTTGTCTTGACCGCGGCCGCCGTCCAGCGTGTCGTCACCGGCGGAGAGTGTGAAGTGGTCATCGCCGCGGCCGCCATGAAGGTGGTTGTCGGCGTTGTTGCCGATGAGCGTGTCGTCACCATCACCGCCGACCGCGTTCTCGATAAGCCCTTCAATGGTCAACGCATGCCCAGCGATCACCGCACCGGGTCCCCGGTTGAGATCAAGCGTGGAATCGGTGGTAACAGCGGCGGCGTTGATGGTATCGGTCCCGCCATTGCGGTCGCGCAACACCACACGCTCGGTGAGTTCGTCGTCGTAGAGGACTGCGAACTCATCGGTGTAAATGTAGGTGTTGGTGACCGACGGTGCTTCACCGAGGATTGTTGCGGTGAACCCTTTGAATTCACCGGTCATCGTCTCGCCTTTGAAGTTGGCGTCCGGGTCCGGATTGACGATGTCGATGGTCCATGTGCCGGCCGCATTCTCACCCATGGAGGCGACCGTCGTGAACTCGAACAGCCTGAAATCGCCAACTGCATCAGGTGTGTAGAGATCATACATCAATTGGCTGCGCGTGCCGTCTGGGCTGGTGAGGTACACCTCCAGGTTGCCGCTGTCGCGCCAGGAGAAGTCGAGCGCGAGTTGGACATGCTCGGCGACGATGTTTTCAGTCACCTCAAAGCTGACCGACAGGCTGTCGGTGTCTCCCGCCACCAGCCTCAGCGGTGTGTCGAACTGTTTGTCGACCACATGCGTTTGCAGGTTATCGATGGTTTGCTGCTTAGTCCAGGTTTCAGCCAGACGTACAGCCGCGAAAGCGTTGACGAAGCCGTATCCGAATACGTCGCTATAGTGCAGGCCGCCGCCATTATAATTGTCAGCGCCATTGATGACCCAATCATTGGCGGTGTGACCGCGATCACCAAGCTCGGAAATCTTGGATGAGTAGGCCAAGATTTCTTGAACATCGCGGTAACCAAGATCGGGGTTAGCTTCTAACATGAGCGCAACCACGCCCGATACCATAGGAGCCGCGAACGATGTGCCGTCGACTCCGCTATAGTTGTCGTCCCTCGTGGTGGTTTTGATGTTCACGCCGGCGGTGGATACCAAAACATTGGTGCCGATCGATGAGAATGACGCCGCATCACCCTCTTTATCGACCGCGCCCACTGCGACCGCGTATGGCGAGTTCTGAAAATCCAGATAGTTTGACGAGACCGCCGAGCGCTGATTGCTGGCTGAAAACACCATGATAGTGCCCAGCCCGTCTCGCCCTTCCGTGACAGGTTCGATCAGACTATCGCCGAAATTTCGATCGGTGAATGCTTTGACAAAGCTCCAGCTGTTGTTGACGATGTCGTAGTTTTTGGCTCGTGAGATGCCGGTGAGGACCTCGTCGATGACGTTTTCGGACTCGTAACTGAACGCGAGCGATGTCAGTCGCGCTTCATACGCGATTCCAATGGTGCCAAATCCATTGTTGGCCGCACCAATCACACCTGCGACCGCTGTCCCGTGCGATGCGTCAGTGCCAAAGGGGTAATCGAGTTTGGTAGCTCGTTTATTCAGATCATAATCGATTGAAGAATCATAGTTTTCTTTAAGATCTGGATGATTAAAATTGACCATCTCATCATGAACAGCGACGGTGACACCGGCGCCACTATAATCATCCCAAATATCGATGACATCGACGCTGGGGCCATCGCGGTTGTGTTCAAGATGCCACCAGCGTTGATGGCCGGCACCCCAAAAAATATCGGATGTCTCGGTTAAGACATTCGATGGTGTGTCACTTCCAGTCATCTGATTAAACACCCAGGAATCGGTTATCATTGTTTGATCTCGCTGAGATCGACACTGGGAGAACGGTGTAAGGTCGCACTGTATCCGTCATGAATTCGTATTTCGGATATGACACGAGCAGTTGCAGACCAGCTGTGAGTGTGGATCAGCGCCTCTGAGGCTGCGTGCACACTGGGTCGATTTTCGATCATAAGACGTCTGAGTTTGACTGAGGTGAGTGGGCGAGGGATGAGCTGTCAGGTATCCAACGGTAAGATAGCCTGACGTTTCATAAACGCGATATGCACCTGAGATCGAAACACAAATCCCGATTCTCAACATTTTACCAAAGCAGGCCTTACGCTGCTCAGAACGGTAGGTCAATGCGTTTTGACATCTTTAGGTTTATTATCATCAATCTTGAATAGTGAAATGCCAGCACGAACCCGCCGCTAGATTGTAACGGCCAGCAGCCCCGCATTGAGTAGCCCGCGCCAAAGCGCAAATATGCTAGGACGCTGCGGCAAGCGAACGGGACGATTGCGTTTCTGCCCCTTGCGGGTGTCCTGCTTTGAGGTTTCCTGATGCAGAAATTGAGCCCAAGCCGAGCTCCAATTGCGGCCGACACCGATGAGATGGCAATCGACCTGCGGGCGGTGCTGCGAACGCTTTGGCGCGGTAAGTTTATCATCGCTGCAACGTTCGTTTTGGCCTGTCTTCTGGCGCTGTTTTATTTGTCATCCCGGACACTGAACTACGAAGCAGCGGCCAGTGTTCTTGTCGACGGCGGCAGTGCGCAGCAGCTTGATTTGCGCACCACCGGCGAAGCCCCACTCAACGCATCAGCGGTGGCCAGCCAAGTGAATGTGCTGTTGTCCAACCGTGTCCTCGGCGCGGTGGTGGACAGGCTGGGCCTCGCGAGCGATCCGGTCTTTGTGCCGCCGTTGCGCCCCGACACGGGCGGCTTCAGTCTCAGCGATGTGCGCGTAACGTTGGGAAAGCTTTTGGAGCCCATCGTGGGTGCCGTGCCGTTTTTGTTGGGGAAGCCGCAGGAGGAACTGACCGACACCGAGCGTGCCGATCTTTATCGCCGGATTGCGATCGCAACACTGGCTGGCAAATTGTCGGCCAGGCAGGTGGATACCTCTTACATCATCAGGCTTTATGCTGAATCCACCGAACCCAAGACCGCCGCAGAGCTCGCCAACACGGTTGTGCGCAGCTACATCGACGCCACCCGCTCCATCAAATTGGAATCATCCACCAGCGCCGTCGTCTGGCTGACCGATCAGATCGCCGAGCTGGAAGACCAGGTCCGCCGTTCCACCGATGCTGTGAACGAGTTCCGCATCGCCAACGGTCTGACCGACGAAGGCCAGGTGGAGCAGTACGCCGCGCAGCTTGATCGCCTGCGCTCAAGCCTGTTTGACGCACGGCAGGTCCGTGAAACGCTGCTGACCGAGCAGGCCGCCGCCGACACTGCAGACGACGCCACGGGCAATCTGAGCCGGCGCATTGCCGCCATCCAATCCCGCGAGGACGCGCTTGCCGAACGCGTTGAGGAAGCCGAAGCGGAGCTCTCAAGCCTTGTGGAGCTGCAGGCCCAGTTTGACCAACTCCAACGCCAGGCCCTCGCCGATCAGCGCCTTTATGAGCGCTTCCTGGACGAGACCAATGTGGTCGACGCCCTGGAGACCTATCAGCAGGCCGATGCCCGCATCATCGCCGATGCGCTTTCCCCTCTCCAAGCGTCCAACCCGGGCGGCAAGATCATTCTCGCGCTCGCCGGGATTCTGGGCATTGGCGCCGGCATTGCCATCATTGCTTTGCGCGAACTGCTGAACACCACCTTCCGCACCCGCGAGGAGCTGGCGAACTTTGCCAAGCGTCCCGTTTTGGGTGTGCTGCCGCGTTGGCGCTCCCGGCTGACGCCCGGCAAGCTCATCGCCTTTGTGCGCAGCAATAGCAGCTCACCCCTTGCGGAGAATTTGCGCTCCATGCGGGCCGCAGTGCTGCAGCACCACGCCAAGCCGACGCCCGGTGTGGTGCTGATCACCTCGGCGAGCGCGGCGGAGGGCAAGTCAAACGTTGCCCTTTTGCTGGCGGCGAGCACCGCCGATATCGGCAAGGATGTTTTGTTTATCGATTGTGATCTGCGTCGTTCGCGCCTTGCCAAGGGTCTGAAGCTGAAGACCGAGCACACCCTTGGCACGGTGCTGGACGGCACGAGCCGGGTCGACGATGCCATCATCTCTTTAGGCGAGCGCTTGCCCGATGTGATCGTGGCGGCCCGCGCGCCGCGCCAGGCCAATGTGAGCCCCATCGACCTGTTGTCATCTGAGGCGATGGCCGATCTCATCGCCGATCTGCGGCGCGACTACGACACCATCATCTTAGACGCCCCGCCGCTGCTGCCGGTGACCGACGCGGCGATCTTGTCGCGCCACGCCGAGAGCGTCATTTTCGTGACCGAGTGGCGCAAGAGTTCGCAGGCCGCTGTTGCCGATGCGATGGACGTCTTGGGCTCGTTCGGCGCGGAGGTGGACGGCTTCGTGCTTAACGGCGTGGACTTGAAAGCCGAGGCGAGCTTCAGAGCCATCCCGCAAACAGCATATTCCTACCAGAACCGATGAGATGCGGGAGCGCGCAATGACACATGTGACGCGGATCTGGGCGGTGCTTCTGGCCGCCCTTGTGTGTGCGCTTCTGGTGTTACCGGCCAAGGCAGAGCCCTACGTGCTGCAGCCTGGCGATACGCTACGCATCTCCATCACCGAACTGCCGGAGATGAACGCTGAATCCACCATCGACATCGATGGCAATGTTCAGGTGCCCCGTTTGGGTTTGTTCCCAGCGGCGGGCAAAACACTGGCGGAGTTCGACGAGGCGGTCAGCGTGGCCTCGGCCGGCCTCACGATCGCGCTCTATAACAACGAAGGTGAACGCCGCCAGGTGATCCTGGGCGGCACAGAGCTGATGGTCGAAATCATCCGCTATCGGCCGATCTACGTGACCGGCGACGTGGCGCGGCAAGGTCTCGTGGAGTTCCAACCCGGCATGACGGTGCGCACCGCCATCGCCTCAGCCGGTGGCATGTCCACCGTTCCGGTTCTGTTTGAAGACGCTTTGCAGGGCGGGCCGAACCTTTTGCGGGACTACCAGACCGCAACGTTGGAGCATGCCGCGGCCGTGGTGCGTCTGTGGGGCATCGATGCCACGCTGGAGCGCCGGGCCGATGCTGCACGCGAGGCACCGATCCCAGTCCAAGTCGCGCCTGGCGCGTTGCGGCAGCTGTTTGACAGCGAGCAGCGCCGTGTGGAGCTCGCGTTGCGCGCCTCCAACGTCACCCGCGGGTTCCTCAGCCAACAGCTCGATTATCTCACCGACCGCGTGGCGCGGCTGAACGAAGAGCTCGACAACACCGCCGAAGCGCTCAGCCTGGAAGAGGAAGACGTCGACCGGATCCGCCAGCTCCAAGAGCGGGGGCTCGCGGCCGCTGCACGGCTTTCTGACGCCCGCCAAGCGTTGCTTCTGGTCTCCTCGCGCGTTCTGGGCGTGCAAGATTCGGTTGCCCGCTTCACCCTGGAACGCGATGAGATCGGCGAGCGCCTCAACACCTTCGATGAGCGTTTCGAAGAGCCCTTGATTGCTGAGCGCGCGCAGGTTTTGACGCAGATCTGGACGTTGGAAAGCCGGGTCGCCAACGCGCGCCGGGCGCTCGCGCTCAACGGACAGGCTGTGGAGGCATTCGGTGTCACGCTGCAGCCTCAGGTCGCCATCAGCATTCGCCGCGGTGTGTCGCCTGACGTGACCATCATCAAGGCCGAACTCGACACCGCGGTGCGTCCCGGTGATGTCATCGATGTGGAGGTCACCTACGACTACGCATCCCTGCAAATTGATCCGCCGCAGACCGCTGCGTTGGAGGCAGAACCCAGCACGCTGCCTGACACGCCGCAGCCGCTCGAGCAGCCTTTAGAACAACAGGAGAGCAGCGAGCCGGCCCCGTTGCCGCTGCCTCTTCAGTCGGCCCTATCGGCTGAACCCAATCTGCCTTTGCCCAGCGCTGATGCGCCGGCCGCTGCCGCACCGCCAACTCAAGATGCTGCGATCGATGACAATGGGTCACCGGCTGACACGGCCGAACCGTCCGGCGAGGCCGTCGCAGGCCAAGACGAGACGAACGACGCCGCTGGGATCTCGGCTGAACGTTCCGCACCACCCGCCGAGCCCAATCCGCTCACCGCGACGGCGCCACTGACATCCAATCGTGACATCCTTGTGCCGCGCCGTCGTCCTGAACTAACAAATTAATATAGGCTCAACAAAAACACCCTTCGGCTGCAACACGTTCAGCTTTTGGTTTATTGCCTCTCAATGTTGGAGAGCAGTCGCTGCGTGAAGCTGGAGTGACGAACGGTATGATCCAGAACGCACAGGCCCTGCGTGCAGTTGCGGCCAGTATGGTGGTCATTCACCACATCGGAAGCCTCTATCTCACACGTGAACTGGGCATTGTTTGGCCCACAACCGGGGCGGCGGGCGTGGACCTGTTCTTCGTGTTGTCGGGCTTCATCATGGTCTATTCGACCATCAACGGCGATCAGAGGCCCGTCCCGTTCATATGCCGTCGCATCATTCGCATCGTCCCGCTCTATGCCCTGGTCACGCTTGTTGTGTGGGCGATGATCAACTTGGGTTTCCAAGTGAACGGATTGATCAGAGGGGTCGACGGAACTGTCGAGCAGCTGCTGAAGTCGCTTTTCTTCGTGCCGTTCGAGCGCGCGTGGGGGGACATTGTCCCCTTGTTGACCGTCGGCTGGACGCTCAACTATGAGATGTTGTTCTACGCGCTTCTCGCACTGTCGCTGTCCCTGCGGCATTGGGGCAATCCATTCCATACGCTTCTCATCATCTTGTTCGCGCTGGTGGGGGTGGGTGCGTTTCTGGGGGACGGTGCGCCGCTCGCCCTGCGCTTCTTCCTCGACGCGATTTTGTTGGAGTTCGCGATAGGCATGGTGATCGGCCTCGCCTACCGGCACATCACGGCGATCGATGCGAGCCGATCAAAGCGTTTGGGGGCCATGGTGGTGGTGATCGGCGTTGGCGCGCTCGCCATGACAGCGGTGTTGGGCATTGATGGAGAGGTCGGTGGGATTGTGCGCGTTATCGTGTGGGGCCTCCCGGCGGCTGCGATCATCACGGGAGCGCTGATGCTGGAGCGCGCTGGGGTGCTCTGGAATAATCCATTTTTGCTGCTGCAAGGGGATGCCAGCTACGCAACCTATCTGGTTCACATGCTGGTGATGCAGACCAGTGTGTGGATCATCGCAATCGTTTTGGCGCCCACATCAACTGCCCTGATTGTGCTGATTGCTGGGGGATTGTTCGTGGCGTGCCTGACGGCCGGAACGGTGTTGCACCTATTGGTGGAGCGTCCGGTCACAAGGCTGCTGCGCCGCGATTTCCTCATCACCCCACGCCCCATGCCCTTCGCCCGCTAAACACAAGCGCTCCGGGGGCGTGGGCCGATGGATGGGCGGGATCGTCAACGGTCGGCAAACCATCCTGAAAGATGGGCGAGTGTGACCTCTGCGGCCCTCTCCCAGGTGAAATCGGACGCGCGCTCGCGGCCGCGGCGCGCGAGATCGGCCCACAGATCGCTATCATTGCGCAGTGCGACCACCGCGTCGGCCCAGGCCAAAGGGTCGTCGGGCGTGGCATAGTGTGCAGCATCGCCCACCACCTCCGGCAGCGCGCCGCAGGGCGCCACCACAGCGGGTGTGCCGTGCGCCATGCCTTCCAGCGGCGGCAGGCCGAACCCTTCCGTGGTGGAGGGTGTGAGGACCGCAAGGGCGGCTGCGTAAAGCGCTGCAAGCTCAGCATCGCTCACCCGCCCCGCGAACATGACGTTCTGAGGCACCGCAAACCCGGCCGCCTCAAAGTCGGCCCGCCCGGGTGCACCGAACAAAACAAGCGGGCATGTGGTGAGCCGCGTATCGGCGAAGGCTTTGAAAAGCAAATCAATATTTTTGTGGGGCAGGCGACTGGAGAGGGCGAGCCCATAGCTGCGTTCTGAAAGGTCCAGGCGGGTGATGATGGACCGGTCCGGCGTTTCGCGCACCACAGCGCCAAGGCCATTGTGGACCACACCAATGCGCTCGGCCGGGGCAATGCCAAGTCGGACCAGTTCGTCCTTGGAGAAGTCAGAGACGGTGAGGAGACGATTGCCGCGCGCCCCGGCTCTGCGGGACAGGAGCTGGCGCCAGGCGCGGGTCGGCCGGCCGTAGGATTGGGGCGCGGTGAACACCTGCGCGTCGTGCAGCATCGTCACATAGCCCTTGCCGATGAGGGGCACGGTGTTGAAAAAGCCTGTCACCACGCCGTGCCGGCGCATGGCCGGCAGATCGACTTGCTCCCAGCCAATCCCGTTTCGCGTGCCCACCACCTCGTAGGGAAGATTGTCGCGCGCTGCCTCTGCCTCAGCCGCAGGCGGAATGGCGACGGTCACCTGCCAGCTGTTCGCGCCCTCCCAGGCGGCGAGCGCCTTGGTGAGCGACCGCGCCACCGCGTTCACCGCGGTGGGTGCTCCGGCGAGGAAGCGGCCATTGACGATGAGACGGCGAGTCATCTCATCGCCAGCCCAAAAGCGGTGCGATACGCAGTCGTTCGGCCACCACGGCCGCGATCAAAGGCAGACCGACCCCGAGTACTGTTCCCACAATAAGAGCGAGGAGCAGGTTATCGATCCCCACAAGGCCGAGGGCGATGCGCGAGCCGGCAGTGATGAGAATATGGGTCACGAAGATGGCCATCGTTCGCTGACCCACAAATACAAGCGCGTTCGCAAGCCACCCACCAAGCTTTGAGAGGGCGGCGGAGGCCCGCGTCAGAAGGATTGGCCCGGCAAAAAGCGCTGGCAGATAAATCCATTCAAAGGCTGGATAGGCCCTTACCGGCGCTTCAGCCCATGCCACGGCTTCACCCCAGGCTAGCACCGCCGTGATTGCCATGATCAACGCCGACACTGTCACAGGCATCACACCAAGCGTGATGGGATAACGTTGTAATCCCAACGCAGCGGCGACCAAGAAGACACCGACGAAGCGCAGCTCCTGCGGTGGCCCAATGGCGTACGATGTGAGGATCACAAGCACACCAATGGCGGCGAGCGCGGCATCAGGCAGCGGGGACAACGCCTTGCGCAACAGCATCGCGATGAAGAGCACATAAAGAAACCACATCACGGCCGGCGGCTGCCAGAAAATACTTACCACATTATAATGATCAATCTGAGTATTAGTGTACTGGTTCATCACATAATGCGCTGTATAAAGAATAAAACTCCATAAAAAATACGGCCATATCATACGGAATAAGATGGATTGGCCAGACTTTTGCCAACTTGCACGAGAAAAAGACTGTGAAAGAAGGCCTGAGATTAAGAAAAATAGCGACATATGGGTGCTGTAGATCATAAGGAGCAGAAACCGATTGGTGGCAGTCGCGTCGCCGGCCGCGACAATGCCCACAAGGGCGTGGCCAAACACCACGAGAATCATCGCGATACCGCGGGCGATGTCGATGGTGAGGTCTCGCACTGGACGTGTTTGAGCCGCCGATCGGTGGGCAGACATCTCATGCATTGACGGTTACTCCACCAGACCGGTCAAAGTAGGCTTCTACATCGGCTGTGCGCGTGCGGACCGCTTCGACCTCACTCTCATCCAGAAGCTTTGACCAATAGGTGTTGGCCGTGCGGATATCGCGGTTGCGGCTGTGGGGATGGCCGGCAGGCACTGCAGCCTTCGCCGCATTGGTTGGCTGAAACATTTTGGCGATGGCGGCTCGTGCCTGGGTCGACGCCTCAAGCCCCAGATCGGCGTAAAGTGCGGCGAAGGTGTCCTGCGCGGTGTCGATCAGTCCATCCATCATGACAATGCGAACATCGTTTGGATGGCGCGCGTGGAGCTCGCTGAGTTCGCCATAGACCATTTGCCAAAGCGCGGCGGAGCGCTCGATGATGTTGGCGGGGTCACTCAGCGGTCGATTGGCCAAATATTTGCCATGCAGGCTGCGGTCGAGTTCAGCAACGTCGAAGCGCCAATTGAGCCGTTTGAAGCTCGCCGCCACAGCCAGCGGCGGGCGCACGGTGATCACCACAGGAATGCCGAATTCCTCGACCGCGCGGCGCGCCACAAAAGGCGCGAACGGATCCTTCCAAATCACATGGCGCACGTCGAGCGCGAGCCGGGCCATGCGCAAAGAATGTCGCGATTGCCCGCCAATCATCAATTTGGCGAGACGGCGAAGCCCCTTTTCATGGTCGAACGCGCCGGACCGCAATTGCAGGGAAAGCCCAGCCACACGGTCAATGAGGCCGTCGCAGTCCGCGGTGGAGAACCCGTTTTCGTCCGGCACTTCAAAATAGCGGCGGATGATTTTGTCGCCGCTATCCCTGTTCATGGGCTCGTAAAGGGCCTTGGTGTGCGCAGCGAGAGCGAGCGCGTTGCCCACCACCGTGGTGCCCGAGCGAGGAGTGCCGGTCACCAACACGACACGCCGTTTCAAACTGTTCTGCGGTGTCACCTGCTGTGAACCCTCCTGCAGCATCTCCACACTCTCACCTTGGACCCGGCAGCGCGGCCAGATGGCCGGCCAACATGTCGGCCGCGTGGGCCCAGGTGAAGCGGGCCACATGGGTGTGCCCCGCCTCGCTCAAACGGTGTCTCAGCGCCGGATCGGCGCACACCTTGGTCAACGCTGCGGTCCAGCCCTCACGGTCGTTCGGATCAAGGAGCAGCGCGGCCTCGCCGCACACTTCAGGAATCGCGCCACCTGTGGAGGCAATCACCGGTGCGCCGCACATCATCGCTTCAGCGGCCGGCAGCCCAAAGCCTTCGGTGAAAGAGGGAAAGACGAGCGCCGTCGCGTTGCCATAAAGGGCGCGCAGTTCAGCATCGCTCACCCGTCCGATGGGTTTCACCGTTTCGCTGGCTGCAATGCCCGCCTCGGCGAAGACGGACGAGTTGCCGCCGCCGGCGATGACGAGGGGAATTGAGGTGTCGGGGCGGGCGTTGGCCGCCGCCACCGCCATCGGCAGGTTCTTGTGCGCCGCAAGGCTGCCGATGGCGAGCAAATAGCCCCCTGGCGTCAAACCGTGGCGCTGCAAGATCGTCTCATCGGGGTCAACGCGCAGGATATGATCCGCGCCATTGTGCACCACCTGGCACTTGCCCTCAGGGACCACTTTCAACCGCTCCAGCTCCCGCTTGGAATAGTCGGAGACGGTGAGCACCAGGGCCGCTTTGCGGGCGAGGCGCGGCTGGAAGAGGTGGTAAAGGGTTCTGAAGGCGCGTGAATAGGACTGCGGCTGGGTAAACACCTGGGCGTCGTGGATCATCGCCACCTGGCGCGCACGCGTGATTGGCCCGGTGTTGCACAGGCTGAGGAGCCAGTCCTGGGGCTGAGCGCGGGCCAACGCCCACTGCTCCCACGGGTGCCCGTTGAGGCCGCTTGTGGTGGGCCTCAGCGTTGAGAGCATCGCGGCGGGGCGTTCGGTGCTGTCGACCACCGGCGCGTTCGGTGCCAGCGTCACCAGCCCCTCAAACGGTGCGGGCAGTCCCCGCGTCAGAAGCGCGGCCACCAGCTCCATGGCGACCCTGTCCACACCGGTCGCGGCACGGGTCAAAAAGCGCCCATTGAGGATCAGTTGGCTCATTGGCGGTGCGGACTCTCAGAAGCGATCAGCCTCAGTCGTGCCCCCCAGAAACGGGAACCGCCACAGGCCAGCGCGCTGTCGTAGGTTGTGCGATGGGTGGTGGCTAGGCCATCGCCTACCGCACTGCAACCCAGCGACTGGGCCAGTGTGTGAGGCCAGGATCGAGGCCGCGCCGTCATGCGCAACGGCGCTTTGTGAACCGCAATGAACCGAAGGCTGAAAAAGTTCGACCCATAGGGAGAAGGCGTGATCTCCGTCACATCATCACGGCTCGCTAACCAATATGTGTAGTGCATCGAAGAGAGACACAGAACGAGGTCAGTCACACAGCCCAGTCATCACCCCCCCACCGCATGTGCTTCTAAGTATCGCGTAAGCACAGGCTGTGTTGGCTGGCCTCAATCGAGTTTTTCATCAGCGCATGTCATACTGCTTGGACGAATTTTAAACGGGCTGTTTTTCAGGGATGGCCATGCGTATCGTGGCCAGCATTCACCCGCCCAGCACGGCTGTGGCGGGTGAATGTGTTTTGGGGTGCGCGGCAGAACACAGTTCGATCTGAGATCAGGCCGATCCAGCCGGTCGGCAGCGCATTACCGGCGGGGGCTGAATTCGCTCATCCAGCGCCATGCGGTGCCAATAATCTCATCAAGGCCAGAATGCTGGGGTGTCCAGCCAAGCACCGCCTCAGCTTTGGTGGCGTTGGCCGTCAAAACGGGCGGATCGCCCACCCGGCGTGGCCCGCTCTCGACCGCGATCTCGCGGCCGGTGATCTGCCGGGCGACACCCACCACCTCGCGCACGGTAAAGCCATCGCCTGAGCCCAGATTGATGGCGTCCATGGTGCCTTCGCGCAAAACATCGAGCGCGCGGACATGGGCATCAGCAAGGTCAGTGACGTGCACATAGTCGCGCACGCAGGAGCCATCGCGGGTCTCATAGTCTTCGCCAAACACAGTAAAGTGGGCGCGCTGGCCCGCTGCGGTCTGCAAAATCAGCGGGATCGCGTGGGTTTCAGGGTCGTGTTCTTCGCCGATCATCCCGTCAGGATCGGCGCCGGCGGCGTTGAAATAGCGCAGCGCCACCGCCGCAAGCCCATAGGCATTGGCGTGCGCCTCCAGCATCCGCTCCATGGCAAATTTGGTCTCGCCATAAACATTGAGCGGCGCACAGGGCGTGGCTTCTGTGATCGGCATTTGCACCGGAATGCCATAGACCGCGCAGGTGGAGGAAAAGACCAGCCGGTTGATGCCCACAAGGCGCATGGCATCCAGAAGCGCCAGAGTGCCGGCCACATTGACCCGCCAATAAAGGTCCGGCCGCGTCGCCGCTTCCCCCACCGTGGAGAGCGCTGCGAAGTGGATAACGGTGTGACAGCCATGCCGGCGCATCACCTCGGCAAGGCGTGTGGTGTCCAAGATGGAGCCGTGTTCGAAGGGGCCGAAGCGGACAGCGGAACGGTGACCGGTCGAAAGATCGTCATAGGCGATGGGGGTGTGCCCTGCGGCCGCGAGCGCTTTGCAGGCGTGCGAGCCAATATATCCGGCACCGCCGGTGACGAGAATGGTCATTGGGAGCCTTGTCCTTCAACCCGAGCGTTGCTGGGAGCGTCGTGAGATCGCCCCTTTGGGGTGAGCGGCTTGGGCCGACGCACCCGGCCTCCCCTAACGCAAGCCCGGCCACGGGTCGACCGGCAGATCGGGCAAAGCAGCTGGTACTTCTATACCCGTTTCGCATCACGAACGTCAGCATATTGGCGCCATAAGGCCGGCGGTGAGGCCTCAGACCGGAGCGCCAGCCGCGCCATGATCATCGTTGGACGGCGTGAGTGGCCCTCGATCTCTCGCTGTGTTAATTAACGGGTGCAGTTTTGAATTGTGATCATTATTCCTCGAAGGATTAGAGCGGACATCATGAATTTCTTAGACAAATACGATCAAATTCCTGATGATCAGCCTGCTCAAAAGGTCGGCTTCTTTCTTCAGGCTGCCCGTAACGCGCCGTTTGCTTTGTCAGCCGAACTCACAGCGCATCGCCCCATTCTACAAACGCCGTCTTTTGTGGTGGTGGCCGATGCGCAAGATGTTGTCGACGCGCTGTCGCGGCACGAAGTCTTCAATGTACCGCACGCCCCCAACATGGACCCTTCTGTCGGGCCATTTATGCTGGCGCGCGACGGGGCCAACGAAAACTATTATGAGAAAAGCGTCATGCGGAGCCTCCTGCGCTGGGAGGATCTGCCGCGTATTCGCGCGCTGGTGGCATCAAAAGCCAGTGCAATTCTCAAAAGTTGCTCAGGCGAAGTGGATCTCGCGGCGACGGTGGGACGCCAAGTCCCCGCGCACATTGTTGACCAATATTTCGGTGTGTCGGGTCCCGATGAAACCACGCTGCTTGCATGGTCGAGAGCCACGCAGATGGCGTTTTTCTACAATCTGACGCGCGATCCGGCGTTGTATCAAGCCGGCATCGAGGCGGGCGTCGCGTTGCGCGCCTGGATCGATCAGCGGATCGAGGCTGGATTTGACGACTGCAGTGAGACTGTGCTCGCGCGGCTCGCCCGTTTGAGCGCTACCACCCATGCGATGGAGCGATCGCGCGTCTTGTCCAACGCGGCCGGGCTTTTGGTCGGCGCGGTGGAGACCAGCGCCCACGCCATCATCCAGGCAACGCGGCAGCTTTTGTCCGATCCCGCCCGGTGCGAGGCCGCCCACAACGCCAAAGACGATCCGGCAAAATTCGATCCGTTGGTGTGGGAAGCCCTGCGCTTTGACCCCATCAACACGTTCGTTCTGCGCGTTGCATCGCGCGAGGCAACATTGGCGCCAGGCCGCCCGCACGCGCGGTCGGTGAGCGCTGGCAGTCTCATCGCGTTAATGACGGTTTCGCCGATGGCCTCGCCCGGCTACACGCCGGACCCGCAAACATTTTCCGGCGATCGGCCGCACGACACATACTCACACTTTGGTCGCGGCCATCACGAATGTCTTGGCCGCTATGTCGGCGAACAGATCATTCCAGAAACAGTCCGGCAAATCTTCTTGGCGAATGTCACGCCACTAGACGATTGCGGCGGCACGATCGATTACAAGGACGGACCCTTCCCCGAACACTATCGGGTGCGTCTTAGGGCGGGTTGATATGAAACGCGATACCAGCCGCGACGGCTTCATCAACACAATACAGTCCACAGCCTTAAAACGCTTCAGACCATTATGGTCGTTTTTGCAATCGGTGCCCTTCTTGGAGCGCTTGGTGAACCGCCTCATCATCAATAATGCGATGAGCAAGGCCGTGAATAGACCGCATGCGTTCTCAACACTGTCGAACTACACGTCCTGGCGAAGCCTGATGGACAAGACATATTTTGGCCGTCGCGCACCTGCGACCGAAATTCCCAACTTACCGGATGCCCAAGATGTTGCTGCGCTGTTTCGGATTCCTGAAAGCGGTCCGACACTATCACCCAAATCAACAATGTTGTTTCCGGTGTTCGCGCAATGGTTTACTGACGGATTTCTTCTCACGGACGATGAAGATAGACGACGCACGCGAACCAGCCATCAGATCGATCTCAACCAGATTTATGGATATACTGAACATCATACCACGCTTGTTCGATTGCACGATCCGCATCGCAAAGGTCGTTTAAAGTCAGTCGAGAGTACCGAAGGCGAATTCGCGCCGCGCCTATTTGACGAAGACGGCAACCTCAAGCCGGAATTTGAGGGTTTGCCCCTCCCCTCTCGACTTTCTGACGATACCCCGCTGGAACAAAAGCGGACGATCTTTGCCTTCGCAGGAGAGCGCTCAAACTCAACGCCCTTCACCGCCGCGATGACCACGTTGTTTCTGCGGGAGCATAATCGAATTGCGGACAACATTGCGGCCCAAGAACCATCTTGGGACGACGACCGGGTGTTCGAAGTCTCGCGCAATACGATGATTGCAATGCTCATCAAGGTCGTCATTGAAGAATATATCAACCACATCGCACCGTATCATTTCCGCCTGCGCGCCTTCCCGCAGTTTGTTTGGGAAGCCAAGTGGAACCGGCCGAACTGGATTCCGGTTGAGTTCAACCTTCTTTATCGCTGGCATTCATTGGTGCCGTCCGAAGTCACCGTCGCGCAGCAACAGTACCCAAGCGCAACTCTTCTGCTCAACAACCAACTCCTCATTGAGCACGGAGTGCAAGAGATGTTGGCCGCGGCATCTGCCAACCGTGCATGGCGGCTCGGTTTGGCAAACACAGCCAAATTCCTGTTGCCGGTTGAACTTGCAACCATCCTCCAAGGGCGAGAAACCCAAGTCGCAAGCTACAACACGTACCGGACGGCCATGTCGTACCCGACTGTGACCGACTTTAACCAGATTACAGGCGACGAAACGCGGATCAATGCTCTCAAAGCGGTGTATTCAAGTGTCGATCAGATCGAATTTTATGTTGGCCTGATGGCTGAAGATGCGCCCGTGGAATCAGCTGTTCCACCGATGATCGGGCGTATGGTGGCACTTGACGCCTTCTCCCATGCGCTGACCAATCCGTTGCTATCGGTCAACGTCTTCAACGAGAGAACCTTCAGCGCATTGGGCTGGAAGACAATCAATGAGACGTTTTCGCTCGCCGATATCGTCAAGCGGAACACATCCAGCTCTCAATCCGCACCCATCACAATGGACTGGCCCAAAGGTTCTACGCATTAGGGTCGGGCGGGAATGACACCATAAAAACCACCCTCGATCTCACGAGGAGTGACGGATTTATTGGCGTCTGGTGCGCTGCGAGGAGCGGTGCGACGCACTCCACGACCATACCGGTTTCCACGTCGGGGTACCCGCCCCGGCGCCCGGCATAAAAGAGAACGCAAAATACATATGATAATATCCTTTATCCAATGTATATAGTGTGCCATTTTGGTGCCATGAAGAACGGCTCTGGACAGGCCCTCATCACCCCCGCCAAACCCGGTCCGACCCTGCCGGCTCTGTTTGCCTCAGCGGACGACCACGCCCGCAACCGCTTCTTAGAATTCTTCGCCGTTCACATCCGCAACCCGAACACACGGCGCTCTTATATAAAGAGTGCGGTCGAGTTCGCCGCTTGGTGCGACACGCTAAGCGTGAAGACACTCGGCGATGTCCAACCGATCCACGTGGCAGCCTGGATCGAGGAACTGGGACGGACCCACTCCGTACCCACCGTGAAGCAGCGGCTCGCCGGGATCCGCGCGCTGTTTGACTGGCTCGTCGTCGGCCAGGTGGTGCCCACCAACCCGGCCGCGTCCGTGCGCGGCCCCAAACACATCGTGCGGCGCGGCAAAACCCCCGTGCTGGAACCGGCCGAGGCGCGGCAGCTGCTGGACGCCATCAACACATCAAAACCGGTCGGTCTGCGCGACCGCGCCCTCATCGGGCTGATGGTTTATTCCTTCGCCCGCGTGGGCGCCGCGCTCTCGCTGAAAGTGGAAGACATCTACACCCAGAACCGGCGGCTTTGGGTCCGGCTCCACGAAAAGGGCGGCAAGCGGCATGACGTGCCCTGCCACCACACGCTGGAAGCCTTTTTGTATGACTATCTGGATGGCTGCAGCCTCTGGGACGAGCGCAAGTCTTATGTCTTCCGCACCATCGACCGGCACACCAAACAACTGTCCGCCCGCCCCCTCCCCCAGGCGAATGTGTGGGCGATGATCCGGCGACGGGCGCGGCAGGCCGGCATCCAAACGCCCATCGGCTGCCACACCTTTCGCGCCACCGGCATCACCGCGTACCTCAAAAACGACGGAACGCTGGAGAAGGCCGCGCAGATGGCAAACCACGCCTCCACCCGCACCACGCAGCTTTATGACCGCCGGGCCGACGAGATCAGCCTCGATGAGGTGGAGCGCATTCTCATCTAAAGCCCGGACCCAAGATCGGGCCCACACCCCAGAAAACCCTGGATCTCCAGAGACCCAGACGACACGCTATTCTCTTTGAGCTGACAGCACAGAGCTCAATCCAACGCGGCACGTACTCGCAGGCTCTGAGGCCATTCTATGTCCGCTGTGGGGCGGCCCGATCAGACCGTTCACGCTCTCACGCTCAGCACTGTCAGTCCGAGAACCGTCCAACGCGGCAAGCGTTTATTGAGCGCGCCATACAAAATTAATCCAGAGCTTTAGCGAATTGAACGCAAAGACACACAACGCACGGCCGGCCCAGCGCTCCGGATCCGCCGTCGCCGAGCGGCAGACACTCCCCCTCGCAGCACGGCCAACACGTTCAAGAGCCATCCCCCCATAACCTTGACCGTTCCGGCCAAAATTCTTGCAACAGCGAGCACGTTAAGGCAAACCTTAAACAAAGTGTGGCCGCGTCGGCGTCATATGCCCTCGGGCGTTGTGGGCGGAAGTTGCCATGACAGGGAAACTGCGAACCGACGCTCGGATACAGGACTGGGGCATGGCGACGACAAACCCCGACAATCCTGGAAACAGTCAGAAGTGAGGATGGGATAATGTCGACAGGGATTATAGGCATCGACGACAGGGGCACACCGGGGAACGACACCCTGCTCGGCACCATTTTTGATGACGTCCTGCGCGGTAACGACGGTAACGATCAACTGTTTGGCGATGCCGGCTGCGACTTCCTTCTGGGCCAGGGCGACAACGACACGATTTTCGGCAATGACGACAACGACACCCTCTTGGGTGGCGAAGGCGACGACGAAATGACTGGCGGGGCTGGCATTGACCAATTCCGCTTCGGCGCCAACGAAGGCAATGACACCATCACCGACTTTCAGCGCGGCTTGAGCGGTGACCTTCTCAACTTTGGGACAATTACCTCCCCCGTTCCCCTTCTGTTGAGCTCAATCAACCAAGTGGTGCAGGGCGACGACCTTGTCGTATCGTTCGCTGGGACGAGCGTGACGCTTTTGGGGCTGGGCGCTGATGGCCCGCTCGGCATCGAGAACTTCTTCCGCACCTACACCGACGTCGCGCCGGACACGGGTGGTTTGACCATCGGCACGTTCGGCCGCGATGTGATCCTCGGCAGCGATGCAGCAGATACCCTCGCGGGCCGAGCTGGCGACTATATTCTCATCGGCGGCGAAGGCAACGACCGTGTCGTCGGAGAGAGAGGCAATGACACTCTCGACGGAAGCATGGGTGACGACCGGGTGATTGGTGAACTCGGCGACGACGTCCTGCGCGGTGGAGAAGGCGACGATATCTTCGTGATGCAGGCCAACAGCGGCGCGGACACGATCGTCGATTTCACATCCGGCGAAGACCGCATCAAAGTCAGCTTTCTCGCCCTCGCCAATGGATTTGCCGACATCAACATCCTCGACAATGGCGTCAACTCACTCGTGACGTTCAATGGTGATACAACCAGTATTCTCGTCGAAAACTTTGTTGGCCTCCAAGAATCCGACTTCATTATCTTCTGATGATCTGACGGCCGCGCGTCTCACATCAGTCAGCGCACCGAGACAGACAAACTAAAAAGGGGTGTGCGTCCCACTTTACCGGGCCGCACACCCCTTTTGTTTGCCTGTTGCCGAGGCACACCCCGTCAGATCAGGAAATCGTCGTCGCTGAGACTGGCAAGGTTGGTGTTTTGCAGCACAATCTCGCCGCTCGCATCACCCGACAAATCGCCAAAATCAATCACCACGTCCGCGCCCTCCTGGCGGATGGCCCCCGCGTCGGTCAAGTCAGCCAGACTGTCCACGCCAAGCAGCGTCAGATCCAACAGATCATTCCCAGCGGCGTTAAAGTCGGTGATGACGTCATTGCCGTTGTCTTTCAGGCCCACAAAGGTGTCGTTGCCTTCGCCGCCGGTCATGGTGTCGTCGCCGGCGCCACCTTGGATGATCTGTTCGCCGTCAAAACCCACGATCTGCTGATCACCGTCGGCGAACATCAGGGTTTTCAGAAGCGGACCGGTGCTGTGCCCCGCCTCAACGGTGAGCGTGGAACCATCAACGAACGTGGTCACCTCCGTATAATGACCCGGATTCTCTTGATCCAGTGTGCGCACAACGCTGACTGTGTCGCTATCATCATCGAAGATGAATGTGTTTTTCAGCCGAGTGCCGGCTTCACTGTCAAACTCCAGTGTTTTTGTCTTGTACTCGAAGTAATCCTCAGCCGTGCCGTCCGCACCGTCGTGCGACACCAATTGAATGAGCTTGCCGTTCTCATCGAACGTGCGCACATCGCGGGTCCCATCGTCATAGATAATCTCGCGGGATGCGATAATACCATCGGTGAAGAGCTCAGAGATACTGGTGATCGGAAGGTTTCCGTCCGGATCATCAGTCACAGTGAGGTCCGTGATCACACCTTCAGCGTCATAGTTGATGACGCGGGTTGAGCCATCATCAAGCTCCGTGGTCCGTTGCCGGACCACACCACTCGCCACATCCACATACTCCGCCCGGCTGGTGAAGCCGAACACGTCAAACTCACTGTCATCGCCGACAATCTTCACCGTCTGACCGTCGTCAATGAGCGTTGCGGTGTTGAACGGCCCCTCGCCCGCGCCGAAGGTGACGGTCTCAATGCCACTGGTGAGAAGCGACAAAATCTCTTCAAAGACAATCGGAGCGTAGTCGAGCACCGCAGTGTCGTTGTCGCCATCGGCGCTTTGGACCAGCATCGCCTGCGCGCCGCTTGTGAGCACCAGTTCAGCGTTGGCGCCATCGGTGGTGATCGCCTCGATGCTGTTCAGCGTCACGTTAGTGAAGTCGAAAGTGCCCCCTTCGATCAGCTTGACCGTGTCGCAGCCGGCCTCCCCGTCGATGGAATTGAGCGCGGCCAGTTCCAGCGCCGTTACCTCAAAGACGTTGCCACCCTCATGGTTGCCCGCAAAGGTGTCTTCGAAGTCCGCAATGGCGGCCTCAATCTCCGACCCGTGGAGCACAATGGTGTCGATGTTTCCGCCTTTTGTGGTGAGGTCGATGACAATCGCCTGACCATCGTCACTGCGGTACTCCAGGCCCTCATAATCGGCGATCCCGCATTTCTCGGCGAGCGCCGCTTTCACCAAGGCGACAGCATCTTCATCTTGGAACTGGTTATTCACCCGATCAAACAGGGAATACACATCCTCATTGAGGTGCTTGTCGTGACTCCAGTAAAAGGAATCGTTGACATCTTCACTGAATTCATAAACGCCAATTTTTGAGCGCCCATCACCCATGTCGACAAAGCTGCTGCCGAACATCTCGGCGTACCCGCTTGGATCCTCCACGGCGAGTGCCTTCAGAACATCGATCGGCAGATCATTCTTCACTTGCGCGAACGCGTCGTTGACGTAATCGCCGTCAAAAACGAGAAGGTCGGTGGACTTCTGACCGGCAATCGCGAGCGTGATCGTGCCGTTTTCGATGCTGTCCGGAACGACGGTGATGCCCTGATCGCCCTCGAACGCCTCTCTCAGCAGCGCGACGAAATCGTCGGACGCATTGCCATTGTCATCGAACAGGTTGATGTCCCGGCGGCCCTCGCCGTCACCATTGTTGTCTTCGCCCCACTGGGTTTTGCCGTCGTTGGTCGCCGCAATCTCGTTCAAAACATCTTTGACATCGCTGGTGCCAATGACCCGGAAGGAACCGGGTCCATCCTCGTCGAAGACATAGGTTTTGGCTCGATCGCCAGTATCGATATAGCCAGAGTTGACTTTGACCTGAACAGTTGGATCGTTAAAATTGCTCACAGTCGTAATCCTCACTTCATCATAGCGAATTTTAAATGAGCCTCACAATGATGTTGGATCTTGCGAACGGCGCTCATCAAGCACTTCTTCTCAAAGATAAATATTTAAATCGTCGATCACCACGCCTTGCAAGTTGCTAATTGTAATTTTTTGTTCATGAATATTCATTCATTAAAGATCAAACCTTTCATTATGGATAAGATTATCTATGATAAAGGATGTGATCTTGATCACTAAACATCCATTCCAGCGATTGATGCTGGGCATGAACGCCAATAAAGACGGATCAAAGGGAGGCGAAAGAGGGTCATCGCATGATGATGATCAGCAACGAACAACGCCAGCGGGCTCAACCGGAGTGCGGTATACTCCCTCGGCCAATTCAATTGAGATTTCGGCGGAAAATCAAAGCCTAACCTGAAAAAAGCCGCACCAAGTCCTCACGAGAGAACCGCCATTTCAAGTTGCAATACTTGGTGCGGGCAACGCGCCTCACGCACCCCATCGCGGCCGGTTCAGGATCGCCATAAGATGCGCCGTAGATCGTGCCGCACACGCGCCGAGCGGAGCGCGAAAACCACATGAGTGGTGAGCCCGGTACGCTGCGCCGCATAACGCATCATCAGGGTCTGACCGACCGCCACGGCAATGAGAAGCGACAGTGCCGCCCCTTCCGCTCCAAACGCCAGCACCAGCGGAATGTTGAGGACAGCGTTCACGCCAACCGAAATCGCACTGACACGCAACGTCAAACGCTCCAGCCCCGCCATGTTCAGCGTCAGCGCTGTCGGCCCCATGGCGCTGGTGATGGCCTGCACCAAGGCCAGGATGACCAGAACGCCAAAGGCCGAAGCGAACGCTTCCCCAAAGGCAAGGCGCAAGATAGGTGCGCCGACCAGTACAACACCGCCCAAAATGGCGAGCCCGATCGTACCCGCCGCCAGCGCGCACAGCGAGACAGCGTGCTGCGCGCTCGGTTTGTCATCCCGTGCGAGGGCCGCGGCAAGACGGGGCGCGGCTTGGGCGTTGACGATGGTCTGGCCCATGACCCCAAAGTTCGCCAACTGGTTGGCCACCGCGTAAAGCGCCACCTCGGCAGGCCCCACCAGCAGGCCCACCATCAACACATCAAGCCGCGAGTTGAGGACCCTCAGGCCGGTGTTGAGCGAAAACGGAATAAGGCTTTGGATCCACGTCCGGCTCATCCAGCGCCGCTCTTGTGTCGTGGAAACGGCCCTGGCGCGCAGCAGCGCAGGCGCTGACAGCCCCCAGACGAGCACCGCGCCACAAAGGGCCGCCATCACATGGGCCGCCATAGCGCTTTGCGGAGTGAGCGTGCTCGCACTCGCCCAAACCAGCACCAAAAACACAAAAGGGCGCAACGCCCCATCGGCAACAGAGCCTTTGAGGGGCTTGGTTTGTCCGTTGAGCAGCGCCCCACCCGCCGCCATGAAACCCATCATGGTGGCAAGCACGGCGGCGAGCGGGAGCATCCAAGCCCCCCCATCTAGCATGGACACCGAAAGGCCAAGTGCGACGAGCAGCGTGCCGGCCAGAAGAAGGGCTGCGGCGACCGCCACCACCATGGCCGACCAAGACGCGATGGCCACAAAGCGCCCTGCCCCCGCCCCCTGAGGGTCACCGGCCAGCGCCCGCGCGCTCTCACGCACGATCAGCACCGGCAGCCCAAGCTGCGTCACAAACCCCATGAGGCCCGCGATCGCGAAGGCGAACGCATAGGTGCCAAAACCCTCCAGCCCCAAAGTGCGCGCCAAAAGCACAGACAGTGCGAAGCCAAGGCCCATATTGGTCAGCCGCACCAGCGCCATACCGACGCTGCTGCCCAGCACTGCACGCGCCCGTGTCATGGTCTGATTGGGGTCAGGCGTCTCACCCCCGAACTGTCGCTCACTCAATCACCGCGCGTTGGAAGGGATGGAAAAGCCGTCGGCGATGAGCGCTTCGGTGAGGAAGTGTCCGTGGGCCCGCGCCTGCGCATTCACAGCATAGGCGTGGCTTGCGGCACCGAAGGTGGCGCAAAGGGCAGGGTCGGCCGCCAAGCGCTCAAGATGGGCTATGAGGGTCTGAAGATCGCCCATGGGATAGGTCCAGCCATTGGCGCCCACCCTCAGGTCATCATTGGGGCCGTAGCTGCCGCAGCGGTCCGACAAAACCAGAGGCAAACCCATATAGGCCGCCTCACTGATGGCGAGCGAATGGGGCTCGAACGCGGCGGCATGGGCGTAGATATCACTCGCCGCGTAAAGGGCGGGAAGCTCCACCGGATCGACAAAGCCAGAAAAGACAACCCGCCCCGGCGCGTCCTGCTCAGCGACCGCCTTGGCTGCATCCATGTCAGGACCGCTGCCGATGATGAGGGCCTTGATCTGTCGTTGCGGCGCGCTTTGCCCAACAGCGCGGATCACATCGATCTGCCGTTTCCACGGCACGAGCTTTCCCACCGTGCCCACCACCACGTCTTGCGCCTCGAACCCGAAGGCGGTGCGCGTCTTGGCGCGCAGCGCCGTGCGGCCATCCATGGCCGCGCGATAACGGGGCTCATCAATGGAAAAGTGCATGCGCGTGATGCGATCCATGGCGGCGCCAAAGCCCCGGTGGACCAATTCATTAAAGTCGCCAACCGACAAAAAACGATCGATCCGCGCCATGCGCTGGCGCAATAGCACGCGCTTTAGCTGTATTTTCAGCGGGGATGGACGATGGGCCTCTTCGGCATCGGAAATATAGTAAAGAAGCTTGTTGTTCTGTTTGGCCCAATCTTGCGCCCGACGCTGCAGTTTTTGCGCATAGCCATACGAAATCACAACATGTGGATCATAGTCTGCAAGGCGCTCCCCCAAATGGGGTGCGTCAAGTTTGGGGCCGGATGCGATTGGCGCATCGTGCAAGAATTCGTGCTCAAACCCCGATAAATCGAGACCGCCCCAACGGACTTCACGGCCAAAATTACGGTCATGATACGCTTCCAGACCGAGCGGTGAACCGAAGAATACTTTCAGTTCCCAAAGGTCAGAGGTCGCAAGACTGGTGTATTGAGGGCAAAAGTGTTGGATGGGATGACTGACCACCACGGCAATACGGGGGCAATAGGGCGTCTCAGGCGCGTCGTTGGAAACAGTCATGGAAACAGTTCTGGGCACCAAGGTTTGGCCGTGTCGGTTGAAACGGACAATGGGCGCGGGATCTGCTGAACGACACCGCGTCGCGCTTATGAGGCCGTCTGGGCGAAAGTCAACGCGAAGGCGCTCAGGGCGCGCCATTGAGAGGTCCGAACCCTCAGGCTCGCCGGGGCCTGGTGGACGCTTTTGACCCAACGCGCTACCGCTCATCCACCGCCTGTGATGATCGATGGGCGTGATCCAATCCGCGCCGCTGGGAGATTCCGTCTTGATCCTTTCAAAGGGCGGCAAGGTGGTGATGGCCTCGGTGCAGACCGAGGCCGGCCGCGGCGGTATCAGCCGTGTGGCGCGGCTCACGGTGCGCGCGTTAGAGGCGGCCGGTACACCTGTGTGGGTGCGGGCGCTGAACGACACGCACAAGACCATGATCGATGCACCGGGCGCTGCAGCCGGCGGCAACCGCCTGCGCTTCACCGCGGGGCTGTGGCGGGACGCGCTCACCGCCCGCGCCTTCATCTACGACCACGCCGGCATCGCCCGCGCCCACCCCAAATTGCCGCGCCGGCCCTATGCGGTTTGGATGCACGGCATTGAGGTGTGGGGCGACGGGCTCACGCCAGGCCGCGCGGCAGCGCTGCGCCAGGCCGATCTGGTGCTTGTCAATTCGCACCACACGCTGAACCGCTTCACCGCCGACCACGGGCCGCTGCCGCAGGCGCGAGTGTGCCTGCTGGGCACCGAAGAGGACATCCCGCCGGAACCGCAGGCGCTGCCCACAGCGCCTGTCGCGCTCACCTTCGGGCGGGTCGACAAAGACAACATGCGCAAAGGGCACCGCGAGGTGGTGGCGGCCTGGCCCAAAGTCATCGAACAGATCCCGGACGCGCGGTTGCTGCTTGCCGGCGGCGGTGATGGCTTAAACATCCTGAAAGATCTTGTGGCCACATCCCCGGCCGCTGCCAACATCGAGGTGCTCGGCTTTGTGCCGGAGGCCGATGTGCCCGCACTCTGGCGCCGCGCGAGGCTTTATGTGCAGCCAAGCTGGAAGGAAGGCTTTGGCCTCACCTACATTGAAGCGATGCGCCACGGGATCCCCGTCATCGCCTCGCAAAACGATGCGGGCCAGGATGTGAATGCGGACGGTGTGAGCGGCATCAATGTGGATCTCAACCAACCCGAAATGCTGGCGCACAGTGTTGTGGATCTCTTGACCAACCCCGCCAAAGCCGAAGCTTTGGGGCGCGGGGCGGCGGCCCGCTGGGCGGACGAATTCCGCTTCTCTGCCTTTCAGACACGGCTGATGGGAGCCCTCCAAAGCGAGTGTGGGAGGCGCCCATGAAGGCGCCGGAGGCTCTCCACGTCCTGGTGCTAACGTTCAACGAAGAGCGCCACATCGGCCGTTGCCTGGCAAGCGTGGCGGAGGCGGCGACCACCATCACGGTGATCGATTCAGGGTCCACGGACCGCACGGTGGAGATCGCAGCAGCGCAGGGCGCGCGGGTCATCGAACACCCTTGGGTGAACCATGCCGCGCAGATGAACCACGCCATCGACAGTGTGGCGGGGCGCGGCGGCTGGCTCATGCGCATTGATGCCGACGAGGTGCTGGAGGAGGGCGCAGCGGCGCGTCTGCGGCCCTTCCTTGTTGCCCAAGACGAGGCTGTGGCCGGGATCGCTGTGCGCCGCCGGATGGTCTTCATGGGCCGGCGCATTCGGTTTGGCGGTATGGAGCCGTCCTGGCAGCTGCGCCTCCTGCGCAACGGGCGCGGCCGCTGCGAGCAGCGCTGGATGGACGAGCACTTTGTCACCGACGGCGAGGTGGTGCGCTCGCCCTTTGTCATCACCGACATCAACCTGAAACCCATCACCCAGTGGGTGAACAAGCACAACGACTACGCCTCCCGCGAGGCCCTTGAATTGTTGAACGTCGCCCACGGCCTTTATGCCGAAGAGCGCGCACAAGCGGACGGCACCAGCCCCGGCGCAGCGTTCAAACGTTTCGTGAAGACAAAAATCTACAGCCGCTTGCCGGGCGGCGGGCGTTCAACGCTGTATTTCCTGGCACGATACTTTTTGCTGCTCGGCTTTTTAGACGGCAAGGAAGGGTTTTATTTTCATTCAATGCAAGCGTTCTGGTACCGCACCCTGGTGGACGCCAAAGTCACCGAGATCGAACGCTACGCTGCGACCCACAACGTTCCCCTGGCTGACGCGGTCAAAGCCTGCACGGGGCTCGACATCACCCAAAGCTGACAAGCCGCGGCCAAAGTTGACAGCTGTCAACGCGCCGGCTGGACACCCATTGACAGGAGATCGGCGAGGCGAAGCGCAACCGCGCCATTCCCCACTTCGCTCACGGCGCGGGGTTTTGGATGATGCGCTTGTCGACGATTTTGGCGGGATTGCCGGCGACCACGGTCGACGGCGGCACAGAGCGCATCACGACCGCGCGGGCGCCAACCACGGCCTTTTCATCGACCGTCACGCCGGGGCCGATAAAGGCTTCAGCCGCCACCCAAGCGCCTTCGCCCACCACGATGGGGGCGGCGGTGAGGGGATGGTCGCTGCGGCGAAAATCGTGGCTCGCCGTGCAAAGGGACGCGCCTTGGCTGACGGTGGCGTGCCGTTTCACCGTAATCGGGGCAACGTTGTAGCAGTCGACCCGATCCGCCAGACAGCTGCCGTGTTCCATCACAAGGTTCCACGGGGCCCAGATGCGCGCGGCCGGGTAGGGCCGTGCGCCCCGTTCAATGCGCCCGCCAAACGCGCGCAGGATCGCGCAGCGCACACCGTGGAATGGGGTCGGTGTGAGGCGGAAGGTGAGGGCCGACACCACACGCCACAGCGCCCGCCGCACCTTGTCGGCGCGGGAGGGAGCGGGCCACAGAGCCGTTGCCTGAGGCGATAACAGGCTCTCGGGGTGCTCCATGGCGGGGATGTCTCTCTCGCTCAAGGGAATGGGGGTCCCTCAGACACCAGTGCCGCATAGACATCAACCATGGCGCTCGCGAGCGCGGCCTCGCCATAATGGTCCTCCACCAGCGACCGGCCGGCCGCGCCCATGGCGGCAAAGTCGCCGCCAGCGATCTCGGTGATCGCTTGGCCAAGCGCAGCGCTGTCACCTGGCGCAACGAGGCGCCCGCAGCCGGCTTCGTGCAGCATCTGCCATGGCGTTGCCGTGGTGGTGACCACGGGGGTGCGATGGGCGAGCGCTTCGGCGATCACCATGCCGAAATTCTCCGAAAAGCTCGGCAACACGAAGATGTCGGCGTTTTCGTAAGCGCGCTCCTTCGCCTCGTTCGTCACGTGGCCGTGGAAGGTGACACGGTCGGCGACACCGGCCGCGGCGGCTTGGGCTTTGAGCGCATCTGCATAGCCAGCGTCCGCTTCGCCATAAATGGCGAGCGTTGTGGGGGCGGGGAGGGTTTTGAGCGCCTCAATCAGGGTTTCGAGCCCTTTTTTGGGGTGGACGCGGCTGAGGAAAGCAAGCCGCAGCGCACCGTCCGGACGGTAAGTGCGAGGCGCCGGATCGGGCGGCATCTGAACCGCGTTCGGCACAACGGCGGCGGGGATCGGGATCGCGCGGCGGCTCAGTTCCCGTTCCGCCTCTGAGGTGACGTGGAGCACCGCGCGGCGGGGCAGGAGCCGCCGGCACGCGGCCTCAAACACCACCTTGGCCTTGCTCGCCGCGCCCTGCCACTCTTGCCGTGCTTGCAGAGCGCCCCGAGGCGACCACACCAGCGGCTTTCCCAAGAACTTGGCGGCGGCGAGCGTTGGTAGGGTCGGCGCCGAATAGGTGGCCGTGAGGTGCACCAGGTCGGCGCGGCGCATGGCAGGGAGGAGCTGTGCCATCAGCTCCAGCGACACGTCCTTGCCCGCAATGCGCCTTGCATAGGTGACGTCGTAGCCGGCCTCGAAATGGGCCTGGCGCGGCCCATCGAGCCGGTCACCCCGGGCGGGGCCCGCGGCATCGGTGGTCAACACCGTGACGCTGACCTTGCCAGTGCGTTGCAGTCCATTGCAAAGGGTCAGCGTGGAGAAAATCGGGCCGCCCCAGCGGGTGGCTGGATAAAAGGTGGGCGAGACATGCAAAGCGCGCAGCGGGCCGCCGTCCGTCCTTGTTCGCAACGTGTTGTCTGGGCTCACGGCGGGTGTGTTGCCTAGGGTGCGGACCTCGTCAATGGGCCATCATCTGGCCAACAGGGCATGGAAGGCGCAAAGAGGATGACGCTGTCCCCTCCGAACAGCGGCGCGAACACCCCCATCGCGGGACCTCGCCCGGTGCCGCGCAGCGGCCGGCCGTCAGACGCCGTGCCCTATCCGTATGCGCTGTTGCGCCGTCACTATTGGACCGCCATTGGGCTTCTTGTACCGCCAGCGCTGATTTTGCTGCTGCTTGTCAGCAGTGGCAATCTCAGCGACACCACTTTGACATTCATCAACACACTCCTCCCGCTATACAGCGTGGCCGTGCTGTCAGCGCTGATCTACAATTGTGTGAGATGCTTACCTGAAACCATATGGACAGCGTTCTTTTGGGCGCCATTACAAAGTATTGTTTTTCTCTACTTAGGACCTCTGGTGAATGTCTTTGGCAGCGAGGCGACACTGCTCGCCAAAGCGGGCCATCCCTTGACCGCAACACCCTCTGAATTGTTACGCGCCAATCTGTTGATCTCGATCGCCGTGCCGCTGCTGTTGAGTGGGATCGCGGCGGCTTTGTCCGTGTTCGCGCCGCCGCGGGTGCCCAAGCATGTGTGGCAAGACGCCAACCGCTTTGTGGATCCCGAACGCCTCGCCCCCGTTGCGCTCGCGGTGATCGTGGTGGGCGGATTGTTTCGCTACGGCCTCGTCAAACCAGCCGATTGGGGGATCATCCCCATTGTCATACCTGGGATTCTGGGCTCGCTGAGCTTTCTGGTCGATCTTGGCCTCGCGCTGCTGGCCTATATCGCCGCCTCCAAGCGGGGCGGCCGTTGGGTGATCCCCCTTATCGTCTTGTGGGGCGCTCACTTGGTGCTGACGCTGTTGTCCTTTGCCAAGAGCGAGCTGGTGGTGGCGCTGGTCTTTCCGATCCTCGGCATCTATCTGGCGCGGCAGCGTCTGAAGGAGCTGGCACTCGGTGCGGCGCTCACAGCGGTCGCTTTCTCGCTCTCCACGCCGTTGGTCACCCATGCGCGCAGCGAGCTCTTTCTGCTGCACGGCGAAATCAACAGCGGCGGTTATGGCGACCGCGTCAACGTGCTGACGGCTTATGTGACGGGGTCAGGCGCCAGCGGCACGCCAGACTATGTCATTGACGAAGAGCGCACCGCACAGTGGTGGTGGATGCGCCTCGATTATGCCTCGCCCATTGCCAAGGCGATGCTGCTTTACGATTCCGGTTATGCCAGCCGCACCGTTGAAACGGCCTGGATGCGCTTTATCCCGCGCTTCTTGTGGCCTGAAAAACCCTTATTTGAAGGGCCAGGCAAGTATTTTTACTCAATTTTGCTCGGACGAGAGACCGAAACTCTTGTCGGAATTTCAATCTATGGCGATATGTATTGGCATTACGGATGGCTTGGGTTGATTATTATCGCTCCATTTATCGGATTTGTGTTTGGATTTACAGGTCGTCTGGCTTTGAAGTGGGTTTTAGAACGCGATTTCATTTATTTTCCGCTTGTTCTTTATATGTTAATTTGGGTTGCCGCCGGAACAAACAAATATTTGATCAATGGATTCATTGGATCATTGCCGATTATCGCGGCGTATATGCTGGTATTCTATCTTTTTTCGGGCGTTCTCAAAGGTGAGATGGCCAATGACCAGCGAAAACGACGGTCGAAACTTCACCCACACGGTCTACCTCCAAATCAGCGCCCAGACCTCAGAACAGATCCCAGACGCCGTCCCGTCAGCGGATTGCGGGGTCGGTGACGAGGCAGATGACGGCCATCAGCGCCTTTGTCTCGCGGGCCGGGCGGTCAAATGTGATCCGCTGAGCCTGCACATTCAGATCAACAATGCGGGGCGGCCGACCGAAGACGGTTCGGTCGGCTGCTGCCAGCTGAACCCAAGCGCCGGGCGCCAGAGTGGCCAAAAGGTCCGCCAAAGCCTCGTCCACCACGAGGCGGGCATCGGTGTGGTCGGCCGCGGTGGCAATGCGCATCGGAGCCGGCAATGCCACACGCCGGGTGACAATGAGCGTGCCCGGCATGGTCAGCGGCGCCGGCGCGCTCGATGCCGCACCGCCTGTGGGGCTGATTTGCCGGAAACGGACCGTGGGTCCCTTGCGCTCCTCCACAACGAGTACCGCCTCGCTGTCGCGCCCCACGATGATGATGTCGCCCATCTGCGGTGCGCCAAAGGCCATCTCCGCGCCCGCAAGCGTTGCCGTGACCATCGCACCGTCGCCATTCAAGTCCACCTCAACGCGCTCAAACAGCGCCGGGCCAACGGCCATATGCGGGGTGGGGGTGGCAAAGCGGATCCCCTGGCGAACAATGTCAGGCGTGTGGATGGTGAGCGGTGTTGGCCCCTCGGTGGCCTCGCGCGCCAGGCTTGTGGCGGCGCCAAGGCGCACGCCTGTGAGCGCCTCATAGGGCCGCCACAGGAGTGATTGCCCCGTCTCATCCGGAACAAAACCGTCAGGACCAATGAGGAGGCCACTCGCTGTGGCGTTGAGCGCGGCGCGCAGGCCCTGATCGGCGACCCTGTTGCGGGCCAAAGGCCCGCCCTGCGGACGCCGTGCGAGCCGGCAGTCCTCAAAGTGAGCGGGGGCGCCCGCAATCACAAGGAACTGCGGATAGGCAAAGGAACAGCCCACAAAGCGCATGGCAAAGGGTGCGCCGCCGAGCGACAACGAAGACGCCGGAACGCCGCGCAGATCGGTCTGCGCGCCCAGCTTAAACACCGAAGCCTGCACGATCACCGCGGTCTCATTGCCGGTGACGGAGGCAATGTCGCCGATCCTGTAAGTGCTTTCAGCGTAAAGGTTTTGCACCGTCAGCGGGCCGACATAAGCGCTCGTGCCGAACTGAAAAATATTGGTGGTGAAGGACATCGACACATTGTCGATGCTGCCACCAAAGTGGCCCCGCTGACGACCGTGGGTGTTGTTGGTGAAGGCGCAAAAGACCTGGTGAATCTGGCTGTCGCGGATCGCCACATTGCGGCTTTGGGAATTGCCCACGCTGACGGCATAGACGCAGCGTTCAATCAGAAGGTTGTTGATCGCAGTGAAATCGCCGTTCGCATCCACGTCCGCGGGCTGCACCGCCACCCCCACCACGAAGCCTGAGATCACCATGTCGCGCAGCTGCACATTGCTCGACGTGCGCTTGCCATATTGGCCGTCCGCGCCGGCAAAGGCGGGCAGCGCCACATCCGGATAGGCGGGGGAGGGGGGCTCGCCGCCATA
The DNA here is from genome assembly GCA_038745295.1 of Pseudomonadota bacterium. Taxonomy (GTDB): domain Bacteria; phylum Pseudomonadota; class Alphaproteobacteria; order Rhizobiales; family Amorphaceae; genus Acuticoccus. Next base: position 29,479 of record JBCDLN010000001.1, on the reverse strand, counting down.
AGCGTCGATGGTCAGGCCGGCGTAGGGGGCGTAGCGGCTCGCAGCGCTCGGCGGGAGCGCCGGGTCCACCCAATCGCTAAGGGTGGTGTCGGGCCGGGTGGCGCGCAGCGGATGGCCCATGCCGTGCTCGGCCATTATTGCGCCGGCTTCCCCCAGAAGCGTGAGGCCGGAGACAATGGTCCCGCGCGCGGCCTGGATGTTGAGCGCCGGGCGGTCGGTTTGGCGCGCAACCAACACAGTGCCGGCAAAGCGGTGGGCGTTGCCGCGATAGACCCGGCCTGCCCCGGTGAAGGTCAGGCCTGTGAAGGTGGTGCCATAGCCAAGATGCAGCGTATCGGTGAGGATGAAGCGGCCCGGGGGCAGGCTCACAGGCGCCCGCACGGGGCCATAAAGGGCGGTGTCGATGGCGTGCTGCAGGGCGGCGGTGTCGTCTTGCCGGTTGTCGCCGCGGGCCCCGAATGCGCGCACATCAAAGCCCAGCGGGCCTGGGATGGGGGCGAGCGCCAGGCCCTCTGAGGCGAGGGCCGGAATCATGACCGGCGGCGGGGTGTCCGCGGCGCGCGCACCGTCCCTTGGCGCGGGAACCACATCAAACACGAGCCCTTCGCGCGCTGTGGTGAGAAGATCGCCGAACGCCAACGCCGGCAACGGGGCACTGGCGCTGAACAGGCGCCTCAGATCGCGCACGGTGTGGTGGGTCACCGCTCTTCGCCTCCCTTCATGTTGGGGCCCTGCCTTGGCGCCGGACGGCTTTATCAGCCCCCCTTTTTCAAGGTCAGCACCACCACAGCGTCAAACGGATGGTGGACGCAGTAGATGAAGCGCAGAGCGGCGGCGATCGCACCGCGCAAGGTGGTGCGCACGAAGCGCACCGCGCTGTGCAGCACCGTCCCGCCGCCGACGATGACCTGGCCGCGATAGCCGACCACCTGCCAGTCTTTGCGCGACAAATAGGGCGTCAGATTGGCGAGCGAGAGCGCTGAGCGGTGGGTCGGATCGCCATGCTGCTGGGTGAGGCCAAACGGGCTCTGACCGTTGGGAAAGCGCAGGATCAGCCGGCCGCCAGGTTTCAGCATGGTGTGGCAGGCATCGAGCCGCGCGATCACATCCTCCATGACAAAGTGCTCAAACACATCGAAGGCGGCGATGGTGTCGAACCGGCCGGCGTGGGCCTCGGCCACAGCTTCAATTTCAGGCGGTAGAAGCTCCACGCCGTGCGCTTGGGCCGCCTCAATGAGCTCCGGGATGATTTCGGTGCCCGCCACGGTGGCGCCCTCAGCCTGCGCGAAGGCGAGGAATTCGCCCACCCCAAAGCCGATTTCTAAGACATTCGCGCCGGAAATGGCGGCCCCTTTGGTTTCCAACCGGTAGTAGCGGGCCCGCACCGGCGTGATGGTGAAATGGTCGTGCCAGCCCTTCCACGCGGTGTAGCGCTGGTAAGCGTCGTCAGGCGCGGCGGGCTGGGTCTCCGCCGTCCCATTGCCCGTGCCCGGCGCATTCACCGCATCCATTTCCCAGCCCTCCGCAATTGCAGCCGGTCAAGGCCGTTAGGCCAAACCCGCACCCAAGACCTCATAGATGGCACCCACAGCGCGGGACAACGAGGCGGCCCCGCAATACCCGTCGCCTCACCCTAACAGCGCCCCAGTCATGCGGCGTTTCACCGACCGCTCACGAAATAATCCCCCACGATCAGGCGGCACTTACAACTTGAAGTCGAAGTTTAAGGGGGACCGTTCTGGTGACGAAACGGCTGAAAGGGGTGTTGGACACACCAAATCGGCGGCGCTGATGGACATTGCACTCGGTCTTTCCTTGGGGGGTCGGCGGGGGTCATCGGATGATGCGCTCCCGCCCACCACTTCAACTTTTCTCATCAATGCCCTGTCCGGCAACGACAGCAATGATGGCTCACCCGGCGCACCGCTGCGCACTCTGGCGGCCGGCCGCGCCGCAGCGCTCGCCAACGGTCCGGGCGCGGTGCTGAGCCTTGCCGCAGGCAGCGTGTTCCGCGAAAGCCTCGACCTGTCGGGCCTCAGCACCGTCACCGTCACCGCGCACGGCGACGTGGTGACGCTCGGCATGCCCCAAGTGCGCGGCGATGATGAACTGTCAGGCGCCTGGCAGACCGCGGCCGAACGCGGCGATAATTTTGGCACCGTCTACAGCCAGCCCTTTAGCTGGGAGGGCGGCGAAACGGGCGAGACCTGGCTGCAGTTTTTCGAGCATCCCGACGGCACCGACGATGTGTTTGCCGCCGACGTCACCCATTTGGCCTTCGCGCCCTCGCTCAGCGACTGCGCGGCGACACCGGGCTCATTTTGGATTGACGCGGCGGAGCTTGGCGCCGATCCGGCAGCGCCATTCACCCCCGCATCGGCCGCCAACACCGTCTCGGCCTACGTTCACCCGCACGGCTCCACCGACGCGCGCAGCGACGGCAAGGCCTATTTCGGCGCTGTCCGGCAAGTGGGCGTGCGCGTGGGCGATGACAGCCTGGTGCGAGAGGTGGCTGTGTATCGGGCGGGCAACCACGTCGGCGCCATTGAGGGCAAGCGGCGCTGCGTGTTCGACCGCTGTCTCGCGTTCGACGGCGTCAGCCAGCAGATGACGATGGAGACCGGAGAGTTTCGCGATTGTATTGGCGTGCACCGTTTTGCTGACAGCCGGCGCGACGCGATTGTCATCGCATTTTCCTCCAACGCACCGGACCTTCGCGCTGAGCCGTGCCTATCGAACCGCTGCATGGCCCTTGCAACCCCAGCCGTTCGGGACAGCACCAACATCGACGGATTCGCCGCCCACCGCGGCGCCAATGCGGAGCGGTATCCGGCCTGGACGCTCAACGACTGCGCTGTGGTTGAATGCCGGATCAACCCTGCGGACGCCGCCGCGGTCACGATCAATCGCACATCGCTGCGCAACGGCGCCTTGCAGGTGGCCGACCATGGGCCGGGCGGCTCGCTCACAGCCACCGACATGTCGGTGACCTATGACCGTGTCCCCGCAACCGGCAAGACGGGGATTTCAACGGCCTCGGCTGGCACAACGCCAACCACATTGGATGGCCTGCGCCTCTCAGTGCCGGACGGCGTCACCGGCTGGAACAACCTTCGCCACGCGAAAATCACCCAGTCCATCTTGGAGATGCGGGAGGTGGGCACGGTGTCCGGCAACACCTTCCTGCTCCTCACCGGGGGGATTGATGGCACCGTCAGCGTTGATGTTCAGACGACGATCTTTGTGACCGATGAAGGTTTCGTCCGCTTGCAAAGCAACGACGCCGCGGTGAGCGACCACAACGTCTTTGGCGGCCACGGCCGGTGGTACGCGAGCGGGACGACCGTCGCGACCAGCGGTAATCTGGCCGGTTGGCAAAGCGCGACGGCGCTTGATGCCAACTCCATCACGTCGGCGATGCGTGTTGCCGATCCGCTGAACGGCAACTGGACCATCACCGGCGCGATCGGCAGCACCGGTGCCGGCCTCGCCCGACCCAACGTCGAGTACATCCAACCACCCACCACACTGTCACAGGCCATGAGCCTCATTGCTGGTCGAGACCTCACCGGCGGTGACTTCGCGCCGGAGGATTTTGCATGAGCGCCGCCATCCGCACCCTGATTGAAGAGCGCGTCGGCACGGCCAAGGCCACGACCGGCATGGAAATGTCGACGATTTTGCTGGCCTTGCTAGATTCCAGCGGCTCGGCCGTGTTTCCGAACGTCGCCGAACTGCTCGCCACCGACCGCACCTTCGATGTGGGCACCTTTTTGGCCACACAGGCGGAGGCCATCACCTACCAGGTGGTCGCCTCCAACCCGAATGTGCCGCAAATCATCTTGCCGTCAGGCACCTGCCTGTTGCCGGTGGAGGGAGCAGCTGGGCTTGATGCGCGCGCCACAGGCATTGTCGCCGACGGCGTGACCGACGACACCGACGCCCTGCAGCTTGCCATCGACATTGCCATGTTCTCGCTGTCCAGCCCCACGCGGGTGCTGCTTCCGGCGGGGATCATCTTCATCAGCCGCACCATTCATCTCGGCTATGGTGATAGTGGGTTTCGGACTGTTCCATTGGTGGGCCACGGCAACTCCTATGGCCGTGCCACAGCGTTCGCCGAAGACGGGATCATCGACCAGGAGGACCTGATTGCGGGGACCTCGGACGGTGCCACACCGCTCACCAACCACGCCGGCACGATCATTTATGCCGGCCACACCGATGCCCCGGCGATCAACATTCAGGGCGCGCGCGGGGCGCTGATCTCCGACCTTTATGTGCGCGGCCCCCTGCGCAGCCATTATCAAAACATGATCCTCGACGCGGACGCCATCAGCGAAGACGCGTGGCTGCCCGATGGTCTGCCCGCGAGCGCTGACAGCCGCTACGCCCCCTATGCGGGGATTGTCATCGATGGGTACGCTGGTCCGCGCCCGTCCGTCAGCTATCCGGACGTGAATTACCCAGCCTGGGATGACGGCACACAGTATAACCGCAAGACATCCAGCTCGGTTCGCCTCATCAATGTTGCTGTTGAGGGTTTTGTTGTTGGGCTTGCCTGTCAGCCGGCGGATGTCGACACCAATGGTGACTTTCTCACTGTTCGTGATTGCCGGTTTTTCTACAGCAAATATGGCCTTTCCATCGGCAATTCTCAGTCACGCAATGTGACCATTGCGGACTGCGAATTTCACCGCTGCTTTATCGCCATGACCAACAATCTCAATGGTCGGCAGCGTGGCCGCTTTGGCGGTGTGATCCACAACGTGTCGATGTCCAACATCATCAATGTGTTCCGCATCGGCTCGTTGGCCTTTGCGGGCCCGATGACGGTGACCAATTTGTACATGGAAAGCTCGTGGCGGCTCGGTTCCATCGGCGAGAATTCCTCCAACGAAACCAGCGTGATCTTCCTGTCGCCGCGCTTCTCGCTCGGCGGTTTGCACACCGATGAGATCGGTGTGCCGGCAACGCTCTATGACGGGCCAGGCGTGGATTGCACGATCCGCTTTGTGGGCGGTTATGTGGAGACCGCCAACATGATCGTCATGAACACCGACCAGGTGGTGTTTGACGAGGTGCACACCGATTCCATCGTGCGCCGCATTGATGGGCTGTCGCCGGGCCTTGCCGCGGCGCACAATCTGGCCGGCAACGTGGTGTTTGGCGCAAAAGGCCAATCGGCCCGGCCAAGCACGATTATGGCGCAGACCTTCGACGCGGCGGGCGACCGCACCAACACTGTGCTGCGCCCCCATCTCGACGGCACGATTGTGGAGAATATCCGCGTAACCGATGCTGTCGTCACAGGACGCACGCTGACCCACCCAGACATTGTGAGCGGCAGCGTGATTATTGAGCCCAGCACGATGACGGTGTTTTTGGCCGATGCAGACGGCACCGCTGAGGCGCAAAACAACTACCGCAATGGGGCCCTCATCACCCCGCTCGCCACCAGCGGCCCGCTGTGGCAGCGCCGGCTCTAGCGGTGTAAGGCCTCGGCCACGCGTTTGGCTTGAGGAGAGAGGCGCTGATGAGTGGGGCGCCAAATAAAAATATCGTCCGGCCCTTGCCGGACGACGGTGCGCTGCGGCCGGCTTCTTTCCCAGATTTTTTCATCATCGGTGCGCCCAAGTGCGGCACCACCACTTTGTACGCAATGCTAAGCGGCCACGCTGCAGTGGCGCTGCCCAGAAAGGAACCCAGCTGGCTGAGCCAAGACGTGGAAGACACCAGCTATAGCGCGCTCCACATCGCCACACAGGCCGACTATGAGGCCATTTATACCGGCCTGGCCGCCGGCGTGCGGGCAGGCGATGCGACACCCCGCACGCTTTATTCCCACGCCGCGCTCGATCTCATTGTGGCCCACCGGCCCGACGCCAAGCTGATCGGGGTGGTGCGCGACCCTGTGGACCTTGCTTTTTCCTATCACGGCCAAAAGCTGCGCGAGGGCGAGGAGCGGGAACGCAACTTTGAAACGGCCTGGCGGCGGGGTGTGGATGGCGCCACAGGCCGGCCCCTCACCGACACGCCGCGCTTTGCCGATGGGCCGCACAAGGGGGCCATCAACTACGCCTTTTGGGCCCGCTATGGGGCGCATTTGGCGCGCTGGCGGGCCGTGTTCGGCGCCGATCAGCTGCTCCTTTTGACCCTCGACGACCTTCAGGACCTCTCTGCCGCCTATGGAACAGTGCTCGCCCACCTTGGTGTGCCCGATGATGGACGCCGCGTCTTTGCGATCGCGAACCGGAGGGTGGAGGTGCGCAACATGGCCCTCCACCAGGCGGCGGTGCGGGCGGTGAGAACCTTTGAGCCTGTGATGGCGCCGCTGCGGCGGGCCTTTGGCGGCCCTTTCGGCATCACCAAGGCGCTCAATGCCATCAACATCCGCCCCGAAGGAGATGGAGCAAGCGGGGTGTCGGCGGACTTTCGCGCCTTCATGATGGCCGGCATTGACGATGACCTCGCCACCGCTGAGGCGGTGCTCGGTCGTGTGATCGCCAAACCCACCCTTTAGGCTGCGCAGATGTTGACGACAATTCTCCTTCGGATCGCTCGCATCATGCCTTTTGGCGGATGGCGCTTTGTCAAACTTGCTGCCCATTATGATCGATCGCTTCAAGCCAAGCCTGTCACAATCGAAAACATCCCCTACACGATATTTATTGATCTTCGCGATGCGTCAACTTGTAATTTATTCTTAAACAATACCTCTACAGGCAGCCGAAAACTTCGATTAATCCTCCCTAAAGTGATGCGACCTGGAGATATATTTTATGATGTCGGTGCAAATCTTGGTATGGTCAGCGCGGTTGCGCACCAAGCCATCGGGCCCACCGGAAAGATCGTTGCGTTTGAACCCAATGTGCGCGTGAGCCGGTTGTATGAAAAAACATTCGCCGGATCCTCCAACGTGATCATCAACAACGTTGCATTGGCCGAACACGCTGGAGAGTTGCCGTTCTACCTGTCACCCACGAGTGTCCGATCAAGTTTTTCACCGATCCGGGGAGTGGAGCCGATCACTGTTGCGGTGCGCCCCATGGCCGACGTGATTTCAGAGTTTGGCGCCCCCAACGTCGTCAAAGTCGATGTGGAAGGTCATGAAGAGCAAGTCTTTCGTGGCGTTCAGGATCATTTTTTAGGAGAAAAGTGCCCCATCATTATCTTTGAAGCTCATAGCCTCGAAGAATTCGGCAGCACTGCGGCAATGATATCGAAGCTGCACGGCGGACCAGGCATGTTTTTGCATGTGAGAGATGGCGGGCAGCTCGCACCGATCGACGAGACAAAGCATTCGAGCGATTATTTTTATGTACCAGAGCATTATCGCGAACGCGTAGACGAGATTTTAGGCCAAAAATAGGATGCAGCACGCCAGATCATCATATCAATTCTTGCCATAATATTTGCGATACCAATTGACAAACCGCGCCACCCCTTCGGCGATGGGGGTGGTGGGGGCATAGCCTGTGGCGGCGGCGAGCGCGGAGGTGTCAGCGGAGGTGTCGGGCACATCGCCGGGCTGCATGGGCAGCGATTGGCGCTCCGCGCGCCGGCCAAGCGCCGCCTCCAGCGCCTCGATATAGGCCGACAGCGGCACCGGCTCGCTGTTGCCGATATTGTAGATGCGAAAGGGTGCGGCAGAGACATCAGGGCGCGGCGACAGGGGGTCAAAGCCCGGATCGGATGCTGCGGGGCGATCGGAGACGCGCACCACACCCTCCACAATATCATCGACATAGGTGAAGGCGCGGCTGTGGGCACCGTGGTTGAACACCGGGATCGGCTCGCCGGCCAGGATTTTGGCGGTGAAGATAAAAAGCGCCATGTCCGGCCGCCCCCAGGGGCCGTAGACGGTGAAGAAACGCAGGCCCGTGGTGGGGAGGCCGTAGAGGTGGCTGTAAGAATGAGCCATCAGCTCGTTGGCGCGCTTGGTGGCGGCGTAAAATTGCAGCGGGTGGTCGACCCCCTGGTCCTCTGCAAAGGGCATCGCCCGGTTCGCCCCATACACCGAGGAGGTGGAGGCGTAGGTGAGATGGGCGACCTGTTGCGCCCGGCAGCCCTCCAAAACGTTGGTAAAGCCCATGACGTTGGAGCGCACATAGTCCCGCGGTGCGGAGAGCGAATGGCGCACACCCGCTTGCGCGCCAAGGTGAATGACGCGGTCAAAGCGGTGCGCCTCAAAAAGCGCGGCCATCGCCGCCTCGTCTTCCAGACCCGCCTGCACAAAGGTGAACGTGCCTGTGCCCGGTGTATCGGCGACGGCGCGGGCAGCGTCCAAGCGCGCCGTTTTCAGCGACACGTCATAGTAGGGATCCAGGTTATCGAGCCCCACCACATCATCGCCGCGCTTGAGCAACCGGCAGGCGGTGTGAAAGCCGATAAAGCCCGCCGCCCCCGTCACCAACACCTTCACGTTGCATCTCTCCTGGCCATGGCCCCAACCCATGGAGCCTCCGCGACCGCTTGTTCAATACCCGTAGCGCTCGATGATCCAGCGCTCAGCGTCCGCCACCAGGGCGCGGGTGGCATCGTCGTAATAAGCGCGCACATCAAGGCGCTTGGACGTGTTGGTTTTCTTGCGGGTCAACAGGTCCGCGGCGGAGGTGGGGTGGCCCAGGTCTGTCAGAACCCGCGCCAAATCGCTCTCCAACGCTTCCATCTTGATGACATCTTGCACCGCGTGGTGGCGCTCAGCGTAAGCGCAAAGGTCGGCATAGGTCCTGATGGCGCCGTGCCCTGTGGTCCAAACGGTCTGCGGTGTGCCAAGGCGCAAGAAGCGGTAGGTCATGAAGCCCGCCACATGGCGCAGGGGGCTCTCGCCATAACCCTCCACCAGGTCGCGCTTGCCCTCCTCGGACAGAAGGTGCGTCAGCCAGCGGCGGAAGAGCGTCACATCATGGGGGTCGGCATAGAGCGCGCGCCACAGCTTCGCGGCGGTGGGTTTGCGCGCCCTATAGGCGCGCAGCGCGTGGATCATGCGGCCGGGGTGCGGGGCGGCCCCCCGAAGGTCGGCGCGCAAAGCATCGAGCGCCCGGCCCCGGGTCAGCGCGCCATGCAACCCGCCCCGCTCCGACGCGCCATAGGCCCAGAGCGAGACGTACCAATCATAAGGATCGCGCACCGAGGAGAGCACCAGCTGCCCCTCAGGCGGACGCGGAAGTGGCTGATGTTTCGTTCTTTCCTGGCCACCAAGCCGATCGTTGAGCACCGCGGTGATGTGGGTGCAGCCGGTCTTTTGCATCTGCAAATAAATCAGCCCGTCGGCGAGAAACATTTTACGCCCCGAGCGGGACCGTGGCGGCCGGTTGCGGCACGGAGATGTTTCGCTCAGCGGCGATGCGCACGGTGGTGTCCACGATGGTCGCCACCCGCGCATCCACCGAATAGTGGGAGCTTTCGCACCGTTTTTGGCCGGCGGCCGCGATGGCGGCGCGCAGATCGGGCCGCGCCAGATAATGGTCGACCTTTGTCACCAACTCATCGGCGCTGCCGAAGAAGGCGCACTCGCGGTCTTCGTGAAACAGCGCCATCGCCATCTCGGTGCGCTCATGCAGCATGAAAGCGCCGGCGGCGGGGATCTCGAAGGTCCGCGCGGTGACATCGTCGCCCTGCGGCGCGTCCTTGTCGCCCTCATAAAGGAGCGCGAGGGCGATTTTGCCGCCCCGCAGCGCTTTGGAATACTCAAAGCCGCTCAGCGCGCCGCCGAAAAAGACCCGCGGCGCCTCCGGAAGCTGCCAGCGATGCCCGCCCCAAATGCGATAGGTGAGATCGGGCCGGGCCGCGATGAGGTGGGCGAGATAGGCTTCCTTTTTGGGCGACTGCGCACCGACAAACACAACATCAGCCTCCATCCGCTGCCAGTCATCGTCTTGCAACGGCACGGCCGCGTGCACCTCGGGATCATAGGCGTGGTTGAGATAGGCCGCGCGCGGCATGCCGTAGTTCTCGGCCAAATCGGTGAGGCCGAATTCCTTGGTGGTGTAGATAAAATCGTAGCGGCTCACCGCTTTGGCCAGGAACGGGCCGTAGCTGGTAAAGCCGGTGTCGGGATAAAAGTTGATGGCGACAACGCCCATCGCCCGCACCGCCGACACGGTATCGGCGGAGACCATCTGCCCCTTGAACACAAAGAAAAGGTGCGGGCGGAGCGCCTCGGCCTCGGCCACCACGGCGGCATTGAAGGCGGCCGTGGCGGGGCCATAGAGCGCGCGTTTGGCATAGCGCAGCACACCCGATGTCCAGCCATAGGGCACATATTCGGTGGGGTTCACCACCTTCACAAAGTGGCCGGCCCTGCGGAACGCACGCACGAAGGCGTAGTCGTTGGCCCCCTCCGTCTGGCGCGAGATGGCAAGGATCCGCAAAGGGCCGGTCGTCATGTCAGTGCACCGAAAGGCGCACATCGCCGGCCGCAAGGCTCTCTTGGAAGTGCTGATAGGTCTGCTGAAGGCCGCTTTTCAGGGTGTGGCGCGGCCGCCAGCCGGCGCCAAACAGTCTGCTCACATCCATCAGCTTGCGCGGTGTGCCCTCCGGTTTGGAGGGATCGGTTTCAATGGTGCCCTCAAACCCCACCACATCGGCGATGGTTTGAGCGAGCTCCAAAATGGTCACGTCCTCACCGCAGCCGACATTGAGGTGCTGTGCGGCGGAATAATTTTGCATGATCCAAACAATGGCGTCGGCCGCATCGTCCACGTGCAAGAATTCACGCCGCACCGTCCCCGCACCCCAAATGGGAAAGCTTGCCCGCCCCGCTTCTTTCGCCTCGTGGGCTTTGCGGATCAGCGCCGGCACCACGTGGCTTTGTTCCAAATCATAGTTGTCGCCCGGCCCATACAAGTTGGTGGGCATGGCGGAGACGAAATCATCGCCATACTCCTTGCGGAACGCCTCGCACATCTTCAGCCCGGCGATCTTGGCGATGGCGTACCACTCGTTGGTGGGCTCCAAAGGGCCGGTGAGCAGCGCATCTTCGCGCATCGGCTGTTCGGCGAGCTTGGGATAAATGCAAGATGAGCCCAAGAACAAAAGCTTCTCAACGCCGACATCGTGCGCGGATTGGATGAGGTTCGTCTGCAGCGCCAGATTGTCGTGGAGGAACTGCGCCGGATAGGTGTCGTTGGCCAAGATCCCGCCCACCTTGGCGGCGGCCAAAAACACAGCTTGTGGCCTGTGTTTGGCGAACCAGGCGGCCACAGCGGCTTGGTCGCGAAGGTCGAGCGCGGCCCGGGAGGCCGTGAGGACGGTGCAGCTTTCCCCCGACAGGCGCCGCACGATGGCACGCCCCACCATGCCGCGGTGGCCGGCCACAAACACCCGCTTGCCCGCCAAATCATAGGCCGTCATGGCAGCGCTCCTTCGCCTTTCGCAGCGTTGCGGTGCACCCTAGTGGGCCGCACGGTCATTGCGCCAACGCTCCCGCTCCACCGCCACCAAGTCGCCCTCCACCATCTCCCGCACCAGCTCGGTGAAGGGCGTTGTGTGGGTCCAGCCAAGCTTCTCCCGGGCCTTGGTGGGGTCGCCGAGGAGAAAATCCACCTCGGTGGGCCGGAAATAGCGCGGATCAATGCGCACCAAGACATCGCCGGTGGCAGCATCGAGGCCCACCTCATCCACCCCTTCCCCCTGCCAAACCACACGCTTGTCGACATGGCTGAAGGCGAGCTCCACGAACTCGCGCACCGCGTGGGTTTCGCCGGTGGCGAGCACATAATCGTCGGCGCTGTCCTGCTGCACGATGCGCCACATGCCCTCCACATAGTCGCGGGCATGGCCCCAATCGCGCTTGGCATCGAGGTTGCCGAGATAAAGCGTGTCCTGAAGACCCTTTTCGATGGCCGCCACAGCGCGGGTGATTTTGCGCGTCACAAAGGTTTCGCCGCGCAGCGGGCTCTCGTGATTGAACAAAATTCCGTTCGAGGCGTGGATCCCATAGGCCTCGCGGTAGTTCACCGTGATCCAGTAGGCGTAAAGCTTGGCCACCGCATAGGGACTGCGCGGATAAAAGGGCGTGGTCTCGCGCTGCGGCACCTCTTGGGCAAGGCCATAAAGCTCTGAGGTGGAGGCTTGGTAGAACCGCACCGTGTCGGTCATGCCCAAAATACGCAGCGCCTCCAGAAGCCGCAGCGTCCCTGTCGCATCCGCGTTGGCGGTGTATTCAGGGGTCTCGAAGCTCACCGCCACATGGCTTTGCGCCGCCAGATTGTAGATCTCGTCCGGCTGGACGTGTTGGATGATGCGAATGAGGTTCGTGGAATCGGTCAGATCGCCATAGTGCAAGAAGAACGACACGTTCTCCTGGTGCGGGTCCCTGTAGATATCGTCAATCCGCTCGGTGTTGAACGAAGAGGAGCGCCGCTTCAGCCCGTGCACAACATACCCCTTGGCAAGGAGGAGCCGCGCCAAATAGGCCCCGTCCTGGCCGGTTGTGCCTGTGATCAAAGCTGTTTTCGTCATCGCCTCTGAAGGGTCTCCACCGCCGCGCGGCATCAGTCTGCGCGCATCGCGTCAGCCGTGTCGTGCGCGCGGCCTAACAAATCCGGGCCAAGCCGTCACCGGCGCTCCGTTCGTGGTCTGCGCATAGCATGGGCGCGCCACGGGTTTGGAACACAAAGGCAAAAGCAGCTCTCGCAGCTCTCTGCCCGCTGGAAACCGGCCAAACACCGGCTTACATGGCAACCGCCATGAAAATCAGCATCATCACGGTGTGCTTCAACGCGGCCGGCTCCATTGCCAGCACCATTCAAAGCGTGCTCGCCCAGGATTACCCCCATAAGGAAATGCTGATTTTCGACGGCGGCTCCACCGACGGCACGCAGGATGTGGTGGCGGCCATCCTGGCCGATATGCCGGATGCGCCCATCAGCTTCGTCTCCGAGCGCGACACGGGCATGTATGATGCCCTCAACAAAGGCCTCGACCGCTTCACGGGCGATGCCGTCGGCGCTCTCAACGCGGACGACACCTATCACAGCCCCGCCGTGCTGTCGCAGATCGCCGCCACGCTGGATCGCGCTGCCATCGTCCACGGTGACCTTGATTTTGTGACCGACCACAACACCAAGCGCGTGGTGCGCCGCTGGCGTGTGCCCGAGCATCCCAAAGGAGGCTTTCGCGCCGGCTGGATGCCCGCCCACCCGACCTTTTATGTGCGCCGGGAGGTGGTGGACGCGGTCGGCCGGTACGACCTGTCGCTGAAAACCGCGTCCGACTACGACTTCATGCTACGGGCCATCGAACTCAACGATTTTTCCATCGCCAAAGTCCCCGGGACCATGGTGGACATGATGCAGGGAGGCCGAAGCACCGCAAGCCTCCGCTCGCACGTGGCGCACAATCTGGAAGCCTTAAAGGCGCGGCAAAAGTGGCTGGGCGCCGGAATTGTCGACCGAGCGCTGATTGCCAAACCGGCCTCCAAAATCGGCCAGTTCATCGGCGGGCGCTAACGCCTTCGCCCCGAGGCGGTGCAAAAGCCGAGCCGCCCCCACGACACAGCCCCCGCGGATCAGGCAGGGTTTTTGAGAATCAACACCCTCAAGGCCGTTGTCCGGAGGCTGCCGCCGTGCCCTCTCTCAAATCGCGCGAAGAGTTTTCCGACCTGCGCCTGCACGACAAGAACGCCTACCTGCAACAGGTCGCGAACGAGTTTCAGGCCGAGGCGGGGGAAGAGCCTGTGGCGCTCTCCAAGGCCGCACTGTCGCGCCTTCGCCGGTTTTATGCCCGTCGCTCCGTCGCCGATCTGAAGCTTGGCGAAATGGACGAAGGGGCGATGCGCGACACGCTGATCCGCATGGCCGACATCATCCGCGGCAGCGAGATGGAAAAGGTGATTGAATCGGAGCTTCCCGCCTCCCGGAAGCCTGAGCCCAAAGCGCCGCCGGCGAAACCTGATGGCGCCAGCAAGAGTCTCCCGCCCGGCCGCATCATCCGCCTTGCGCCAGATGGGGACGAGCAGCTCGATTTTTTCGTCCCCCAGGTGCACGACGCACCGCTGAAGGACGAGATGAACCTCATGGATATCGCCCCCTTCGCGCTCTCCAAGGTGCGGCGGGACGGGGTGATCCGTTACGAGCTGAAAGACAGCATCATCACCATTGAGGGCGGCGCGGAGGTGGGGCTCGCCACCACCTACGACTACGACATTTTCCTCTCCATGGTGTCGTATTTGGCTGAAGAGGTGCGCCGGTTCCGCATCGACACCCAAAAGGGCCGCCGCCCGTCACTGCCGCCGCCCACCTACCGGCCGAGCGCCACGCAAATTCTGCGCTTTTGCCGCCGCGGCACGGGGGGCAAGCAGTATGCAGCGCTGGAGGCCGCGCTCGACCGGCTGCAGGCAACCCGCATCAAGATCACCAATCTTTCGGGCGGCACCCGGCGCGAGACCCAGTCTTTTCCGCTCATCGGGCGCTACAAGGTGGTCTCGCGCACCGAGAGCGACGCGGTGGACTTGGTGGAAATCGACGTTCCCAAATGGGTCTATGACGGTGTGGTCCAGCCTGAGGGCAAGCCCACGATCCTGACGCTGAACCCGGACTACTTCCTGATCGCCCAGCCCATCGCCCGGTTCTTGTACCGTTTGGCGCGCAAGGCCGCGGGCGCAGCGTCCGCCCACTATGCGCTCGACGATCTGCATTATCGCTCAGGCTCAGCACTGCCGCCCGCCAAATTCCGCCGCAAGGTGGAGGACATTGTCGAGCGCGCCAAGGATGAGCCGCTGCCGGACTATGACCTCACGCTCAAGCCCGGCAAACGGGGGCCTGTCCTTCACATGGTCCGCCGCTCCGACCCCGAGGCGGCGTAGCGGTCGGCAACAACCGCGGACGGTTTGGGTGAGTGTAATTTGCCTTTGAACAGACCCGCAAGACGATTGGCGACACCCCCAAAGAACAGGCAAACAGATGAAAATAACGCCGCAGAGATTTCTGCTCATCAACATCCTTCTGACGGGAGCGTTTTATGTGTTCAGCTTCATTGCGCTTGGCGGCTCCGTCCCAACAATTGAGTCGACCGGGGCAGACATTGTTGATTGGTTCACCAACAACGGCATGAACGCCAAAACCTATGCCTGGGCTTCGGCGTGTGTGTCGCTGGGTTTGATGATCTTTGCCGGCCAGGTGTCCGCGTTGCTGCCCCCGCCCCATCGTTATGTGTTTTTTGCCGGTGTTCTGGGCTTTGCGTTGACGGCGCAGGTTCAGGCCTGGATCTGGGCCGGTCTCGCCTATCACCCCAGTGGGCTTTCGGAAGGTTCAGCGCGGGTGATTTTTGCGATCGCCGCCTTCTGGGGGCCGCTGGTCAATGCCTCAACGACGGCGATGGCGCTGGCCGTGGCCGCCCTTGGCTTCGGCGAGCACAAGATGGTTCCGGCCTGGTTGGCCTGGCTCAGCATTGTGTTCGGGCTGGAACAGGCGATCGAGACCGTGACCATCTTTGGCGTGTCGGGCTTCATTGCACCGGGGGGCGCGATGAATGTGTATCTGGGTGGATTGCTCGGATTGATCTGGACCGGCGGCGTGGTGCGTTGGTCGATGCAGCGTTTGAAAGAGACGCACGCCAAAAAATGATGGAACCTCGGGGTGAAGGCCGTTTTCCTGTGGCCTGCCCTCAGGGAAGATCAAATATCGACGCATTTTTGCGCGCGCCGCGGCGATCGCTCTCCAAGGTGCGGCAGGACGGGGTGATCGGCCCGCATCAAAATCACCAACTCGTCCGGCGACACGCGGCGCGAGACCCAATCTTTTCCGCTGATCGGGCGCGACAAGGTGGTCTCGCGCACTGAGAGCGACGCCGTGGAAATCGACCTCCCCCGATGGGCCTATGACGGTGTGGTGTAGCCTGAGGGCAAGCCGACGATCCTGACGCTGAACCCGGACTACTTCCTGACACTCAAGCCCGGCAAACGCGGGCCAGTCCTCCACATGGTCCGCCGCTCGGACCCAGAGGCGGCGTAGCGGCAGGGCGCGGCTAACGGTTTCGCAAAAACGGTCGTTTTTGCGATCTTCCTGGAAGCCCGCTTCCAGCTCTTGGGTTCGAAGCGTGGAATGTGCAGGTTAGATCTCATGCATTGGATTCTCCAGGAATTCGAAGACACCCCTAGACTAGCCGCAGCACTGGATCGACTGGGCATCCGGTACTCGATGCACAAAGTCGTTCCGTTCGTGGGAGACCTGATCCCACCTCCAGAGATCACAGATCCAAATAGCGTCATCATGTTCGGGTCCTACACACTTTGGAGGAACGCCGAAGTCCACGGTTACCGACCTGGCGTGTTCAAGCTTAGGCCGTTTGTTTTTGAAGAGCCGTGGCAGCCGTTCATGCTCAACGGGCCGGACGCTCTGTTTTTGAGGGTTGAGGATGTTCCGGCAAAGTTGCGCGGGGAGGCAACTTGGTTTGTCCGCCCTGTCTCAGACAACAAAGAGTATCCTGGACGAGTCACGGCAACATCGGAGGTACGCGACATTGCAGAGAAGGTGATGGCGCTGAAGGAAGACGAAATCCCCCGTGGCTCCCTGAGACACGACACTATGCTTATGCTGACTCGGCCAGCTCGCATCTACAAAGAGTGGCGGCTCTGGATTGTGAGAGAAGAAATCGTGACCTACTCGATCTACAAAGAAGGGTCACGTATTATCTACCGCTCCGAAATCGACGACGACGTGCGTGAGTTTGCGAAACGACTAGTCAATCTAAATCCAGACTTTGCGCCCGCGTACGTCATGGATATTTGCCGCGCTGAATCTGGGCTTCACCTTCTAGAGACAAATTGCATCAACGCGGCAGGTTTTTACGATGCAGACTTAACCAAACTCGTCGCTGCAATCGACAGTATGGCTATCGATCAGTCGCCTCTTCGATAGATCCCGAGAATATCCGTTTGGTCCGTTTTATTGTGCTGCCCCCAGCTACGCCCTCGTTCGCCGGCCCATCTTGCCCAAAACGCCGTACTTCAGTCCGCCTCACAGTTCGACCGATTCGGCTTCGCCATGACAAAAACGGCGTACTTCAGTCCTCCACCCCGTCATGACAAAAACGGCCAAACGATTCGCGACAAAGGGGTTTTGGCACTTTTCACCGAACCGTACTTCGGTCCGAAAATGGCGTACATCGTTCCGTCAAACGCGTACATCGTTCCGTCAAAGCCGTACTTCGGTGCCGAACACCCCCTCCAAGCGCTTGAATCTTCGGCCCGATCGCTTCCCTAAAACCTAAGAGAAAAACTAGAAAAACCTTTAAAACCGCTGCGCGGCCAAAAATGTTTGACAAAAATGAAGAGTCAAACGCCTCAGCCGCATGGTCTTCACACCACGCCATCGGGTGTTGATCGGACAAAGACTGAGGTGTTGCTCGGCCCCGACGGACAAACGTTGACACCTGTCAAGTCCTTTTTGCGGTGAAAGCGGCAAAACAACGGAGCTGTGTGTCGTCGAACGCGCAGTCTGTTGCGCCAGTCACGAATCGTTAGGGTGTGACGGCGTAGGAAGCATTCACGCAGATGCAGAGTCACCGACGCGGTTTGCGTGAACAGCGCCGTGCCGCGAATCAACCGCGGAACACGAATCAACCGCGTGGCGCGCAACACGGAGGGCCACCATGGTCTTCGGATCATCAGGCGGATCGGCGGACACCACAGGCGGTGTCGGTTTTGACGCTGTCCAAAGCGATGCCGAGGCCCTGTCGGCGCAAATCACACGGCTGCGCAGCGAACTTTTTCAGCCCGATGAGAAGAAGGCGCTGCGCCTCTTCACCAGCACCGAAACTGCCAAGCTTTTGGGAGTCACCGACAGCTATCTGCGGCACTTGTCGCGGGCCGGTGAAGGGCCGCAGCCGGAGCGTTTGTCGGGCAACCGAAACGCCTATTCGCTCCAAAATATCAATATTTTGCGCGAATACCTCGCCAAGAAGGGCGGCCCGAAAGCGCGCGTCGCCCTTCCCAACCGGGCGCCGGGAACGCCCGCCCAGGTGATCGCGGTCGCGAACTTTAAGGGCGGCAGCGGAAAAACCACGACCACGGCCCACCTTGCCCAGCATCTGGCGCTCAAAGGGTTTCGGGTGCTGGCGGTCGACCTCGACCCGCAAGCCTCGCTCTCAAGCCTTTTTGGCCACCAGCCTGAGACCGATGTGGGCGTCGGCGAAACGCTCTATGGCGCGATCCGCTACGACGACCCGCGTCCGGTGCGCGATGTGATTCGCAAAACCTACTTTCCGGGCCTCGACCTCATCGCTGGCAATTTGGAACTCCACGAGTTCGAGCACGAAACCCCGCGGGTTTTGCTGGAACGGGGCGCGAAGCAAACGCCGTTTTACACCCGCATTGCGACCACGCTCGACGGTGTCATCACCGACTACGACGTCGTCGTCATCGATTGCCCGCCGCAACTCGGCTTCTTGACGCTCGGCGCCCTTTGCGCTGCGACAGGTGTGCTCGTGACGGTCCATCCGCAGATGCTGGATGTGGCGTCCATGAGCCAGTTTTTGCTCATGACCGCCGACCTGATGGCGGTGGTCGAAAAAGCCGGCGCCCGGGTGGAGCTCGACTTTTTCCGCTACGTCCTCACCCGCTTTGAGCCCCGCGACGGGCCGCAGGCGCAGGTGGCGGGCTTCCTGCGCAGCCTGTTCGGCGAGCGCGTTCTCACCAACGCGATGGTAAAGTCCACAGCGCTCGCCGATGCAGGCCTTTCCAAACAGACCCTCTACGAGGTCGGCCGCGAGGGCATGACCCGCAGCACCTACGACCGGGCCGTTGAAAGTCTCGATGCGGTGAACGGCGAGATCGAAGCGCTGATCCGCTCCGTGTTCGAGCGCCGGCCCACCATGCTGGAGGCGGCCGAATGAGTGCCCGCTCCGCAACGCCGTTGGCAGGTGTCAACCAGGCCGTCACGCACAGCCAAGGAGCCAGCGCATGACCAAGCGGCGCCTTGCCATGGAACGGCTCCTCAAAGTGGCTGAGTCTGACACCGAGGGTCCCACACGGGCCGTGCGCGCGGGTGCGGTGCGCACCATGGGCCTCGCACTCATGGAGAGCGAGCGGGCCGAGCGTGTGGTGGAGGTCGATCCGGAGACCATTGATCCCTCGTTCGTGCGTGACCGTCTCGATCAAGCCGGCGCGGCCCATATTGACGAGCTTGCCGCGAGCATTGAGACCGGCGGCCAGCTGGTGCCGATCCTCTTGCGCCCGCACCCTGACAATCCGGACCGCTACCAAATCGCCTACGGCCATCGCCGCTGGCAGGCTTGTCGCCGCCTTGGCCGGCCTGTGCGCGCCATTGTCCGTAGCCTCGACGATGAGGCGCTGGTGCTGGCGCAGGGCCGGGAAAATAATGAGCGTCGGGACCTCACCTTCATCGAGCGGGCCGAGTTCGCGGCCGCCCTCACAAGCCTTGGCATGACACGCACCGTTGTCGGTCAGGCCCTCAATATCGACAAGACGGAGCTCGCGCGCCTTCTCGCCGTCGCCCATGGCCTTCCCGAGGGGCTGGCGGCGAAAATCGGTCGTGCGCCGAAAGCCGGCAGGCCTCGCTGGCTGAAACTGGTGGGGCTCATCAAAGCCCACGGTGAGCGGGCCGCTTTTGAGGCACTTGAAGCCGCCGCTGAAGGCATGCCCGGCGGCGACAGCGGCAGCGATGCCCGTTTCAAAGCGTTGCTCTTAGCGCTCGAAGCCCTCTCCGCCCCGCGCGAGACCCCGAAGGAGCCGGACCCTAGAGCGGGGCGGCCGGTGGTGATCACCCATGGATCCGGGACCACGCGTATCACCATCAATGAGCGTGCTGCGCCAGGCTTCGCGGCCTTCTTGGAAGAGCGCATCGCGATGCTGCTTGCCGAATATGGCAACCGCCCGCCGCCAGCGGCCAACCCCACTAAAATCCGCGCACTCTAGGCCTGAGGGGAAGGTTGTCTGCAACATCTCCGGACAAGATCCCTAGGGTATCAGTCTTATTCTGAAGCCTTGAATAATCCCTTGTATTCAAAGGGATCACAGTGACCGCCTGCCTCCCACTCAAGGGAACTTGACTTCCACCACCGTCGAGGAGCAAGTGGCACCCGCCCGAGCATTCGCTCTGCCACCCAGACCAAGTCGTACGTTCCATACCATGTGATCGTCTTCAAGTACTCATCTCGGGCTTCTGATTTGGGATAGTCAAAACAGGTGTATGGTATGACACGTGACGTGTTGAGGATGGCATATCGAAAATTTGGCGTGCGGGATTGGCGATTAAAAAACCAGTTCAGCCAAACATTCAAAGAATGGAAGGCCATCATCGAGCGCGAGAAATTGGATCCAGAACGCTTTCGAGACAAACGTGATGTATTAATAGTTCCGCCGGACCCACTCTTAGTCACGGCTTCGAAGGGCGACGAAGCGATGCTCAAAGTGACAATTGATCATATCCGGCAAACAGACCCATCATCCACGATCCAAATCCTCTCGGTCGGTAGCGAAGGAGACCGCAATTCGGTTGCGTTAGGCACGCAGCCGGTGCGCGTGAAATATTCAAATTTCGTCCATGAAACTTTTGAATTTTTGAAGAGAACACCTCCCAAGACGATCTATCTGCTTGGTGCGGATGTGATGGATGGCTACGCTGATCCGAATTTCTCTATTCGCCTCCTGGCTGTGGTCGATTTAGCGGCCCGTATGGGTGCGGAAGCGAGAGTTCTGGGGTTTAGTTGCTCGGACGAGGCCTATAAAGATTTGGCGGACGCTTACCAATTTGCCCATCCAAGCATCGTTTATTGTTCTCGAGACCCAGTCTCCCACGAGCGTTTCATCACGAAGATGGGTGTGAACGCCAACCTTGTTGCCGATGCTGCCTTTATGCTGAAACCGTCCGCGGTGAACGAGAAAACGCGACAATATATCGAGTGGATCGAGGCTGCGCGATCAGGCGGAAGCTTTGTGCTCGGCGTGAATTTCCACCCATTACTTTTGCCGTTGAATCAAAGAGACAAGATCGGCGAGGCGACACGCACGTTGGCCAATGACCTGATTGATCTCATCGAGAAAAGCAACGTGAAAGTCATTCTGCTCGCCCACGACTTTCGTGATGAAGCTGCAGATGTCCACTGTCACAGTATCATTTTTGATATCATTCAAGAGCGGCACCCGGACGCCATCTTTAATCTATCTGAGGAACTGCCAGCGGAAGATCTCAAATCCATTATTGCAAGTCTGGATGCCACACTCACCGGACGTATGCATCTTGCCATCGCAACACTTGGGGTGTTGGTGCCGACGATGATGTTCTCTTATCGCGGTAAAGCTGAAGGGCTCTTCCGGCATTTCGGATTTGATAAGAAGTACCTCTTGCCGGCCAAGGATCTGCTTGAGGATGGCGTTTTCTCAGCTCGTTTGGACGAATTCATCGCTGAACGGGACGAACTGAAGGCGCAGATTGAATCCAAGATCGATGACGTTAAGGCACTCTCGGCAGCCAATTTCACAGCCTAGCGGCTTCTCCGTGAGCGGACGGGGACAAAGGGGCTGAATATGTTTGGTGCGGCGCGTCGCCCATTCGCGCCGGCAGCCAAGAGTGTGCGGGACTAACGACTTTGATCAGGGGACGGGGCCATAGCCCGGTGGCACAGCACCGATAAATTCTGACGGATCAACGACAAGCGTGAACTCGGCGCCGTCGAATGCTGACACACACGGGGTGATGCCGTTCACAAGGCCAGCGATGCTGAAGCCGCCGGTGTTGTCTGTCTTTGGCGTATCATCGCCCGCGTCGGCATGGTTGCCATTCCATGTTCCGGTCACGGCGTTCGATTTGAGCCAAATCTTGCGATTGGTCATATCGACCGCGACCGCCACGGTGGCGCCATCAATGGCCGAGAGAGCCGCTCCGCCCATGCTGTTTGATGGCGAATACTCGATAGCGTTGGAGTCCACGCCCGCGAACTGAATGCCTGGGCTCGCGCCAGCCCCTTTGCCCATCGCAACGGGGTCACAGACACCATACCGGACAAAATCGTTGCCGGTGCCGGGCGTGTGCCGAACCTCCCAATAGAAAAAGCCTGTTTCTGGAAGCGTGGCGGACCCTCGCGGATGGTCTGTCCCCGAATTGATCGCATGGGTCACGGTTCGGCCCCCATTGGAGTACGTCATCTCTTGGGTGTTGAAGTTGGTGTTCCAGGTCATCGTCGGAGACCCGCCACCAGCCGCTCCCGAGACCGACCCATCACCCGTGGCGCTCACCGTGACGGAGCCGTCGCTGTTCGCAGCCGTTACATCGCAATCCACGACCGCGCCCACATCGCTGGTCCCCAATGCGTAGGTGCTTGCCGTCGCTCCGCTGATGTCCACCCCGTCACGGGTCCATTGGTAGGCAAAGGTTGGCGTGGGAACGCCGGTCCAGTCGCCGTTTGAGACTGTGAGTGTCTCGCCTTCGGTGAAGGTGCCTGTGATCGCGGGCGCTGCGGTGTTGGCTGGCGCGCTGTTGCTCACCACAACTTGGACTGGGCCAACGCCCGGCGCGGTTTCAGAAACGCTGCCGGCGCTGTTGGTGAGCGTGACGGCGCAGGTGATCGTGCCGCCAACCTGTGCCGCTGTCAGCGTGTACGTGTCAGACGTTGCTCCGGAAATGGCGCTCCCGCCATTTTGCCACTGGACCGTGACGGCAGGTGTTGGTGTGCCGGCCGCCGCGTAGGCCACGGTCAGAGTTTCGCCTTCTGTTGTGACGCCTGAAATCGTCGGAGAGGCTGTGAAGGACGGCGCGACATTGGTCACGCCGCCGGTGGTGGCGACGTTTGACAGCGTTGTGCGGTCGCTTTGGGTGCTGTGATCACGCTCCACAAAGACCATGTGCACATCATAGGCGGTGCCCGGCGAGAGGCCTGTCACGGTGACCGACAAGCTCTCGCCGGCAAAGCTTTGCGGGCTGCCGTTGAGGGTTGCTGAATTGGCGCTCACGATCCCGCCGCCGGCGCCGGCGATCATTTCAGCCGTTGTGGGTGCGGCGGCGCCAGCAAAGACCGCCGCGGCATAGAGCGTTCCGTCGTCGGACTGGGTGGTCGTGACACGAATGCTTGTGTCGGCCGGCGTTTGTGTGGCCGTGATGATGACCGGTTTGATGGTTGTCATTGGGTAGCCCACCGACCAGCCGGCGCCGCCATGGATCACACGCAGCGCCGCCGCCGCGGCGCGGCCGATCTTCTCGGTGCTTTGCGCTGTGATGTGCGGGTCGGCGTTCTCGTTCGCTTGGGCTGCGTGGTCCAAGAAATAGCAGTTGTCGTTGCGCCCATTGCCCGCGCCGTTGTCGGTGATGGAGACAAAATTCAAGTCGCTATCAATGTTCACAGTATAGCGGCAGAACGCCTCCAGCTCGACATTCATGGCCATTGTGAAGGGGTCTGTCACACCGGCATAGGGGCCGCCGCTGTCGCCGTTTCGCAGTTTTAGCTTGTTCACGAACCACGGTGGCGCGAAGCCAAATTGCGCAATGTCAAAGTCCAGAACGCGTTGCAGCTCAGCGCGGTAGCCGGTGATGTCGGGGTGGCTGGTGTTGTCTGTCGCGCGCCCGGCGTTGGTGTTGGCCTCCCCTTGCGCCCAGAATTTGGCCTGCATGTAGACAGGGCGCGTTTCGGTGGCGAGCCAGCCGCGGACCGCCCGGCGTCCGTAGGTCAGTGCGTTGAAGACTTGACCCGTTTTCTCCGGGATGAATTCTTCGATGTGCTTGCCGGCGGACGAGGCTTTCAACTGGTAGAGGGCGCTCGCCTCAGGCCACAAAGCGCCCTCATGGAACTCCGCCACGGTGCCGAATGTATGACCGACGCCGCCAGCCTCACCGCCAACATTGAGTTCACCCTGACGACCGGTGACGCCCCCCACGGTCGTCCCAGAGGGGACTAAGAGATACGGAATGGGAACGACCTGCGCGGTGCGACTGATCGCATCGTTGATGTTGTCGAACGCAAAGACATCGCTGAGGACGGCGTGCCACTGCGGGTCGAGGTCATCGACACTGTTAAAGCCGACCATCAGCGACTGGCCTTCGCCCTCCTGGTAGGCGACGGCGTCGGAGAGCGCGCTCACTGATATGTTGAACACGGTGTCGCGCGGCGAATTGGTGGCGTCAGCCAAGCTCTCGCGCACCGTGATCGTATATGTGCCCGCGCTGAGCGCGGTGCTGCCCGTCACGATTTGCCCGTCCGACAACTGAAAACGGCCGCCTTCATTGTCGGTGAGCGCGAGCGTGGATCCGGCGGTCTGGTTGAGGAGAGCGCCCACAAGCGTCCCGGAGGCCGCGTTTTCCGGCACGCTCGATGCGCTGATGCTGAGCGCGTTCAGCGTCACAGGAACAGTGGTGTCTTCGATCGTGACGGGAATGCTCCGCGTGAGCGCGCTTCCGGATGAGGGGGCCGCGTTGATGGTGACCTGAAGGGTGTTGGCCGCTGTGGGAACAGCGGCGGCGAGCTCCAAGCGGGTGCCGGAGAGGGCGAAGAGGCCGCCGGCATCGTCCAGCAGTGAAAAGGCGTGGGAGACACCCGTCGCTGCGCCATGCACTGAGAGTGTTCCCATCGCCAAACCTGGCGATGCGGCCGATGACAGGGCGATCTCGTCGACCAAGCTGTTGATTTCAACACCGGGCGATACGGTGATGGTGGTGGCCAGCTCGATCTGGGGGAGGTTTCCAGAGCCAGAGCCAGAGCCAGAGCCAGAGCCAGAGCCAGAGCCAGAGCCAGAGCCGACATTCTGGTCCGCCGTGATCGACACGGTGAGATTGGTGCTGTCGGAGTGCGCGGCGAGGATGATGGGGGTGCCCCCATCGTGGACGAGCGGCGGCAGATCCGGGCCGAACGGCTCAGACGCCGTCGCGGCCGTTGTCACGTCGACATCAATATCGATGGGAACCACGAAGACGGCGCCGCCGCGTTGCAGCGCCAACTCCCAGCTGTTGACGCCGGTCTGAAGCTGGTGTGTTTGTGCGCTGGTGAGGTGCAGGTGAACGACCCCATCCACCATAGCGAACGGACCAAATGTCGTGGCTTTATGGGCATATGTTCGTCTGAACGTGACAAAGATCTGATCAGTCGGTTCGGCGTTGGAGATGTGAATGTCCTGTGCCCAGCCAAACCCCCGCCTCATGGTCAGCATCGAATCCGATCCTCGCCTTCATCGACCCCGCCCCAGCGCAAGGTCCATCGCATTCAGTATCGGCGGGTCCCAGGAACCGGGGACAACTGTGCCGTTAAACAGTTCGCGCGCACTGTGTAGGCGCCAATACGGAGCGCCTGGGCGTGGATAGTGGGATCACCTTTGACGTTGCAGTGCGGCTCTGCAAACCGCGGGGAAACGTCCATGGAAGGGCGAAAAACCCTTCATGCGGCCATTGAACGAGGCGCCCTTCATGTCTGTTTCAGAGTCTGCTCCAAAGCCAGATCCCGCCGCACGGGCCTCTGGTGATGCCCCGCCCCACACTCCCATGCGCATTGCGCTGGCGGTGGCGACCACGGGCCGGCGGGACACCCTGCGCCTCACTCTTCCGCTCATCAATCAACAAACCCGCGCCCCGGACCGTGTGATCTTGAGCGTCTGCGATGAGAACGACCTCGATCGCGCCCATCTTGAAGCGACGTTCGCCGATCCTGTGGTGATCGTCGGCGATAAGGGGCTGACCAAGCAGCGCAACCGCGCCGTGAAGGCCGCCGCCGATTGCGACGTCATCGTGTTCTTGGACGACGATTTCCTCATCGCGCCAGACTTTTTGGCTGAGGTGGAAGCGCTGATGGAGGGCGAGACGCGTGTGACGGTCGCCACTGGAACGGTGATCGCGGACGGCATCAACGGGCCGGGCCTTTCCTTTGAGGAGGGGGTGCGCCTGTTGGCGGGCGATGGCGGGGCCGACCCGGCGGCCGACCCCCTCACCCCCACCTATGGCGCCTATGGCTGCAACATGGTGCTGCGCTTGGCCCCCATGCGGGCGCACAACATCACCTTTGATGAGCGACTGCCGCTCTATGGCTGGCTTGAGGACATCGATGT
Source organism: Pseudomonadota bacterium (assembly GCA_038745295.1). Classification (GTDB taxonomy): domain Bacteria; phylum Pseudomonadota; class Alphaproteobacteria; order Rhizobiales; family Amorphaceae; genus Acuticoccus. The sequence goes on along the minus strand of JBCDLN010000001.1, from coordinate 3,492 downwards.
CTCGCGCCGTTTGGCTCAGCATGGCGATGTGGTGCGCTCTGAGCGCCTGCGCGGCGTTCACCTTGGCGAGAAGCGTGGCCGCTCTTCTGGCCTGAAGCTTGGCTACAGCCAGGTGGCGAACCCCATCTACATGGTTCGCAAGGGCAATGTGCGCTGGCGCTATGGCTACGGCCACCTGGTGCGCAACGTGGCCAAGAACACGCTGCGCGCGTTCAAGCCCGAGCCGTGGGTCGACAGGGCGGGACGGCTGAAGGGCAATCTCGTCGCGTTCTGGCACTTGGTGACGGGCCGCTTGAAGCCCGAAGCCATGCTGACGATCGACCGCTAGCAGCTTTGCGCTGAAGGCTGCAGCAGACGGTTTATGTGTAGGCCCGCCTCGCCTACCGCAGGAGCATGCCAGGCTTTGCGATGGTGATGCGGTAACGCGTGGCATCGCCCTTCTGGGTGCCGTTGGGGCCAAGGGCGAAGGCCAGGCGGTCCCCGGCGCTCAGCGCCACCTGATCGGCGAAGCTGAGCTGCGTTGTGCCAGCGGTCTCGGCAAGCACTGTTCCGTTCAGCGTCACGGTGAGGCTCACCCCATCCTCGGTGCGCTCGCTGGGCACGAAATGGGCGACCACATCCACCGGGCCGTCCGCCGGCGCGTCATAACGGGCGACGACCTCGGCCGCTGGCCGCCCTGCCCGCGGCACCATCGTGCGCGATGTGAGGACCAGCGGAAACAGGCGATCGCCGCTGAGATAGGGGTTCCACGGCACACCGCCCCGGTCTTGCCCGGCCTGGGTTGTGAGGGGGATCTCTGCACCGTCGCGCTGGGCCAAGAAGGTGAGCGGTCCATCCGCTGCGCTGACAGGCGCAGCCTCCGGGTCCGGATAGGCAAAATCAAAAAAGCTGTCGGCGAGAAGGGTTTGGGGGCCGAGCGTCACGGTATTGCCGAGTGCCACGGGGATCTCTTCGGACAGCAGGATGATGGGCGTGTCAGCGGACACCGACAGGCCAGACGCTGCGAGCGGCGCTCCGGTTGGCCCGAACGCAGTGATGCCGTCGGCCAGTCTGACGCTGCGCGGCGCACCCCACAGCACAAGCGCGTACTCCCCGAAGCGAACTGCGAACGTATAGGCGTCCGGCGACACATCGTGCGCGTTCCGGCCCGCCAGATGTTGTTGTGCAAAGGCAAAGGCCTCGCCCACCGGCGTCAGCGCCCCTTCGCGATCCATCAGTGGCTCGTAGCCGTCCTGGCGTGCTGTCAGCGGATACCAGACGGCGCGCTCCACCCCGTTCACCGCCATCACGGCGATCCATTTCAGGAAGAAGGCCGGCGCGCCTTCGATATTGCGTGTGCCGAACTCTGTCACTTGGATCGGCAGGTCTTTCGCATCCGGATGGCGCCGCATGACGGCGATCTGCTTGCCGAATTGTTCGGGCGTTGTGCTGTAGGGATGGATGGCGATCGCATCCATGATCTCAGCGCCGCCGGCATCCAGAATGTCCCAGATATAGCGCGTGGGGATGGAGTGTGTGGCGCCCCCCAGCACGGTGATTTCGCGCCCGGCCGATTGGGCCGCCTCGTAGATCTCTTTGAGGATGGCCACATGGGCGGCCGCGCGCCCGTCGACATTCATCTCGCGCACCGGGCCGCTCACGAACGTGGTGCCGTTGAACTCGTTGCCCACCTCGATGGTGTCGACTTTTGGGAAACGCTCCAGGATCGCACGGGTGAAGGGTTGTTGCGCCGCCAAAGCCTCCGGCGAATGGGGGGTGAACCCTTCATCATAGAGCGGGTTGCCCCAGTGGATGGTCAACGACACCGTGGCGCCGGCATCGGCCACAGCATCGGGGAAATTGACGCGCGGGCCGTCAAACGTGAACACGCCCGGGCGCTCCTCCACCTGCCGCCAGACCATCCCATCGCGAAAATTGGTGATGCCAAGATCCGCCGCTGTGGCGGCAAAGCGGTGCGGCAAGCCCTGGGAAAAGTTTGACACAGCGCCAAGCTGCAGCGGCGCAAATGCGCTCCCATCCTCGCTCTGGGCTGCGTTTTGAGCCCCCGTCGCGAGCACGGCAGACCCCGCCAAGAGAGCAATCCATAAGATGATACGGCCCTTGGCCATGATCGATCTTCGCGCATAGCAGTTCATCGCAGGCTCCCATGCTGGAACTTCATTGTTTGAAGGTCGAGTAATTGTTGATTTCCGGGAGGAAGCACTGAGAGTAATCATTGTATGGGCTCATTATAACAGTGTTGCCAAGATTTGGGTTATCTAATGACATGCACACACAAGCCAGACACCCGATGTTCTGTCCCTCCACCAGGGATCGAGTATCATGGAATTTGGCGCTGCAACGCATTTTGCGCAGGGTTGGCCGACCTCGCTCATCGAGAGCGCTGTTGCGCTGGGTATCGACACTGTGCGCGACAGTATCCCTTGGGGACATGTGGAGCGCCAGCGCGGCGTCTACGATTTCTCCGACATTCGGGCGAGCTATGTCCATGCCGTCGCTGAAGCGGGTTTGGATGTCTCGCTCACCTTCCATCCGCAACATGAACTCTACAATTCTGGCGAAACGATCCACGACCCGGCCGATATTGCGGCGTTCGCTGACTTTGTGGTGGCAACGCTCACCGAATTTGACGGTCAGGTCACGCGCATTGAGATCGGCAACGAGTTCAACAGCAACAGCTTTGTCTCCGGCGCTGTCGCGGACACCCGCACTGCCGTTGAGCGCGCCGAATATTACACAGCCATCCTCAAAGCGGTCGCGGAGGCGGTGCGTCCCCTCTTCCCAGAGGTGGAGATCGCCGGCGGCGCGATGCATTCGATTCCGGTCGGCTACGCACAGGCGCTCGGCGCTTCGGGTGCATTTGAATTCATGGATGTGGTCGTCATCCACCCCTACACGCTGCCGCCCGAACAGCTGCCGGCCGTCATTGCTCTCCTTGATAGTGTGACCGGTGGGCTTCCCATCCATGCGACCGAATTCGGCCAGCAGTTTGAAAGCCTTGAGGATGCGCCAGACTACATGGCCAAGATGGTCGCCATGATGGCGGCCTCGGGGGTGGAAGCGGCCCATTGGTACGCCCTCTACGAGCAGCGCTGGTTTGAGAACATGGAACTCGTCGACAAGGAGCAAGTGTTCACCCCCGCCGGCGAAAGCTTCCATTTTATCGCCGACACGGTGCTGGAGGGGGGCGAGGCGGTGCAGCTTGACGCTGGACCTGGCACCTATCTGGTGACCTTTGGCGCCCATGTCTTGATGGCTTGGGGCGTGCCGCAAAGCATCAGCCTCAACGGGCCCGTCACCGTCTACAACACGCAGGGACACCGGCTGGACGACTTTGATGGCACGCTCTCACCGGACGCGCCGGTGATCATCATCAGCGAGGCCCCCCTTGTTCTGGGCGACACGGTCAACCTGTCCGGCAACACGCTGATTGCCCACAGCGCCTACGACTTTGATGTTGATGACCGCGACGGGTTTGCCGGGCCCTGGTCT